>DYLM01000055.1 GCA_020722095.1 Chloroherpeton thalassium
AAAAGAAATCGGCAATTAAATCGCCTTCGTTGCTGCTGGCTTTTATAATGCGTTCAAGTAATTTTTCATTTTTTTGCGTTGCATAACCAGTCTTTTCATTTGAAAAACTCATAATTTGAATAGAATCTAATTTGTCAATTTCACTGCAATTCCACGTATCTTCAATTGGGTATCCCTCACCTTCCGGTTTTTTTCCATCTCTTCTTACATATTTAGGGTCATATGGAATTGATAGTTTATTAAATATAAAATTTCTAATATTTTTTGAGTAATACAAAATTGTATCATGATTTCTAATCCAGTTTTTTATTTGGGTTTTATAACCTGAGCACCAGCCTATACGCCAGACTATTTCCCTTTGAAAATTTTCAATACCGAATATATCATTTAATAACAATTTTAGAAGATGATTTACTCTCCAATCACAATGCACATAAATACTTCCATCTTCTGCCAATAAATTATGCATCAATTTTAGGCGTTCGTACATCATTGTTAAATAGCTAGAAATCCCTTTTCCCCAAGTATCGCGGTAGGCAATTTCTTCAATAATGCTTTGTTTTTTTTCGGCTTTTTCACCGCTTATTTTTATGTCAAAACCAAAATCGGCACCTACGGCAAAGGGCGGGTCAATGTAAATGAGTTTTATACCGCCTTCTTTTTCAATTTCTTCACGCATTGGTCCGTTTGCCAAAGAAGAAAGAATGAGTTTGTTGTCGCCCCAAATCAGTTTGTTTGTCCAGCCTTTGAGTTGTCGTCCACGCGTGTCGAAGAGTTCTATCGTTTGGTTTGTTTCTGTGCGAGGTTCGTCGATATGTTCAATGCTGTGGAAAGGCAAAGCAATGTTAGTTACATCTTCCTTACGTCCGTTCCAGAAGAGGAAAACATCTTCTTCATCGGAGAATAGTTTGTAAATATCTTCTTTGGGCAGTGTTTGTCCTGCTTTAATGAGTTCAATAATTCGGTTTTTGTCGTTGTCGTTTAGGTTCATTGTTGTTTTATTTTAATTTAGTTCGCATAAGTTCGCATATTTTGCATTGATTTAAGTTGCTGATAATCAAGCTATTGCTTATTAGAGTTCGTATAAGTTCGCATAAGTTCGCATATTAGATTAATCTCCATTTTTTTCCGGTATCAATTTTAATTTTACCCTCTTTACGAAGCGATTGCAGGTAGTTCATAACTTTGTTTTTTTTACTATTATCGTCTAATGTGTCCGATAATTTGTCCCACAAAAGGTTTTCTAATTGTTTACGCGAAGCTTCATTCCATTGTCTTAAGTATTCAAGTATCAATTTTTTTAAATAACCATCATCAAAACCCTTGTTACGAATATATTCGCCTTTTAAGTTTTCATCTTCGGTGGGTATAATCACATTTGATGATAAATAAATATTGGGGCGTCGTCCTTCAATAAATCTTAATTTCTTTAAGTATTTGTATTCCAAGTCGGATATTTCTTTTTGTTTTTGTACTTTATCTAACAATAAAATATCTTCCAGTTTGAGGTCTGGATTTTTAATGAGAATACGTACAAAATGTTCGTTTAAAATTTTGCCGGTAATGGTTAATTTTACCTTACCGTTGCTCAAATCGTAATCGGGCATAGGGAAAAATCGCTGCCGTTGAAAGTTGAACATTTTACGGATTCCGCCTCCCTGTGTTTCAATCATATCGAGTTCCTTCATAGCTGTTACCAAAAATGGGTTTCGATAATTTTCTTGTGGTGTATCCATAAGCACCACATCTTCAACCGATTTGGGTAAAAAATCACCAAGATTTGAGAAAGTAAGGTGGTCGTCATCAAATTCGACGATATTAATATATCCACCTTTTGTATAATCCTGATGGGCAATGGCATTATTTATGGGTTCACGAATAGTAAAGGGGTCATAACGCAAAAACTCGTCAGGGAATAAGGTACCGTCTCTTAAATAGCGGTATTTTAAATTTCTGATTTTTTTAAACACTTCGTCCACACTCAGAATAAAGGGAATGGAAAAAATTTCAAAGTCCTTATCCTGATTGTCAATTGTTTTTAAATTCCAACGAATTTTCACATAAGAACCCAAAAAGTGTTCGGCTTCTTCTTTTCCCAATAAAATGAGAGCAGCCCTGGTTATTTTTCCCTTAATGGTAAGTTTAGCTTTATCTAAAAACCGTTTAGCATCCCAAAGGGGTTCATCGTCTTTATATTTTGGGTTTCGTTTCACAAACTCAAGTCTTGCTTTTGCAATAGCTGCTTCATCTAAATCTTCTATGGTAGCGTCTGGGATAACAACGGCTGTCCAATCTTCATTAGGTCTAATTTCAGTAATAATGGCATCAAGACGTGCTTGTGTCATCTCGACCAAACTATCGTTGATACGCTGCCAACATTTTTGATGTGCATAAACCGGAAGTCTGAATTGATGTTTTGGAATTTGGAAAATCCAAACCGTTTTATGGGTATCGGAAGTTTTGTATTCTAAAATATCAAAATCTTCAGAACTTAGGTTCAGGCATAATTTTAAAATTTTGAGTTTTATATTTTGAGTTGTATAGTTGTAAAAATCCTGAATCCCTACAATATCAAGCGTTTCATCTTCAACCCCAATGATGAGATGTCCCCCATTCATATTGGCAATAGCCGAAATGTAGGAAATAATATCGCTACCTTCATTTCCTGCAACAGTATGTTTCAGGTTTTTAAACTCTTTCCACTCGCATTTTTCATTTTCTTGAGGGAAATTATTTATAAGGTAAATATGTAATTCCTGCTCTGTCATTTTACTTCAAAAAGTTTAATTACATCGTTGAATGATTTTAAATCATTCTTCACTTCGTCCCATTTTTCTTGCTTAATGTAAACTGGCGAATAGGTATAATCCTTTTGTGCTGAGTTTATATCCTTGCACCAAGTTACTAATCGTTTAATTTTACGAATATCGTCAAAATCTTCACGTCCTTTGGTTTCGACTATATAAAAGGTTTTGTCGGCGGTTTTTACGAAAAAATCGGGATAATACTCTCTTATATTCCCATCTTCTGCTTGATACTCAATTTTAAAATTGATGCCACCTTCGCCCATCGTGTTTTTGGCATAAGAAACTACATCGTAAAAACGATTTTCGAGAAACGCAGCAAATTCCAATTCAAAATCACTATCACCAATAATTTTATTGAAAATTGATTTTTTGGGAATAAGAAACTTTTGATTTTCTGCTATTTTGGGTTTAGTGTGTTTTAGTGAAATATAATTTTTAACTTCGGCAGTTCCTTTGTCAGCAACTGTTAATTCATCAATAGCTTTCTTAAATGTTGTTTTTAAAATTTCTTTAGGTTCAATTTCCGAAAGGTTTCGCCATACTTGAGGGTTACTAAAATCAACCTCTTTAGTAAATAATTTATACTTAATAAAACTTTCAACTTTTGGATAAAGAATATTGAAACCGCTAACTAATCTTGACTCTCTTAATATAGCCGAAGTAAAGAAACTTATAATATTTCTATAATCAGTAGATGTATTTTTGAAAATTGTTTTATGCGAAAAATCACCTTCGATATCGTTAAAAATAATTTCTTTTAGTTCTTCATCTGAAAATTTCTTTAAGAATACTTTTGGATTTTTGAAAGTGTTTATATCTATTAATTGCAAGTTCTTAAATTCACGGTAAATGCGGGGGCTCATCTGGGGCAAGGGTATGTCCAATTCTTCCAAATTTTTATTTTTATTTTCTTTATCAACTTCAATAATTATATTTGATTTTGTCTTAGTTCCTATTCCCATTGAGCTATATTGTATTTCAACACCTTCCTCTTTTAAAGTTTCAACAAATTGTAAAAAGGGATAAGTGCCAATCACAACCAATTCTTCTTTAGTATTAAGATTAAACATTTTCCTTAGTCCACGACCAATAGTTTGTTCTGGTAATATTTTGGATTCAGCACCAAAGGGGCGAAGTCCAACGATAGTAGTTACATTTTTAACATCCCAGCCTTCGCGTAGCATCAAAACAGAAACAACCGCTTTATAAGGAGATTGATCTTTATCTACATCATCTGCTGCTTTTCTGAGTTTGTCTAATTCCTCTTTATCCTTTTTAGAATTTGGAGTTTCCTTTATCTCTCCTGAATTATTTGTGTGAATTGTAAGAACAGCATTTTTTAAAATTGGATATGTGTTTTCTAAAAATTCAGCAGTCTGGTCTGCTTCTTTGGTACTCATAGTCATAATAAAAAGAATTGGTGTTTTTATTTTTCTCAATTCCTCATATTGTTTTTCCCATTCTATGTATCCTAAATGGATGTGGTCACGGTATCTTTCAATAAAATCAGATGAGTCCTTCTCTTTAATTTTCTGTCTCGAAGCTTCATCAGGCAAAACAGGAGACTTTACAACATTTTGCTTAATTGCTTCGACTAATGGATAATCACAGATAGTTTGAACAAAAATAGCACCGTTATTGTGTTTAGGCGTAGCAGTAAAATCAGTTTGTAAACTTAAACCATTGCTGTTTTTTAGTTTTAATTTATTGTTAATATCTTCAATGTTTTTAAACCAAGTCAAAGAGCTGTCGTGAATGTGGTGAGCTTCATCATTCAATACAACCAAATCTTTAATTTTATCACTTCGCAAGACTTTGCCTAAGTCCAAACGCTTTAAAGTGTCAGCATCGGGCTTAGGTTTAACACCTAAAAACGTTTCCTCGAAACTTTGTTCCGGATCTTCGTTTAAAAATACTCGGTGTATATTGGTAAGGAAAATATTTCCCGATTCGGTAATCGGTTTCAGTTCGTCTTGTATATGCAAAGTCAATTGAAAATCGTTTTTCCAGTCTTTATCGGCATATCCGTTTTCAGGAATAAAAGGCTCGTCAAAAAACATCTTTAGTCCATCAAAGTCTTTTCTCAAACGGTTTAATACAATAATGTTTGGGGCAATAACTAAGAAGTTTTTCGAGAGCGGACTATCCGATTCATACAACTTATGAAAGTAGCTCCAAACTAAAGTCAATCCCATTACTTTTGTTTTCCCAGCACCCGTTGCCATTTTCACAACATACCGTGTCCATAATTCATCAAACATACCTGTACTGATACGTTGCGAAGAGTCGAATTTCATCAATTCGTATTTGTCTCTTGCTTTTGCAACTTCGTACAAGTAAATAATTGATTCTATTGCTTCTCTCTGTGAGAAATAGAATTGAAATTTATTTTGATTTATAAAATGATCTTGGTTAAACCAAAAATTTAAGAGTGATTTAGATGTTCCGGAGGCGCCATTATAATCATTGGTTCTCCAGTTAAATACTGCAAGTCTTATTTTGTGTACTAAAGGAGGTAAAAGTTTCTCATATTCATCATTAAATAGATCAATTTGCTTTTGAGAAGGTGCCCATCTTTCATTGGGTTGTAATATATTAAATGGATCGATAAACTTCATATTGGTTAATTTATTTAAGTATGATAATAATAAACGTAAATATATTAATTCACAAAAATACAAAAACTTATTAAATCATATATTATATTTAGCAAAAAAAATGGCTGCTCTCTAAACAAGAACAGCCATTTTGATTTTTGTTTGTATTGTACTTATTATTTCACAACTTGCAATTGGCGAGTGATAATTACATCACCAGAAGTTAGAATAATTGTATAAGTTCCATTGCTCAAGTTACGAGAATTGATTACGATTGAATGAGTGCCAGCACCTTGCTTGCCGTCCATCAATGTTGCAACCTTATGTCCTGCCATATCAAACAATTCGATATTAACATCAACATCATTGCTTAAGTTCAATTCTAATTTACTTTCGCTAACACTTGGATTTGGTAAAATTTCGCCTAATTCGATATTGCCAAATTGACCATTTAAGTTAACTGTTTCGATTGGGCTATAACCGAATGAACCATCTTTATCAACAATCTTTAAGCGATATGAATAAGATTTACCAAATTCTACATCAAAGTCCTTAACTGGTCCGTATTTAACAACGTCAATTGAACGACCTTTAGCAGATACTTCAGCAATTTTATTAAATGAATTATCGCCAGCGATTGATTTTTCAACTTCAAATTTGAGTGAATTTTGTTCTTCGCTTGTTGCCCAAGATAAATCAACTCGTTTGCCACTTGCAATAGCGTCAAAGCTCATCAATGATACTGGCAAGATATTTCCTTCGTAATATTCTAAGTAATCAGATAAACCACGAATCAAGTCGGTTGGTTTAGCAAAGTGGCGCCAATCAGCAGCTAAGTAAATAGTATTGTACTCTAATGTATTAGCAGTAACAGCCATAATTCTTTCGCTATTTGGATAAGGTTCAGTGTCGTTTTCGCCATTTTTGCCTTGTTGTAATTTAGTATAAATTAAACCGATTTGAGCTTTGCCTTCATTGTCTTTGATTGATAATAAACCTGGTTTTGGATAATCATCGCCATCAATACCAGTGCTTTGAATAGTAAATTCGTGGTTCTTAGCAATCGACATACCTTTAACTGTATTGCCATCATAGTCGCCATTAATTCCAAATGGATTAGATGGATAGTGATTTTCAACTTTCATATAATTACTTAAGAAATCATATCCAAAGCTATTTCTATTCAAGCGTGCTAATTCTTGTGAAGCAATTACTAAGTTTTTCTTTAAGTTAGCTGAACCACTTTCTAAGAATGCTTGCAATCCCAAAACTAAGTTAATATTCCAGTTAGTTGCAGTATTTTCGTAATCACCATCACTAAAGAAAATTGAATTATAAGGAACAAAGTTGTATGAACGAGGGTTCCAGCCTGGCAAATATAAGTAATCAATATCAAATTTATTCAAAGAATAATCTGTGATAGCACCTAAATCATTCAACGCTGTATTCAAGTTGATTAAGTTTTGTTTTGTAGCAATTTCTTCGAGAGTTGGAGTATCAGAAATAGCAGTTCTATCGCTTGGAGTGATAGCCATCAAGCCGATTGGGGATTTCTTAACATAATATCTAAAATCAATAGCAAATGTGTTATTATTATTATCTTCGTCTAATGGTGAAGTAAATGTAATGCGATAAATTGGCGACACATTTGCTTCCATTGGTTTAAATTGAGTAGGAACAGAATATAAAGGTAAACTTGCAGCTGCTCTTTCTTTATTCCAATCTAAGTAGCTCTTTGGAACAAATTCAGTACCAACTCCATCGTTTAAATTAAAGTCAACTTCAGTAAACGAAGATTGCATTAATTGTGAGATATATTTGGTATCAGTAACAACTGGTGAATAAGTTCCATCTGGATTTTGAACTGTGATGTTGATAGTGATAGGCACTTGGCTTTGAGTGTTCACGCCTGCATTGTAAATCTTAGCGATAAAGTTAGTAGCTCCACCAACCATTTCATAAAATGCATCAGAAAATTCCTTTGGCAAAGATTCTTTGCGTATGTTCTCTTTGATAATGCCATAAGGTTGAATATCTGTTAGATATTGTAAGCCATTAAATTCAATTGCTCCGATATCGTAAGCAGTTCCTTGCACTCCTCGTTGATTACCAAACAAATCTACTGGTATATTGTTGATTCTTATTCCACGATTATTTAATGCACTGCCTTTTGGTGCGGGATTGTCTTTCATATTAAATGAAATTGGTTCTAAGAATCCAATGACTAGATCATTTAAGAAATTATAATTTCCAACAGAAGTTGCGTCCATACCGCTGTATAATCTCCATTGGTCTAATGTAGCAAATTCATTTTTATATCCGAACTCAACTAAATCAGAATTATTGTCAATTTCAACAAAACGAACAATTGATGCATCGGAATTAACCCAATAAGCATTATTGTCTAATTTAATATTTTCACCATCTGGGCGAGTTCCTTGGAAGAATACCGCAGAATTTACATCACTACTTGTTTGTTCGTCTAAGTTAGCTATAGCATTATTTGCAAGTAATAATTTTGAAGCATTTTGAACAGCGATACCAGAAATAAATCCAGTATTATTATAACTATCATTTTCAATAATTACTGTATTGTTTGCAAGAGTTGCATCTGTAATAAAGAAATTAGGTAAAACAGGAGTTGCTTCGTAATTTTCTCTTTCAGTTCCTAAGTAAATACCACCACGGTGAGCGGAAGCTGATGTTGCTCTGATGTCCCAAATAGCATTGCTATATACATTGATATTATCGCTTGTGCTTGGCACTGTAAATGTTGTTCCATCGGAGTTTGCTAAAATTACTTTACTTTGAATAATTTTAGTACCAACTGCTTCGCCCGATGCTTTCACTTCGTTAATTTCATTTGAATAAATATCCAAATTAGTGTTGTTATAACCAAATAAAGGACCATCGCTATTCAAACCAGCTAAAATACCATAAGCTGTTGAATTGCCATTTACTTTATAAATTTTGTTGTCAAAGATTTTTGCTCCATCTTCGAAACCAACAAAAATACCAGCACCAGCAACGCGATTGATTAAGTTATTACTAATTTCTGTTCCGGTATTATACATTTTGAAGAATACAGAAGTTTCATTTACATTAACACCGATACCAGTTGAGAAAATGCCATAACCGAAGTTCTTTATTTCGTTATTTGAAATTGTATTGTTGTTATTAGCTACTGGTTGTAAGTTAGCATTTTTCTCAACTGATACATCAGTTATCGAACCACGATTAACGATACCAGCGCTATAGCCATAAGTTCCGTCAACTGTAGTTGTTACGTCTTTTTGGAATTTAAAGCCTTCAGCAGAGTTATAGCTTACTCTTGGCAACCAAGTTAAGCCATAAGTTGCTTCTGTTCCATTTTCTACTAAACAATTCTTAATTGTTGTGTGATGAGTTCCACGATCTAAATAGAATACACTTGCGTGTTTTGGCTGTTCAGAATGTATTAAGAATTTAAATGATTTTTGGCTACCACCGTCAAATGTGATATAGCCACCGTTGTTATAATATAGAGCCTTAACTTCAGGTTCAATATTTTGATTTATAATTGCATTTGTATTCATATTGGACGATGATGTGCCAAATTTGATACCAACACCATTTTGAGAATGTAAGTTAATTACAACCGAAGCTCTTGAAGCTGCTTTTTCTGTACTTGGTTTGAATGTTAATGTTCTATAAACATCTGCATCTTCATCATAACCTAAGCCCATAATGCCACTTGATAAGTCCCAAGCTGGTTGCTCTAAGAATGGTGAATAAATATCATAGCTATCATCAGTAAATTCAAATACAACATTACCAGATAATCCTTTCAAATACAAATCATCTAAAGCTAAATTAATAGTGTTGTAATTATTAGCAGCCCCACTATTTTTAGTTCCAATAGTGTATGTTCCATTCAAACCTGTGATAACTGTAAATGTTCCTTCTATTTGATTGTCATCTAAATAACCATCATTGGGCACACTAATGGAGAATTTGTATTTATATGTTCCAGCTTCATCAATTTTGATACTTGGGAAACCAGCAACAGCAACATTCCCTTGAGTACCACTATTAATTTCTTTAATTATGGTTTGAACTGTCTTTTGTTCGCCATTTGGTTCTTTCCAATATGTAAAATAAGCAACTACATCTGATAAATCGCCTAAACCTAAGTTAACTATTTGTCCAACTGGTCTGAATGGTCTATGCTCAATTACTTGCGAGGTTGTTAATGGGAACAAAATAGCATCAGCTTTGCCTTGGAATTCATATTGAACTGAGAAATAAAACTCTGGTGAGTTCAATCTGCGGAAGCGGTCATTATATGCTTCGTCATCGTCAGCGCTTAATAATTTTGCTGTTGCAACAACCTTGTATTGCCCAACAATACCTGTGGCAAAGCTCTCATCCATAAATACTGAAGCGTGGTCGCCTCTTTCTAAAACTTTATCGCCTTTCTCGGTATCGTAAGTTTTCTTTAGAGTTTTAACTAATGTTCCGCTTGGATTATAAATATCAATTTGCACTTCAAATTTTGTTACATCGTGTTCGCCCACATTTTGAACATCAACTCCAAATCCTATTGGGTTTTCGCGAGGATATTGGAAATAGTCAGGGGCGCCAGCTGCTCTTGGAGATAAAATGCTAACTATTGCAATATCATCGGGCCAAGAAACTGTAAATGGGAATTTCAAAGTTTTTTCTGTTGATCCAGGTTTGCTTATTACAATAGTTAAAACATATTCGCCACCACTTGTATGGTAGAATGTGCCATCGCCATTTTTAGATGCGATTCCACTTGCTTTTTGCATATCGTATCTATAAACGCCTGCTACATTTATCCATTCAGTACCATCAACTGGATCTAAACCAGTATAAACTACATCATCAAAAGGCAATGGACCTTGAATGTAGAATTTCATCTTGGTGCCTGCGGGCATTGGGGAATAGAATTCCACAAAAGGTTTTGGATTACCATTTGTACCATCATAAGCAGTATTTGCTTTTAATAAATCATTTGGTTCTTCGCCCGGGAATGATGTTTTGAGAGGTAATTGGAATTCAATTACATAATCTTCTGTTTCACCTTGTGAGTATTTATAACCATAACCCCATCCAAATTGCGTATAGTCATACCAATTACCATTATGACAAGGGTTTGTCCCAGAATTATCATAATAAGAAGTTGATGGATTAGGAGAAGAAGGATAGTAATAAGATGTCATCACCCTCATTCTTGCTATACTTGGTTCAATATTATCAGGAATTTTAATATTATAAGTATAATCTGCTAATGTATTGCAACTTGTAGGGGACCATGTTGAGCGATATGCACGCCAAATCGGATTTGTATAATTTCCAGTCGGACTATTAACCCATTCGCCACTATCAGTGAAATCGCCATCAGCATTCCAGTCAATGAAAATTCTATAAATATAGTAATATGAAGTACAATAGTAATAATTGTACCCATATATATGTCCTACTTTTGCTTGAAACTTATAGGTCTCGCCAGGAGAAACTTTTGCTACTTTTGTAGGAAAGAATTCAAAGCCATCGATAGTGTTATATTTATTGTATTGAGTAGTTGATGTAGTATTACTCATCAATACATTTCCCGAAAGTTCCGAAACACTAAATTGGGAAATGATCGAACCGTAATATACATAACCATAATAGTACATATAATATGCGGGCCAACAATAATGGTATCCAGTAGGCCAAGTAGGCTGGGGCTTATGTGGTTCGCAATAACCCTCAGGTTGCGAAAACGAACCAACAGGATTAATTGCAACAATCATCAACATCACTAATGTAATCTTTAGTAATGTTGTAATTTTGTTATAAAGTTTCATAATTCACCTTATTTTTATTTATAAATTTATTTACAATCAATTTCTATCCCTACTAAAAATTAGATTTTTAGTAGAAATTCTTTTTTTATAACAATTCAAAAGATTATTCTGTTACAATTATTTTGGACGTCTGCCCATAACTGAACAATAATCATTTAAAATTATCATTTAAAATTATCAATAATAATATATAACAAAGCAATGCTAAAAGTTTTTTAGCATTTGCATTTGTAAAAAAGTAAATTACAATATTTTTTTAGAATTTGCAAATTTTACACAATAATTTTTTTATTATTTTTAAGTAAAGCAATTTTAATCACTTCATCAATATGTTCAAGTGGGATTAATTCCATTCCGTCTTTAATATATTCAGGAACTTCTGTTAAATCCAACTCGTTTTCTTTGGGAATTATTACTGTTGTTATATTCTTTTTCTTTGCAGCAAGCAATTTTTCTCGTAGCCCACCGATAGGCAGTACATTCCCTCGCAATGTAATTTCCCCTGTCATTGCAATGTCTCCCCGCACATATTGCTGTGTGATTGCCGAAAGCATTGCAATAGTCATTGTTATTCCTGCCGAAGGACCATCTTTGGGAATTGCACCTTCAGGAATATGAATATGAATTTCCTTATTTTTGAAAAAATCAGGTTTGATATTAAACTTGCTTGCATTGGAGCGAATATAAGTTAAACCCGCAACTGCACTTTCACGCATTACTTCGCCTAATTTACCTGTTAAGGTTAGCTTTTCGGGTCCGTTCATAATGCTTACTTCTACTGGCAGCAACTCGCCACCAACGCTTGTCCAAGCCAATCCATTTACCATGCCAATTTTATTGGATAATTCATTGGGTTTTACTCTAAATTTTTCATTTTTAAGATAATTAACTATATTCGATTCGTCAATTTTATGATTAATTTTCTTAATTAATTTTTTTATTGATTGATAATCAACAATTTTCTCTTTATTATCATTCAAAAAGTCGCGGGTAATTTTCCTGAAAATTGCCGATAACATTCTTTCCAATTCACGCACGCCTGCTTCCATTGTGTAGCTATTGATTATCTTCATTATAGCTTTGTCGGTGAAAGTGATTTTAGCATCTACTAAATTAAATTCCTGCCTTAACTTTGGTAAGATATGATTTTTGGCAATTTCCACTTTCTGAAAATCCATATAGCTCGATATTTCAATTACTTCCATTCTATCCAAAAGTGCTGATGGAATGTCGTATTGCACATTTGCAGTTGTAATGAACAACGTTTTAGACAAATCCCATTCCACTTCCAAATAATGATCCATAAAAGTTGAGTTTTGCTCGGGATCTAACACCTCTAACAAAGCAGAAGCAGGATCGCCATTAAAACTTTGCACTAATTTATCAATTTCATCAAGTAAAATCACAGGATTATTGCTGCCCGCTTTCTTGATTGCATTAATAATTTTGCCGGGCATTGCCGCAACATAAGTTCTACGATGACCGCGGATCTCGGCTTCGTCTCGCACTCCCCCCAAAGCAATTCTTTCGAATTTGCGATTCAAAGCCCTTGCAATTGAACGAGCTAATGAAGTTTTGCCTGTACCGGGAGGTCCAACTAAACATATAATTTGCTTTTTTGTGGTTCTCGCCACATTCAATACAGCAATCAAATCTAAAATTCTATCTTTTGGCTTTTCCAACCCATAATGATCTTCGTTAAGCACTTTTTCGGCATTTTCAATATCCAAATTGTCGTCAGTTGCAGTGTTCCAAGGCAAATTCATCAACAAATCCAAATAATTCAATTCCACAGAATAATCCGCACTCAAAGCGGGAGTTCTACGCAATTTATTGATTTCCTCCATAGCTTTATTGTGCGCTTTTTCGGGCAATTTTAATTCAAGTAATGTTTGATAATATTTTTCAATTTCGGGATTGTCTTCGTCTTCATAATCATCGCCAAGCTCCTGACGCAACATCCTGATTTGCTCTTTGATAAAGAACTTCTTTTGCAATACCTGAATCTTTTCGTTTATTTCATCATCAATTTGCGATTTATATTTTAGAACCTCTGTTTCGTAACGGAGAACCTCCGAAAGTGTGAAGTACATATCGTAAAGGCTCTTCTTTTTCACCATTTCCATCTTTTTCTCGAGCGGAGTGTCTAAATTAGAAGCAATTAAAAAGAAATTTTTCAAATAATCATCATTATTCTGAATATTAGAAATTAATTCGGGGGGCATTTCCTCGTCATACTTGGCATAATTCTGGAAAATATCCAAAGTTTCTTTTTCAATAGCACTAAATTTGGGATCTTTTGCGGGCGGAATGTCGAATCGTTTAATATCATACTTGGCATAAATCACATCTTTCTTAATCACAAATTTAGTAATATCCACAACTTCAAGTCCGTGCACCATTACTTTCAGCAATTGTCCGGGCATCCGAATAATTTGCGAAATTGCAACAAGAGTGCCGATACGGTGCATCTCTTTTGCAGTAGGAGTTTCCATATCGTCCTTGACGACTGATTGGGGAACAACCAACATAAATCGTACATCGCCAAGAGCCTCGCTAATAGCACGAAGCGAGCTATTTCGTCCAACAATAACAGGAACGATAGTTGAGGGAAAAACAAATAAGTCTTTAACGGGAAGTACGGGCAAAGTTTCAAGAATTGTAACTTTGTCCATTTTTTTAACAGCATCAAAAAGTGTTTTAGGATCAATTTCCATATAAAAAAGCCAAAAAAGTAAAAGAATAAGCAATAAAGAAGAAAAAAAATGAAAAAAATTTTTCTATTTCAAAAAAAAGTGTTAATTTTGTATTCCCAATTAATTCTGTTCATAAAAGAGCAGAGTTATTCGAATGGGGTCAGGTAGCTCAGATGGTAGAGCAATGGACTGAAAATCCATGTGTCGGGGGTTCAATTCCCTCCCTGACCACATACAAATCCCTGCAAATATGATAAAATAATAATTGCAGGGATTTATTTTAATTAT
>DYLM01000007.1:0-47811 GCA_020722095.1 Chloroherpeton thalassium
ACCAGCAATAAAATTAGCACTTTCCAACCACTTGATTTTAACATTTGTTACCTGCATTTTTTATTTTGGTAATACACTAAAATCCTTCAATTCTGTTACTTTGTATTGGGTTTTATCCTTTTCCAAAATTGCATTTATAAGAACTGAATGATTGTTTTTAAAAGCATCGGCAGCTAATTTTATTTGGGCTGAATTCAATTTTACTGAAATTTGTGATTTTACTTTCTTAATCTCACCTTCAATTATTATCATATTCTGGTCGCTATCAACGTCTTTTGATTTTAATTGAACAATTTTTCCATAAACATCGTTTTCTGATATTTCTTTCATTTTTTCACGAATAGTTTTTGAAAACGTGCTTAAATTATTTACCTTTTCTCTATTCAATTCTTTTGCTGTTGTTATTTGGTTGATTTGAGTTCCTTTGAGTGAAATTTCAATATCGGCGTAATCAATTCCAGTATATAAGTCTTTTAACTTATTTGAAACATTTACACTTACTAAATCTCTGTTTTGTATCAAAAATTCATCAGTTGGCTCAAAATTATCATAACCAATTATTTCAGTATTTATGAAGTCAGTAATATTTATCAAATTTTTGTTAATTTCACTTCCAATTATTGAATTTTCAAAAAGTGTTTTTTCTTTTATCTCTTCGTTGTTAGGTAGTTGAATTTTTGTTATTAAACTGCCTACATCGTTTTTGAAAAAATTACAGTAATTTAAATATCTTTCTGCTTCGTCTTTATTGTCAAAGAAATGTGGCTGCTTGATAACTGAAAAATTTGCAACTTCTTGTAATAATTCTTTTGATTTGTTGATTATTGTATTAAAAAAAGGAATACTTGGATGTCCATTTTTAATATTTTCATTCTTAATATGTAATGATAATATTTGTCTATCTTCTATAATAATTGATGCTAATTCATCAATATCTTCATTGTAAATTTGAGAAATAATGTTTAGGCTTTTAATAATTTCTTTTTCGTAATCTGAATTCTCGAATTTATTGTACATATATAATTTATAAGTGTTTGAAAAACCCAATACAGAAGGTGGAACAAATAAATCATATTTTGCTTTAACTTCCTGTTTTTTCCAATCTCTGTTTAATAACAGGTCTGTGATGTTTTTATATATTAATTGAGTTTTCATTAAGAATAATTATCAAATAATTGGTTTAGGGTTTCATTCGAAATAAAATTATTTCTGTTTATTGATATTCTTTTTGTTGCTGAATTAGCCGTTAATAATTCTGTTTTATCGGGAAAGAACCAATACGCACATTTTCGTGTAATTAATTCTTTATCAGAAATATTTAACCATTCTTTTTTTTCAGTAGGAAGAACAAATAAGATAAGTAATAAAGGATGACAATCTTTGCTACGTTCAATTAAGTCATTATAATTTTTTGCTTCTAAATCATATTTTAAAAAATTGTTATCATAAGATATGGAATTTTCAGTTGTTGCTTTTAATTGAAATTTTAATATACGACCTGAATTAATCAATCTTTTTCTATTTTCATTATATTCTACTTCAATAATATGCAAGTCCTCGCCATAATCTTTTTCAGGAACACTTGTATTAAATCCATTAAAGGCTGCAACCAATTCTATATATCTAATTGATAAAGATTCTTTTATATGCTCTTCTGTCATCATAATTGTAAAACTGAAAATGCAAAAATAACAAATTTTTTCTTTTCTGATTATTTTTATTTAAAGTCTTATTTTTTATTTATTGCCAATAACTGATATATTTACGTATTTTCAATAAAATTATTACAAAATTAGTGTTTTTTGGGAAAATAAAATAAATATTTTCCTCAAAGCACTTGTTACCAGCATTTTTATTTGTCATTTCTTTTGGGTTCAACTAATTTAACAGATTTATCAATATTTTGAAAATCTGAAATATCACTTGTTAGTAAATCCGCATTTAAATGTTTGGCAGTTGCAAAAATTAAAGCGTCAGGCAATTTTATCTTTTTTTGTTTGCGATAATCTATTGCTATATCTGCAATGTCTTTGTTAAGATTTACTACTTCAACGCTATTTAATATCTGATTTACAATTTCTTTTTCTTCATTATCGGAAAAATTATAGCCCTGTGTTTCAATATAACTAATGATTGAAGTATAAATATAATCATATTCATTAATAATATCTTGTGCTGAAATAATGCCTTTTGATGCGTCAATAATGACGTTGCTATCTAACAATCCTTTATTCCCACTCATCTCTTAATTGTTTTTGCCAAGTTACTGAATTAGTTATATTCTTAAAAACGCCTTTTTGTTGAGCTTTTGTAAAAGCAAGTGAGAGCAATTGTTTATTATAATTGCCTTTCGTTTCTGGTTCACTATATAGCAATATCACTTTTACTTTTGCATTATCTATTATTTGATAGTGCATTGGTATCTGTATAGCCCTATGATTAACATAAGTTTCAAATTCTATTGCTTGCATAATTTATTTTCTCTTATTTTTTATTTATTGCCAATAACTTATTTATTTACATACTCTCAATAAAATTATCTCAAAATCAAAAAATTTTGATTTAATAAAACTGCATCAAATTCTTTCGGTTTGTTAATTGTTGTTTTCATATTTTAATTTCATTTTCAACAAAGACGCTAATTTTTAAAAATTACACAACTTGTTATATTAAACATTTTAATCAAATCGCAATAATTTATTTGTTCGTTTCCCTTTCTTTCCCTTTAATTGACGCATCGCAATTCTAACTATTGTAAATAATTTGTTTGGCTTGTGAGTGGCGATAGTTCTTTATGTGGTTGGACGAAAAAACACCTTGTAGTCAACTGCTATGAAATCTTAACGTGTGATAAATACTGGCAATTAGTTTGATTTTAGGAGTTCATCAATTTGATTTTTCAATAATGGTAATTGCTTGGATATTATCCCCCAAATTACGACATTATCAATTTTATCATATCCGTGAATTACCCAATTTCTTAAATCGATTATCTTTCTAACATTATCAATTTTAATGGTAGAGTCAATTTTGTAAATTCGATTTGCGGCTTCTCCAATTATTTCAAGCTCTCTTTCGATACCACGTCTCAGCAGTTTATTGCTTTCATATTCATTGAAATCTCTTGTGCTTCCTAAATATTCATTTATTGAATTTATAGAAGTTTGAATATCAAATAAATATTTTTCTATTTCAAGCTGCATATATTAATTGCTTTGTTAAATCTAAACTTTTAATAAAGTATGGGTTAGATAATGATTTTTCGGTCAATAAATCAATATTTCTTCCAAATAAATCTTGTAGTTTATAATGTAATTCAAAATAATTATCAGAATATTCTTCTAATGATATAACATTGTCAAATGCTATAAGTATGTCAATATCGCTATTTTCATTGAATTTATCTGTACAGACTGAACCGAAAACATACATATATTTAACTTTGTATGTCAAACATAGTCCTTTTAATTCTTCAATATTATCTGTTATTATTTTATTCATTTTAATTTATCTTTACAACAAATATGACATTCAATTTTTTTTAATGTTGGGTTTTTATTATGTTATTTGCTTGAATTTTAAGGACGCTTCTGAAATCTAACTATTGTAAATAATTTGTTTAGCTTGTGAGTGGGGAGAGTTTGCTTTGCGTTTTTTTCTCTTCTCTTGTACTTCCAGATGACTTTTATTCGTTATTCAGCCTTAAAATTTCCTCAACAATATTTTCAGTAATATGAAAATCAGTTAACAACAACTTATCTATCAAAGGTTTTACTCTATCAATTATTTTCATTTGCTTTGCCTTGTGAATAATACCTAATGTTCCTGTTATCTTTAAGTTCAATCTTGTAGCAAGTTTACGAGCCTTTAAATCATCTAACAAAAGCAATACGTCATCGAATTCCGAGGCTAAAGCAATTGCACTTGCCTCGCCGTAATCTACCTGCGTATAAAGAAAATTTTGATACTTCTTATCATTTGCAGATTGGATTTTAATCCAGTCAGGCAAGGTCTCTCCAAATTCCTTAGCTATTTCGGGCGTAGTAAGTAACTCGCCATAAACTTTTTGTAAAAGTTCAAGCTCTTCGATTTTATGGAAAACTATAAGTGTACTTGTGTCGGATATAACTGTTTTAGGCATTCGATATATCAGATTTTAAATCAGAAATTGAAGTGCTAAATATAGAAACATTGTACTTACCAAGCATCTCAATAAATGCTCGTTTTGATAATCCAACAATATCAGCGGCTTGCCCTGCAGTAACTTTAGCTTCCTCATATAATCTTGAAGCAATTATCATAGACAAGTCGTAGTCTCTCATATCTAAGCTGTCAGGTACATTTAATTGAATTGTTCTCATAACACTATTTTATAATTAATCGCAAGCAAAATAATAATTTATGATGATTTGATTTATTTTGCCTATATAAAATTGACGTTCTTTAATTCTAACTATTGTAAATAATTTGTTTGGCTTGTGAGCAACATTTGGTTGAAACTTTCTATAACAAACTGACTGCCAAATGTTTTATATAAGTTGCTACCAGCAGTAATTGCTTTATTTTCAGATAGCTTTGGGTTTTCAGTTTGTATTCGTTTATTCCTGATTAATATTCTGAAATACGGATATTTCCCATTTACTGATAGATCTTTTTCATCATTCCCTTTTCTGAATTTAACTATTTCAAATTGGTCAGGATTTAATTTATGTAAAAATGTTATTGGTACACCCATAACTCCTTCGTAGTCAAATGGAATATCTTGCGTTTTATTTACATTAATTCCATCATAATTGTCGTATTTTGGATATTCAGCTTCGTTTCCAAAATATCTTTTTGTAAGAGCAATATCTTCGTGTCGTTTAGAAGTATCTAAGTTAGTCAACCAAAGACAATTATTTGGTGATATTATTCTGTTGCCTAAACTATCAATCCGAGCCTCTGTTCCATAAAGTTCATAGTGTTCGGGAACAATGAAACCAGAAATACCTCGACCAAGATTTATTCCTAACCATGCCTTGTTTTCTTTAATTAGTTTGAAAATTTCTTTATAAGTTATTGCATTAATATTACCAATTATCAAAAACTTTTTATCGTATTTAACTAATTGAGCGATATGTTCTCTAAATAAAGAAAATGGTGGATTGGTAACAACAATATCAGATTGCTTTAATAGTTTAACACTTTCTTCACTACGAAAATCTCCATCTCCCTTAAAGTAAACTAAGTCAGTCGAACTTGGTTTTTTACTTTCTCCATCTTTTCCTGTATATTCATAGTAAAAACCATTTTCATTTTCTTTTGTATTGAATAAATCCCTTGTTTGTTCTCTATAACAAGAGGCTATTATTTTTTTAAGACCTAATTCTTTAAAGTTTGAGGCAAAATAATTGAAAAAATTACTAATACGTGGGTCATCGCAATTGCAATACACTACTTTATCTTTAAAATGATTTTTATAATGTTGCAATTCACTTTCAATATCAGAAAGTTGTGTATAAAACTCATCGCTTTTTGATTTTTTAGCGTTTTGTAATAATTCATTTGTTGCGTTTCTTGCCATTTTCGACCTTATTTTGTTTCAATCAATCTTCTATTTGTTAGTTATTTACTTTTAGTTATCTGTTTAAATATTTCACTGCCTAATATTTGAAGAGAAGTTTTAGAAATTTCAAGCATAATATCAAACATTTTTTTCTTATCCCATTTTTCGCCATTCCCTTGCGTGTATATAGAAGTTGCTTGAAGCATTATTGTTTTATCTTTATGCTTGACAAACTTATTTTTACACAAATTGGTATTGATTGGCATCCCATAATTTGCAGAAGTTAATCTATCTAATCTATTTAACATACCTGAATTGTATTCAAGTATTACAACCCTTCCGTCTGGTCTTTTAATAGAAATAGTTTCTGTTAAAAAATTTGAGCCTTCAAGAAATAGAACATAAGGAAAATGAGATTCAGATAACATAAAATTAGCAATTTCTGATATATTTTTATGCGATCGTTCTATCGCATTGCCAGCTGCCATCAAGTCTTGATTGTTGTCCGTACCTACTTGTTCTCCATTTTTGATATTTTCAATATCTTTCCCTTGGTGTTTAGCCTCCGATACCAAAACAACTCTCCAATTTCCGTTATCGTCTTTTACTTCTATTATGCCACCATCAGGAATAATACTTGAATTAGCAACAAAAAGGGTTTGTCCTAATTCCGGGTCAACTTTCTTTAATGCTTCGTTTATTTCTTCTTTTTTTATGCTTGTTCTGTGTTGAAATGATAATTGAGGAAACTCATTTTTTACGTTGTTCAATAACATAATGTGAAATTTCACCAACTGTTAGGTCGTGTGATTTTGCTTTATCTCCAAATATACCAACTACACCCTTAGATTCTTTATGTTGATTCGTTAATCTTTCAGATCGATTCTTTTTAGACATATTTGTCTCTCTCTAAATATTACTTAAATGCAAAAATACAAAAATTATATTGCTAAGAACACAAAAAAACAAATTAAAATTGCGATGTTGTCCGTACCTATGCTTGCTACATCCCGTTTATTTGCGAAATTGGAATTTAAAATAAATATAAATTACTAACTTTTCCTTAAATATTTATATTTATTTTGATAAATTTTTCAATTAATAATTTTGGATTATTCACTTCGCTTAAAAATGACTTATTGTTCTTATGATTATGTAAATAGAAAAAGGCAGCCAAATTGACTGCCTCTTTTTTTCTCGCAAGTAGAGAGATTATTGATTATTTAACAATGTTAATTCTCTTGACGAATGTAATGCCATTTATTGTAATGATTGCATTATATGAACCATTAGCAATTTGATTTACATTCAATTCAATTGATTTTGTTCCTGCGGACAACTCACCTTCAAACAAGTTAGCAACAAAGCTACCATCAACATTGTAGAGAGCAACAGAAACATTAGCATTTGAGGATAAATCAACATTTAAGTAGGAAATTGAATTTGCAGGATTTGGCTCGAATTCACTAACGGAAACCACTCCTTCGTTGCCAGTCAAAGTAACAGAATTTACTTGGCTGTATTCATAACTACCATTTTTGTCAATCATCTTCAAACGATAATCGTAAGTTTGATTCAAGTTCAAATTCTTATCAACAAAAGGTCCGTAATGTGAAATTGTTCCAGAATTGCCCTTTGTTTGTTCTTCGCCAATCTTAGTAAATGTATTAGCATTATCTGTGCTGCGTTCGATATCAAATCTTAAACCGTTAACTTCGCTTGCTGTAGTCCAATTCAAAGCTACGGAATTAGTCCCAACTTGTTTAGCATTGAATGACAATAAATCGATTGGCACAACATAGCCTTCGTTTGCATCGGCATAATCAATCATTGAACGAAGAACGCTTTCGATTCCAGCAAAATGTCTCCATTCCACACCAATTAATGCTAAGTTAAAATCAACTGCATTATTTGTAATTGCAGCGATTTTCAAGTTTTCAGGAACTAATTCGATTTTAGAATAAACTCTATTGTCAAACCAAACATTATCGTATAGCATACCAATACGAGCAACACCATTACCAACAACTTGAATATCTAATAAACCAGGCATTGGATAATTATTTGGATAAGTTGCAGCATTATTGATTTCAAAGAATGTTTCAGTTACAGGGAATTTTTGCAATCTACCGATATAAGTTCCATCTAAACCATTACCAGCATAATTATCCGCTGGAGCTTTTAGTGGAGTTGGCAATACAGCACTTTCAGTAGCATGGAAGTAGTCCGAAAAATCTTCATACAAAGGTTCATTATTTCTAACGAAATCTTGCGAACTTAAGAAGATGTTCTTTTTATTGCCCAATAAAGCATTTCCAGTATTTAAGAAATCTAATAAATTGCGATATTCATAAATGCTTAATTGATTTAAAACTCCAGGAGCAACTTCGTCGTGTCCGTCCACCCAGAACATAGTTTTGTAGAGTGAATAGTCAATCGATCTTCTTTCCCAAGCTTTTCTATCGATTACATCATAATCGTAGCGAGGATTTTCTAAGTTTAAGTTATTGTAGAAACCTAATCTAAATAAACCAGCTTGCAATGAGTCTAAGTTTAAATTAGCAGCTACTTGATTTGCACCGCTAATAGTAGCATCAATATTTGCCCAATCTTCAGTTGAAATCAACATTTTGTATCTTGAGCGTTGTAAGAAGAAGCGAACAACTTGCGAAATTTGGTTATTCAAGTTGTTTTGGTCATACTGCAAATCTATTGACATCAAATATCTTGGTGTAACATTTGCTTTCATTTTTACAAATTGAGCAGGAATATTTGTATATTCGTCTGGAGTTCCATCAAAGTCACTATAAGTTTTAGGAATAAAGTCGTCTGGAATACCATCAGCTAAGTCAAATGATAATTCAGCAACTTCACCTGCGATTAAGTCATTAACATTGATTTGCTTAGTAAGAACAACAGTTCCATTATCAAATCTGTTTGCATTTGATTCGCGTGTGATAGTTAATGTCGCAACCACACCTGATTGTAATTGAGTGCCATTGTTGCGGAATTGTGCCTTAACTTCAACAGGAACTTGTGTCACAATATATTGTGCATCATCAAAAGGTAAGCCTTCAGTTGCACGATATACTAATGGCTCGGTGAAGTTAATGGATTCAACATCAACTACATAAGGAGTGCCTGTGAATTGTTCAGCACCAACATCATAACGATGACCAGCATCGCCACGAAGCACACCGTCAATATCGTATTGAACATAATCTAATGTTAAGCCACGTCCGTCTAATGATGAGCCAAATGGCACAGGATTATTCTTGCTTCTTAATTTATTTGGATTGCCTGGGTAAATTGTTAAATCTTGTGTGAAGTCATAAATTTCAACTGAAGTTTTTTCTTGACCTGTCCAAGCTGTCCATTGATCTAAACGGGTAAATTCTGTTGGAACACCAAATTCAACAACATCGGAATTTTGATTAGTTTCAATAAATCTTACTAAATCAACATTTGCCGATCCTTTTGTGTAATAAACATTATTGTTGAAAGTATTTTGGTCGTCATTTGGTTGCATTCCATATACGAACATAGCGGCAGTAATTTCATTACCTGCCTTAACCAATCCATCTTTGATTGCAACTGCATTATTGATAACGCTTGTGTTTTGTGCTTGCAATACAGCAATACCAGCAATTTCACCATCATTTAGAAGGAATTCTTCGTTTGCATCATTAATAATAATTGTATTATTTGCAATTTTTGTATTCTGAATTCTGTAGTCAGTTGATTTTGGAGGATTTGTAAAGTAAGCAGCGTTTCCAATATCGGTTCTATTTGTAAGAACTGCAATACCCAACAAATCTGTGTTAGTTGTTGTTGCATTCAAATCACGAATAACATTATTTGTAATTATGAAGTTATCATCTGTATTTGGGTAGAATACTGTAGCAGATCCTGTTCCAAATGTAAATCCAGCTTGTTCAACAAAAATGCCCGCAGCACCAACAGGAGATTTGATGTTACTTATTTCATTCCCGTTAATGGTAATGTTTGTGTTGAAATATCCAAAATAGTTTTTGGTTTGCAAGCCACCCATACGGATGCCTGCAGTTTCGAGAATATTATTTTGAACTAAATCAATTCTATTATGATTATAGCTTGAATTATCGGCAAATCCAGCAAAAATACCAGCGCCGCCTAAATTCACAAAAGTATTTTTTTCTACTAAATTATTACTGTTGAAGAATTTTAGTGTATTATCTGTTAAACCTTCTTTAAGTAAGCCAATACCTAAATCAACCAACCCAAATCCAAATCCATTAACAACATTCCCAATGATTTTGTTGTCTTTATTAGTTAAAGTATCAATCTTGTAAGTATTGGAATTAGTTTTAGGATCGAATGGAGGAACACTTCTAACCAAGAAAGCCGACGAGAAATTGTTAATTGGTTGATGATTAAATTCAACTAAAGCTCCGGCATTATATGTGATGGAAGGAATTTGGGTTAAGAATAGCGGATTAGCATCGCTTATTAACAAATTCTTGATAGATATATTGCTTGCACCATTTCCAAGATAGAATGGCACTCTCACTTTGTTATTTGGCGATTGCATAATAACTTGAATAGTGTATAATTCACCACCATCAAAAGTAATATAACCAGCATTATTTGCTAAATCTTTCTTTCTTGTATCAGTTGCTTTATTTATTGGAGCTTCTAAATTTTCCGGATTTATATTCTGACCAAATAAGAAACCAATACCGCTACCAGATTTAATATAAATTTTAACATAACCACGAGTACTAATATTTTCAGATGCTTTAAAAGTAACTGTATTAGTTGCACTCATACCTGGAATATTAGAAGTCATATCAATTGCAGGAGCTGTTGTATTATAAGAATAACCAACTTCATAATAATTGCTAATGAATTTGAAAGTTACTGGAGCTGTTATACCTTTTTTGTACATCGCATCAACAGCATCTTGAATTGTAGCAAAATTACCACCCACACCGATTGTATAATTACCTGCTAATCCCGAAGAAACATTAAATGAATAATTCAAAGTATTATTTGAAGGAATTTCATCGCCAGTTACGGGTGCTTTGAAAGATATAACATAAGTTCCAGTTGTTTGTGGAATAAAGACATCATCGAAATAATAATCAATAGCATTTCCCTCGCCTGATGGAAGAGCTTCGATTAAGCCAGTCTTTGAATAAACGACTACGTTATTTTTAGAAATTGTAACTGTTGTAGTTAAGTTTGATATATCAGTAGCACCGAAGTTAAAGATTCTAAAACCAGGTCTGATTGGTACATTAGCATAAGATGTAGACGATGGTGCTAATACTTGTGTAATTGCGGCTTCGATTTCATAAGCAACTTCAAAAACATGTTTTGGATCTACAGCAAGAGGAATATCATTATTGATTAAATTTCCATCTGGAGTATATTGACTTGGAGTTACTTTGTAGGTTACATAATAATCACCGATATATTGAGGATCAAAGTCTTCCAAACTAATATCAACCCATTCGTTTCTTGATAATGGGTCTAATTGATTTTGCCAAATTTCGTTTTTTGTAGATACTAATTGATTAGAAGTTGCATTATAAATTTTAGCTTGAACTTCGAAATATGAAATATCTTTTTTACCAACATTTGTTATTCTAACTGTTAAAGGCACACTATGATCGCCATAGCGATAAGCAGATGCTTCCTTTTTAACGGGTTGCAAAATCCTTGTTGCTTCCAAATCGTAATCTAATGCAATATAGAATCTTGATTTTACAGTTTGATTCAAAGCAGGATAACCTTCAATCTCGAGAGTAGCCGTAACTTCGTACAAACCACCTTCTATCAAATCTTGCTTTGTTTTTAAATCAAGAGAACCGTTATCGCCAGCAGCAATACCTTTTGCGGCAGCAATGTCGAACCTATAAGCAGGACCGACTGGTTGCGGATTGAAGTTGACTACTTCATCGTCAGGATTATTTATGTCCTGAATAGCTGTGTATATTGTTTGAGGATTGTCCGAGCCAATTGGACCAGTTATTGTATATCGTAATGCAACTGGATATTGAGCATCTTCTCTTGAAATCAATACATAAGGATGGTTGATTGCATCGCTATAAATATAGTCCTTTGTTAGTATATATTTCCCATCTGGATTCACTTTTATCAATGAAGGTAATACTTTCAATGAATATGTCCTTCCTTTTGGAATTTTGAAAGGTGCATCAGCTAAAATAAAGCGACTTATGTTTGGATTAACATTGCTGTAATAGAATGTAGATGGATCATTAGGATCGTTTGGTTGAACATTGATGTAGTTGCTTGCTACCGATCCAGTAAAGTAAATCCAGCCGTAAGTATATTTTGCTCCTAAACCTTCGTTGTCGCCATATTGAATTTTGATTTCGTTTGATGTTTCGTAGAATTTAATTTGAACATCAAATGTGGCGCCACCGCCGTTATTATATGTACGAGCATCTTTTTGCTCGATTGTTAACACTCTAAACGGAGCCGAACCTGTAACTGCATAATATAAGCCGCCTTCAGTAACCAAATCTGCAGCATACCAAGAAATAATGTTCGGATATGAAAACAATTTTGGAATAGCTAATGCAGTGGGCTCACGGTAAGTGTTCAATGAAATATAGCCATTACCATAAACATATAGTTTGGTTATATTTTGATTGTCGTATCGGAAAGTAAAAGGCATACCTATTTCATACCAAGGGTCATCGCCTTCTCCCATAAATGTTCCGTTTGTGATTGGGCTGAATAATTCAAAATTTTCTGCCATTTGTGATCCCAAAAGCGACTGCGAATAGCTTCTTGTGGTTCCAAATACCAAAAAAATGAATAAAATAGCTCCAAGAACGAGTTTTGCTCTTTTCACGTTATAACTCCATATTTATTGAAATAAAAATCTTTTTTCTATACTTATATAATCCAAATTACAAATTTAAAAAAAACTTACAAAATTTACTAATATTTTATTAATTTATTTTTGCACGCTTCTTTCTAAATTTTTAGTTATTTTTGTTTTTTTAAAATTTCGAATTTCGATTCTAAAATATAAAATCGTCAATTCCTTATTTTAAATTTTACTAAATTACTAATAAATAAACAATTATGGAAATTAATACTTATAGTTCCAAAAAAAAACCGCTACTTTTTTTAGGCTATGGTCTGATTATTATTGGAATTGCAGTATTTTTGCACTTTAATTTAAAATCTAATAGTGTGGAAAATTTTACACAATTCAACTACCTTTACCTATTAATTTCCTTGCTGGGCATTATCTTGGTGTATTTTGGCAATATTTATCACTATTTTTTATTTAGCGACACATTATTAGAATATTGGGACAATAAACTCAAATTCTCGTGTGCCTATAATGATATTTATCATATCAAAATTTTCAATGAAGGAAATTCCTCGCAATTCACTATTGCCATAGCAAAAGATTCAGATAAATCTGTTTTTAAAATTTCAACTTCTTTTTTTGAATCAAAAGAATTACTCAAAGTTGCTCGCAGACTGAAAAATCTATCTGTTGAATTTTCTTTTTTGTTCGAGGATGAGCCAAATTGGTTAAAAGAAAATAATTATTAACACATTATTACATATAAATAACAATATTATGCAAATCTCACTTTATAATTCTTTATCACGCCGTATCGAACCTTTTACTCCCCTAAAGGAAAATTTAGTGCGTATTTATTCTTGCGGACCAACTGTTTATAACTTTGCTCACATTGGTAATATGCGTGCATTTTTATTCGCCGATTTGCTTCAACGCGCTATGAGGTTTGTGGGCAACTACGATGTTAAATGGGTTATGAACATTACAGATATTGACGATAAGACAATACGCGACAGCAAGTTAGGTTCATCTGCTTGGCTACCCGAAATGGGCGAGCAAACCGAGGATCCAAAGGAGAATTTAAGGAATTTTACAACCTATTACGAGCAGAAATTTTACGAAGATATTCGCTCTTTGGGAGTTAATACTGACCACTTTTACGCTAATCCACGTGCTACAGATTTTATTTGGCAAATGCAAAATTTAATCAAAAAAATCTATGATAATGGTTACGCTTATATTTCCGGTGGCTCGGTTTATTTTAATGTTTCCAAATGGGCGCAAGCAGATACTTATGGCAGATTGAAAAAGATTGATTGGGAAAATTTCCAACAAGGCTCACGCGTTGATGCCGATACTTACGAAAGGGAAGATGCAAGCGACTTTGTGCTTTGGAAGGAACAGAAGGAAGGAGAACCAATTTGGGAATTCGAACTTGATGGCAAGAGTTTGCCCGGTCGTCCTGGTTGGCACTTGGAATGCTCTACAATGGAGTATGAAATTTTGGAATTGCCATTTGATATTCATACAGGTGGAGTTGATTTGAAATTTCCACATCACGAGGACGAAATCGCCCAAAGCAAAGCAGGGTATGGAATTGACCCAAATCCTTTTTGGTGCCATAATGAATTTTTGGAAGTTGAAGGAAAAAAGATGAGCAAGTCGCTTGGCAATTTCTTTACCATTCGTGATTTAGTTGCAAAAGGATTGGACACTCGGGATATTCGTCTTGCAATGCTCTCGGCTCATTACAGCACAAAATATAATTTCACTTTTGACGGCGTAGAATCTGCCCGAAAAGCAAGATTGAAGGTTCAAGATTATATTTACAAATTATTTGAACTTTCCGAATCGGATAATATTGAAGTCCCAGATGAAAAATTACCTGCAAACCAAGTTTTTAGCGAACTTGCAAACGACCTACATTCACCTAAAGCATTGGCTCGCTTATTTGAATTTATCAATGAATTTCCTGCTAATAAATTATCCGAGCAATCCAAGAAGAACGTCATTAATGATTTGGAAAGAATAAACGGCATTTTTGCTGTTTGGGAAATAAGTGCCAAACCAGAAGAAGAAATAATAATTCCATCTGAAATTATTGAATTAGCAGAACAAAGAAAGGTTGCAAAAGCAAATAAAGATTACGCAGCAGCTGATGCTTTAAGAAAGCAAATTGCCGAATTAGGCTACAATGTGTTAGATAAAAAAGATTCTTACGATATAATTCCAATAAATAAATGAAATACTCAATAATTGGTTTTGGGCAAGTAGGCAAAAATTTAGCTTTAAAATTAGCAAGCAAAGAACTGCTGCAAAATGTTTTTGTTCGTAATTTAACCCTTGCCCAGAACCAAGCAATTGGAATCGATTTTGACGCTAATTTCCTTACCGATGATTTAGGCAAAATACTAAATTCTGATATTATCATCATTGCTATAAGCGATAATCAAATCAAAAACTTTGCATTAGAACTTTCAAAATTTCATAAAGATAATGCTGCTCAAAAATCTTCAACTCGTTTAATTTTTCACACATCTGGTTTGCAAAATGCAGATATTTTAGATAGTCTAATTTATCTAAATTTTTCGATTTTTGCCGCTCATCCAATTCAGACATTTTTTTTTAATAGTCAAAATTTATTAAATAACATTTATTGGGGAATAGATTCGGGTAATACAAATCCAGAATTGATTAAAGATATAATTGCGGAATTAGATGGAAAGCCATATTTTTTAGATGAAAATGCAAAAAATAACCGAGCCTTGTATCATTTGATGTGTGTGGCAACTTCCAATTTTTCTGTAGCAACAATGGAATTTGCTAAAATGTTAGCCCAAGAGATTGATATATCTGATAAAATAATTTTGAGCAAATTATTAGAACAAACAACTCAAAATATAATTGCGAATATTAATTCAGATACAATGCCTTTAACTGGTCCATTTGCCCGAAATGATTATGAGGCGATTGAAAAATATTCAGATAGCTTAAAATGCAATCAAAATTTATTAGATATTTTTGAAAATTATAAACAAGCAATTACTTTGATAATGGAAAGTAAAATTCAATCAAAATAATTATTTCTTCCCCAGGATTTCTCTCTTAAAATGTCAATGTCAATTTCATAATTGTTCCATAAACCTGATAGTTCTAATAGAATTGAAGAACTGTTTTTGCTTTTTGGAGATTCGTTTGAATCGATAATTTTTATAAAATCATATTTTGCCAATAAATCACTAATAAATGACTTATTTTTTTCATCAGTAAATTCAATTAATAATGTGCTCATTTATTTCACTCTTCAATTTTTCCTTTTCAGACTAATATTTTTCAATTTATTTTGTGGTGGTGTGGCTGATACAACAACAGAGGATGTAATCTTGTGAATCTCACATTTATAAATACAATCCTTTTGCCAATTTGCCAGTTACTTTGTAATACAAAGTTTCTGGAGAAATATCTAATCCGTTTTTCCAAACAATTGTTCCCAAATCTTTGTCAACAGAAAAATCTTTAAAAAAGTCAATACTTTCTAATGCTTTGAAAAGTCCATTATATTTAGTATAATTAGAAAAATCAACAACCCCCATAACTCCATCTGTGAAGGTAATATTAATTAAATAAGAATTAATATATTCGGCATTAATTATTTCAACCATAAATCACCTCAAAGCGGTTCTATACTATGAAGAATACCGCCATTTCGAGCATTATTCCAATTATCAGTTAATTCTGAAGTATGCTGAGATGCCCATTCCATCACTAAACCTAATGCCTTTGGTGGAAGGTTGCCGTTAATTACTGCAAGATCGCTAATTCTAATGAGTGATTTATATTGGTTATATTTAGCATGAAAATGAGGTGGATTATGATCATCATAATACATCAATATCTGAATTCCATAAAACATTGAGATAATTGGCATTCTTTCACTCTTCAATTTTTCCATTCAGACGAATATTTTTCAATTTATTTTGTGGTGGTGTGGCTGTTCCCTGCATATTGCCACGGGGTCAGCCTAAGATACTTCTCCCACAGCGGATCCACACTCGTAAATCTCTCCCGACAAGTCGGGGTTTCCGCTTCGCTCCAACCAGTCATATAATCGTATTTTCGCACTTCGCTTGCACTGAGCGAAGTCGAAGAGTGCTGTTCAAGTTGATTTTAATAAACTTCATCGTGAGTACCAATATTAAGAAGTATAATGATTTCACTCTTAATTTCAAAAATAATTCTATAGTAATAATTAATTGATGCAGAATAACAGCAACTTAAACTGCCTTTTAATTTGTGCGTTTTTAAAATTGGATTAAAGGGATCAACTTCAATTTGAGTAATTCCAGACTTAAAAAACTCTATCAATTCTGGGTTTTTCTTTAAGAACTTTTCAGATGCCTTAATAAACTTTGGTGTCCAAATAAGTTTTCTCATATTCCTAAAGATTTGAATAAATCACCAGAATTTCCAATTGTATAGTTTTCTTCTAAGTACTCTTGACGAGATTGCAAAGTCTCAGTAATCAAACTTTGCCTACTTTTTTCTGCAAATCTTTTATTTGCAATATCAAGAAAAATTTTTTGATTTTCTAATGGTAAATTATCAACAAAATCCAATAATTCAGAAAATTCCATTTTAACCTCTCTCATTTTTCCATTCAGACGAATTTTTTTGAATTTATTTTGTGGTGGTGTGGCTGTTCCCTGCATATTGCCACGGTGCCAGCCCAAGATACTTCTCCCACAGCGGATCTATGCTCGTAAACCACTCCCGACAAGTCGGGATTTCCACTTCGTTCCAACTCGTCATATAGTCATATTTTCGTACACCGTGGTCGGCTAAGTTGCTTTCCAAATATAGTTTCATTGTTAATAGCACAATATAAATTAATGTACAGGTTCGCTATCAATATATAATGTGTCTGGGCATATATCCTGACCGTTGGGCCACGATATTGTTCCATTCTCTACCTTTACTTTTTTAAAATAATGCAAATCTTTTAACTCTTTAAATATTCCAAAGTCTAACAATGGAGTAAAATTATATATTCTGTGTTCTCCATTCTTAAATTCAAGGAATACTCTATAATCTTCTATAGGTTCTACTTTTATTACTCTGGGATTCATCATAGCCTCATTTTAAGGGATCAATACTATAAATATTTTGACCTGAAACAGCAAGAGACCAATTAGCGATTAATTCGTCACGATGCAATTCAATCCATGCTTGTACTAAGCGGAGTTTGTTGTTTGGCAATTTGCCATCAAGAACATCGCCACTTTGAATATCAAAAACCGCCTCAAGATCTTGATAGTTTACATGAATATGTGGTTTTTTATGTTGTTTATTATCATTATAATACATTGAGACTATAATTCCATAAAACATTGAGATAATTGGCATTCTTTCCCTCTCTCATTTTTCCTTTTCAGACGAATTTTTTTGAATTTATTTTGTGGTGGTGTGGCTGTTCAAATTGCTTTCTAAGTCCTGTTCCTTGCCGATTACCATAGCTTCGGTTGGAATGATTCTCGATTGATTATTCTGGCACTTTCATTGGTGGCTTTGATTACAAATAATCCATTTCTTGCAGCATATCTGTGTGCTTCTCCTTCAACAGAAATATATGCTACTGCCCCAATAATCTCATTTGTTGAAAAAACAGGAAAAACTTCTTTGAATACATTTAATTTTGAAAGAAATCTTTTAACATCATCAATACTTAATGTTGTTTTTACTTCTACTGCCACGACCTGCTGTCCATTTTTTGCAATTATATCAATTTCGTATTGTTTATTTTGTAAGCTGCCTTTTGCCCGTAGAAAAGTTTGATGCACATCAATTCCTTTTTCATTTAATATGTTGATTAAGGTTCCATCAACCAAAGCCTCGACAAACTTTCCCCAACGTGTTTCAATTTCACTCAACTTTTTCATCAGTTTTTGGAATTCTTTTCTTGTTTCTAACGAAGATTTAGCAAGAATTTCTTTAGTTTCTTGCAGTTTTTTATCTGATTCTTGAAATTGCTGTCGTGTTTCTTGAAACTTCTTATCTGTTTCTTGAAACATTAACCATACTTTCTCGAAATCAAGTTTTTCTGTATTTCTTTCTGTTGCCATTTTATACTCAAATATACTTTGATATTTACGTAAACACTAAATTACAAAAATTATTGTAAAGATATGGAAACTTATTGAAGCGTATTGATACTCGTAAATTGCAATATCTAATAATTCTTATAGAATTTTGTTTATAAAAAAAAATGGGCTTTACCTTTTAAGCTAAGCCCATTAATAAAAATTTATCTAAATGATTACGATATTATCTTGGTTGACCTTGTTGTGGAGGTGGTTGCATCTGCATACCTTGGGGCATTTCAATTTTCTTGGAATCAATTAATTCCAATTCAAAAATAATTGGTGCATTTGGAGGAATAGGTCCGCTACCTTTATCGCCAAATGCTAAATTTGCTGGAAATACGAACTTATACTTTCCACCAACTTTCATCAAGCGAGCTGCTTCTTCCCAACCTGGAAAAAGTCCACGAACTGGGAATTGTACAGGATTATTTTTAGCCATCGAATCAAAAACTTCACCATTTGTAAATGAAGCAACAAATTTTAAAGTAAGAACATCATCAACATTTGGAGTTGCACCACTGCCAGCCTTTATTACTTGATACATCAGACCAGATTTAGTTGTTTTCACGCCTGGTTTAACTTTGAAATCCTCAAAGAATTTATTTGCTGTTGCAGCAAGTTCTTTTGATTTTGCTTCTCTTTCCTTCATTGCTTTTTCTTCGTTTTGCATTTGACGCATCTGAGCTTGTTCTTGTAATTTAGCCATTACTTTTTGAATTGCTGAATCTGGAAGTGCAATATTTGTACTATCCATAGCATCTTTATAGCCTTTTTCGTAATATGCAAAATTGAGTTTAAGCGAGTCGCGGCGAGCATAACCGCCCAATTGCAATCCAAGAGCATAACTCAATGAATCTTCGAAAGTAGAAAATTTTGCTTTTCCCGAACCGTCTTGTGGAACTGAATCCTTGGAATCACATCCAAAAATAAGTAAACTTGCAAATGCAGAAAGAGCAATAATTTGTAAGAGTGTTTTGAATTTCATATAAATCCTAAATTAAAAAATTACAATTTACAAAATTACAATTCTTTTTAGGAAATCAAATAAATTTATCGTAATTATTAAATAAATATATTCAAAAAATATTAAAATTTTAGAAAAACAAAGAAAATTTGCTAAAAAAAGTAATTTTTTAAAAAAAATTGTTCAATATTGAACAAAAATTTGCCAAAATTCATTTTTTTTTCTTAATTTAATATATTAGATTTAATGTAATTTAACAATTTATTTTATGATTGTTTCATAAAAAAATGTGAGGAAAAGTGGCAAAAAATTACACAATAGTGATTATCGAGGACGATCCTTTAGTTAATGAATCTGTTCAGAATGTACTATTAAGCAAATATACACGAGTAGAAGCATTTACCGACCCCAATGAAGGCATTAATCAGTTACACAAGATTGCACCAGACTTGCTTGTTTTAGATATTTTTTTAGGTTATGCCAATGGTTTGGATATTTTAGAACAATTGCGAAAACAAGGCTACACTATGCCCGTTGTGATTATGACTGCATTTTCTGATATTAAGATGGCAGTTAGAGCAATGAAACTCGGCGCCGAAGATTTTATTGTAAAACCATTGGACTTAGACCAATTAGAAGTAACTGTTGAAAGAGCATTAAGGAATTACGAATTAAAAAGAAAAGTAGATTTATTAAGCGAACAAATAAAAAAAGAACAACCAGACGAAATAATTGGTAATAGCATTGGAATACGAAAAGCATTAGAATTAGGAAAATTAGTCGGTAAAACAGACGATACAACTGTGTTGATATACGGCGAGACAGGCACTGGTAAGGAATTGATGGCAAAATATATCCACGATAATTCACCAAGAAGTAATGGACCATTTGTAAGTGTTAACTGCGGTGCAATTCCCCGCGAGCTTGCCGAAAATGAATTCTTCGGATACGAAAAAGGTGCATTTACAGGAGCTACCGAAAAGATGCGACCCGGAAAATTTGAACAGGCACAGCACGGAACAATTTTACTTGATGAAATAAGCGAATTAAGTATGGATTTGCAAGTAAAACTTTTACGTGTACTTCAGGAAAGAAGATTCTATAGATTGGGCGGAACTAAGGAAATATCGGTTGATGTCCGAGTAGTTGCCTCTACTAATAAAGAATTGGAAGCATTGGTTGAAGAAGGAAAATTTAGAGAAGATTTGTACTATCGTTTGAATGTTGCAAAAATCGTTCTTCCTCCATTGCGTGATAGAGGCGAAGATATATTGCAAATTGCAACTGCATTTGTAAATGAATTCAACAAAAAATTTGGCAAAAATACAAAAGGATTTGATAATGATGCCACCTCTATTTTGCTAAATTATCATTGGAAAGGAAATATTCGCGAATTACGAAATGCAATAGAAAGAATAGTTTTAATGGAAAATAAAGAATTAATTGATGCCGAAGCTTTATCATTTTTACGCGGCCTTAGCTCGCTGAATACAAATAAAACAGCAAGTTCAGAGGCAATGATTGTTCCACCTCCAGGCAAGCATTTTCTAAAAGTGTCTGCCACTGGAGCAAGCTATAATGAAGTTAGCAAAGATTTGATAGAGCAAGTTCTGAAGATTGTTAAAGGCAATCAAATCAAAGCAGCAAAAATTTTAGGAATTTCCCGAGCGAAGTTAAGATATAGAATAGAACAATTAGCAATTAATCCCACAAGCAAGGGATTTGAATAAAATTTTTGAATTATACTCATTTTTTTTAAATTTTTTTTTAATTTGCAAAAATATATTTTTGATTTTATAGACAAAAAATTTAGATAACATTAAAAGTAAAATGGAATTGAAAGAATACATTAAAGTAATCAGAGAAAGTTTGGTAGCAGCCGACCGAAGAATTGCAGTAGAAGAGATTTTACGTAATCCAGAACTCTTTGATGGAGAAGTAGTTACAACATTATGCGATTGCATCGCAGACATTGATTATGGAGTTAGGGATATTGCTGGAAGTGGATTGATGCAAATCGATGAAGTCTGGAAAGATTTAGTTTGTGAAAATTTAGCAAAGTATTCTACGAGTAGTGATATTGAAGTTAGAAATATGGCTTCGGACATACTTCTAAAGATAAAACCCGATAATATTTCGCCTTTAATAGACCTGTTTTTAGATAGCAATCACGATAATGTTAAATTTGCAATGGATATCGCTGGGCAAATTGCTAATGCAGATTATATCGATTTGTTTTTAGATCATATTCAACATTATGATTCAAATGTGAGATGCTCTGTTGTGGAGGCAGTTGGAAATATTTTTGCCAATTTCCCCGAAAATAATTACGACAAAGGCGAAATCATAAAAGTGTTCGAAGAAGCATATTGGTCTGACGAGGATCTAAAACCATTTATAATTGAAGCCTTAGGTAAAATTGGTGGCGAAGAAGTTCAAGATTTCTTGATAAATCTTATTAATAATGAACCCAATTTCTTCTTGCGAGTTGCATCAGTAGATGCTTTGGCAATTTGCAGTGATAATATCGGTGTTTGCTATACATTATTGGATTTATTACCAACGGTAAATGATGAATTGAAAATATTATTCCTCAAAACAATTTACGCAATAGCATTTAGATTAGGAGTAAATATTGAACTACCTGACAAATTTAGGTATGTAGCTCAACTTGCACTTTTGGATAATAATCCCGATAGTTATGGTGCAGGACTTGTAGCACTTGGCAATTCCTATACCAAAGAGGATGTTCCCTATTTATTGAAAATTATTTTGAGAAATGATCCTGAAATCCAGAAGTTTATGATTCACAATTTAATGAATTTTTCCGAACCAATAGTTATCGAAGAGTTTATTAAAGCATTTTTCAATAAGTTTGATCTGACCGATTCGGAAAATTTAGACTTCTTAAGCTTTGTTGTTGCCGAAGCACCTTATTCTCCCGAAAGGAATTTAATTTCGTTAGTAAAGAGTTTGATAAAAAATACAATAAACAATCAACCAGTTTATTGGGAATCGATAATATCAACTTGTATGGATATTTCAAAAGAATTGACGATAAAAGAATTACAAAAAATGAAAAGTATTTCTGATGCAAGCGACGAAGAATTTTTAAATGAATTATTAACAAGATTTGAGATTAACTTATAACTGAAACAGAAAAGTAAGCATTATGGCAAATGGATTATTCAAGTTTGGTGCTCAGCAGCCAGAACCAACGCGAACGAAGAGCGGTGATTTTGGTTTAGAGGAAAACCAATTTACAATTTCTGATAGTACTTTCAATACTTTTAGGGATTTTATATACACAAAAAGTGGTATCTTTTTTAATGAATCAAAAAAATATTTATTCGAAAGTCGTCTTGAAAAAAGGATTAAGGCAATCGGTGTAAAATCATTCGAAGAATATTTTACTTATGTACAAAACCCGAATAATGTTCAAGAGCTGCATCAATTATACGATGCGATAACTATCAACGAAACTTATTTTTTTAGAGCACCGCAACAATTTGAAGCTGTCGAAAAAATAATTGTTCCCGAGTTAGTAAATAATCGAGCTGGAAAATCCAACTTTGTCCGCTTTTGGAGTGCGGCATCTTCAACTGGCGAGGAGGCTTACACCCTTGCTCTATTAATTAATGAATACTTAAAGCCAAAATATCCACATATAACATTTCAGATTTTGGCAAGCGATATCAACACAGCTGTGATTGAAACTGCCAAGAAAGGTATATACAAGGAATATGCTGTTAGAAATATTCCTCCTAATTTATTAAACAAATATTTCAAAACCAATGGAATGTCTTATGAATTAAATCCCGATATTCGCAAGATGGTAAGATTTGCCAATATTAATTTATATGACGAAAGAGCCGTTAAAACAATAACGGGTGTAGATGTGATCTTTTGTGCCAATGTATTGATTTATTTTGATATACCATCTAAGCAAAAAGTAGTTCAGCATTTATATGATGTTCTAAATCCAGAAGGATATTTGTTTATTGGATACTCCGAATCTTTACACGGAATATCAAAAGCATTTTCTTTAATTCATCTGCCAAAAGCATTGGCTTATAAAAAATAATGAGGTGAAAAGTGTCAAGAACAATTTTAATAGCAGAAGATTCAGCATCAATTAGAAAATTCATAACAATAGCTTTAAAAATGGCTGGATACAACGTAATCGATGCGGTTGATGGGATGGATGCTTTAGAAAAAATGAGCGGACAAGAGATTGACTTAGTCGTAACCGATTTGAATATGCCAAATATCGATGGCTATAAATTAATCAGAACTATCAGGGAAAATCCCAAAAATTCTGAATTACCAATAATTATATTAACATCATTGAATACTGAAAGAGATATAAGAGAAGCAATGGACGCTGGAGCTAATTCATATCTAATAAAACCCTTCAATGATAAAAAAATATTATATGAGATTTCTAAATATCTTAACTAATTGGACGAAAAGAGCAATAAATAATAAAAATAAACTGAAAATAAAAAAAGGAAAAAATATATGAAATTCTTAGTAGTAGATGATTCACCAACTATGCGTAGAATTGTTATTAACGCATTAAAAACATTTGGACATACTGAATTTGTTGAAGCAGGTGACGGACAAGAAGCATTAACCAAATTAGGCGGGGAAACTGTTGAATTTGTTATTACCGACTGGAATATGCCCGTTATGAATGGATTAGAATTAACCAAAGCAATCCGTTCTACTGCCAGCATCGCCCATCTACCGATACTTATGGTTACTACTCGTGGTTTAAAACAAGATATCATCGAAGCATTAAAAGCTAAAGTAAATAATTATGTTGTAAAACCATTTACTCCGCAAGTTCTGAAAGAAAAAATCGATGCTGTTCTAAATACCGTTAAAGCATAATTATTGCAAGGAGTTAAAATGAAGAAGAATTTGAAGGAAATGTTAGATAAAGCAAATGAATTGCGTGCTTTATTTGTTTTTGGTCAAAGAGTTATCCCTTTTTTAGAGGAAATTTTCATATTTGTTAATGACATCGAACCTTTACTTGAAGAGATTAATGTTTCTATTGCCGAAAATCTAAAAAAAATGCCTTCTGCAACAAAGCAATTATCCAAAGTTACTGAAGCTACAGAATTAGCAACTACTGAAATTATGGATATTTTAGATAATCTTAGTTTTAAAACTGACGTGATTTCACAAAACCTCAATTCATTACGAGTTATTAAAGATGAGCATCATCAATCAGTGGAAAGATTATTAGATATTTTACATAAAGCAATACAATCAAACGAAAATTTAAATGATTATTTACCAGAAATTTCATCGATTGTTGGTTTAATTAAAGAAAATCATTTGGAAAAGTTTGATAATACCGTTACAGAAACTAAATCAATTCTTGATAGCATTAATATGGATTCAAGCTCAATAATGATGAGCTTGCAAGTACAAGATATTACCAGCCAGCAATTAGCTGCTGTTAACCATCTTATCGAAGCAGTGCAAGGGAAATTGATACACATTACAGAGAAATTTGAAACTACGAGCATTGATACATTAATGGCACAAGAAGATAATGTATCTTACAACACTAATGTATCTAAAATGCACAGAGCAATTGCTTTTGACCCCGATGCAGTAAAAACTACTGCAGAAAAAGAACAAATGCAATCTTCTGTTGATGATTTGATAAAAATGCACAAAGCAGAAATTAGTGGCGAAGAATTGCAGGAGTCTGCAAGCCAAGAAGCAGCTGACGAATTTTTTTCTGGAGATATTGATATTGAAGCATTACAGAACGAAATTGAGCAAGAACTTGCTAATCAAAACACTTCAACTACCGATAATAGTAAGAGTGAACAAGTTGAGGAAAATGTTCTTGAATCAGATGCAAATGAATCGACAGAACAAGTAACAAACAGCGAAGAGGATATTCTGGCAAATGTAGATTTGGAAAATTTAGACGAACCATTTTCGCAAGATGATATTGATGCTCTTTTTAAGTAATCTTAATGTTTATAAATGATTTGCATATATTGAACCATATTTAATTATAATTGTAAGAGGTAAAAATGGCAATAAATTTAGACCCTGAAATGCAAGAAATCTTTGAGGGATTTCTTATTGAAACACAAGAGTTATTAGATTCTCTTACAAATGATTTAATGGAAATTGAATCAAATCCAAATGATGAAGAACTAATTAATAAAATTTTTAGAAGTTTCCACACAATCAAAGGAACTTCATCTTTTATGAATGTTGGTAAAATTTCACATATTACTCATAATGCCGAAGATTTACTCAACAAAATCAGAAGAAAGGAATTACCAATCACTCGCGAAACAATTGACGTTTTGCTTGAAGTGCAAGATTGGATTCAACTGATGCTAAATGAATTGAGAGTAGGCGAAGATATTGTTGCCGAGTATGACGAAACTTTTGCTAAGTTAGAAATTCTCAAAAATGGCGGAACGCTTGGAGAGATTCCTACTAATTCCTCTGCACCAACACCACTTGCTGCAAGTAATGTGATTGAAGATAAAACAAACGAGGAACTTGGATCTGCTTGGGACGATACTTATGATTCCACGCAAGAACAAAACCAAGAAATAAATGCTTTAGACAAAGTATTGACAGATACAAGCATTACCGCACACCCAGGTGATTTCACACCTGACGAGTATTCTCTATTAGACCAAGCTTTTGCTGAATTAAATAAATCTTTTGGGCAAGAATTCAAGCAAGTTGCTGAAGAGCAAAAAAGTATCAATGAAAATGATTCCCAAAATAAAGAGAAAGTTATTTCAGAACAATTAGAAGAAGTGGGACCAATTGAAGTTATAGCCGGAAATACACAACCAACACATATTGAACCAAATCAACCTATCCTGCAACAACTTCAGCCAGCTCAAGCTGTAGCAGCTCACCCAACTCAAACCAAAGATAAATCTCCGGGTAATGCTGCAATTTCTACTGATACAATCAGGATTGATGTTTCAAGGGTGGAATCTTTGATGGATTTGAGTGGTGAATTAGTGCTTAGCAGAAATCGTTTGATGCAAATAAGCGAAAATTTAGATGGCAAAGTAGAAAATAAAGATATAATTAGAGATTTAATTGATTCCACTGCTCAATTAGATTTCATTACTTCGGAAATTCAAACTGCAGTAATGAGAATGAGAATGGTGCCAATAGCTAAATTGTTCCAAAAAGCACCAAGAATTGTTCGCGATATATCAAAAGAATTTGGAAAGAAAATTAAGTTAGTTTTGCAAGGTGAAGAAACCGAAATTGATCGTGGAATAATCGAAGAATTAAACGATCCGCTTGTACACATGATACGAAATTCTTGCGATCACGGAGTGGAATTACCTGCCGATAGAGTTGCTAAAGGCAAGCCCGAAGAAGGAACAGTTACTCTTGATGCTTCGCAAGAAGGGAACAATATTGTTCTTAAAATTATAGATGATGGTGCTGGAATGGACCCACAAAAATTAATTAACAAAGCACTTGAAAAAGGAATAATCACTGCAGATGAAGCACGCAGTTATACTCCTCGCGAAGCTTTTCAATTAATTTTTGCTCCTGGATTTAGCACTGCTAAAGTAGTTACTTCCGTATCGGGACGTGGTGTTGGAATGGATGTTGTGAGGACAAATATTCAATCCCTAAAAGGAATGATAGATATTGATTCCGAAATCAATAAGGGCACAACATTTACAATAAAATTACCATTAACTTTAGCAATTATTCAGGGATTATTAGTAAGAATTCATAACGAAACTTATGCTATTCCTCTAAGTTCAGTTATTGAAGTAGTTTCAACAAGCAACTGCGAGATTTCATCAATTAACAAGAAGGAAGTAATTAGAATTCGTAATGATGTATTTCCATTAATTAGAATGGATTACGCATTGAAGCATCCAAATCCTACTTCGGAATTAACTAATCGATATGTTGTAATAGTTGGATTAGGAGCCGAAAAATATGGATTAGTTTGTGATGAATTGTTAGGACAACAAGAAATTGTAATAAAATCCCTCGGTGAATATCTGGGAAATATCAAAGGAATTGCTGGCTCTACAATCTTAGGCGATGGGCGTGTGATAATGATTATTGATATTGGCGATTTTATTGCTAAACTAACAGATAATAAACCAAAATATGTAATGTTATCAGCATAATCTATTCAGTAGATTTTAAGTAAATTTTCAAAGATAACCTTCATTCAAGGTATTTTTTACCATTTACACAAGAGCGGAAATAACTCTATCTTACTTTGAATGCTTACTTGCATAGGATTGAAAATTGTACATTTAAAAACTAATAAGACAACTCCTATATTAATATATTTATTGTAAAAAATATAGAGAATTATAAGTAAGATATTCATAATTAAATAAACACTATCAATTTAAATAACTTTCTCTTTTAATTCTTCAATTAAATTTGAAATATCATATAAATCATTTAAACTTATTGTTAGTTTTAAATTTACGTGATTATCTGGGTTCATCTGCACAAGCTGTCTTTTATAATCACCTTGAATAATAAAATGTGATCTTTCCTTATGAAGATATTGTATTTCAGATTTTGCAAAAATACGGTAAAGCAATTTATCTTCACAAATACCTAAGCATATAAGATAATCATAATTATATCTTGGATTAAGTCCATTAAATTGGAATGTATTATTACTTCTACCCTTCCTTGCTGTTTTAACTTCTATCAATTTTCCACTTTTTGTCTTAATATCATATTCATTATGAATTATTCCATCATCAATAATTTCCGTAATTGTGGAAAGTATCCATTTAATATATTCTTCCCCAATTTGACCAATAGCATTGCCCTCAAAATCCCTAATTAGTGAAAACTTTGCTTTATAATCTTTGCCTAAATTTAGTTCTTTATGTTTTCGTTCTATTATCTCAATAAATTTTTTATCTAAATTCATTTTAAACCTCTGTTGTTCTTATTTGATTAATATTATCCTGTATTAATTGATATACATTGGATTTTCCTAAATGATAGCACGAGTTGGTTGCTAAACTGGCATACTTTTTCCAATCTGCATTTTTCAGTAAATCAATTAACCTATTTTTCATTTCAGAATCTTTTGTTGTAAGAATAATTGCAATGCCCGATTTATATTTTACTTCTTCAAATTTGTCAACGACTGTAATGTTCCCGTGAAATGTTGAAGATATATAAAAATCAGCTTTTTCATTGAATATCCATCTTTTACCACACTCGCGATTTTTGGCAAGCGATACAGTATGAACTTTTAAAAGGTCTAAAAATGGCTCTTTGTATCTATTTCTATACCAGTTGAACTCTTCGTTCTCGGCTTTATGATTTTTACTCCAAATTTGAAATACACATTTTACATCTATGATTTTACCATCTTTTGGTGTATAAAATGAATCTTTGGGTAAAATCTCCGAATGAATTAGATTTAGGTTCTTTACTCTATATTTTACCGACCCTTTTCCTTTACTTTCAAAGAACATTGGCAAAATAAAACAAACATAATCAGCACTACTTGAGTGATTAATAAATTTTAAGGCAGTCACGCCTCTATGACCAAATGGAGGATTACCAATTACAATTATTTTTTTGTTTTTAGGTAAAGTATAATTTAAATAATCAGAATGAATAAAATCACTTCTGCGAGGATTAATATCTATTCCTATTCTCTTGTCAATTGGCAACAGGTCATAAAAAACACCGTTCCCCGCACTTGGTTCTATCCAATAAAAATCATCTATATTTTTTTCATAATTCGATATTCTCTCGCGAGTTTTAGAATACAGTTCAATTGCTACGGATTCTTTTGTAAAATACTGATCTAGAATATTATTGGAATTGATTTTCATCGAATTCCCATTTACATATTTTAGCATTATGTTTTTATAAGATATTTCATTATTGAACAAATCTTTTGTTAGCAAATTTTCCATAGTGTATTTTTATTCACTTATTAATTTTTCTAATATTAATTCTTTAAAAAATAGAAATTTAAATTCCAAACAAAACAATAATAAAGTATTTGAAATCAAAGAAATTCAGACAAAACAAGTTCCGCTCTTTGTAATTTACTTACTACAAAATGTTGATAAACAAAATTACAAAAAAATAGCCTTTTGACAATATGTTTAAGTTCTGAATTTAATTAATTTTTTCTAATAAAGAAATAATTTTGTCAATTAATTTTTTGTATATATATTTACTAAATAGTTCTTCATAATTTTAATAACATTTTTACTTATATTTTGTTGAAATTAATTAATTTAGTATTTTATGTAAAATGAATTTTGTTCATTTATTTATTTAGGGGAAAAATTTATGGAAAATAGAAATATTGCAGATAGAAACCTATGGGCATTAATCTTGGGCTGTTCAAGTGGATTTGGCAAAGAAACTGCATTAGAATTAGCAAAATCTGGTTATAACATTTATGGCGTTCATTTAGATATGGGCACCAACAAAGAAAAAGCCGAGCAATTCCGTCAGGTTTTAGAGCAAATTGGCGTAAAAGCTGTTTTCTTTAATGTGAATGCTGCAGATGATAAAAATCGTGCTGACATAATTGAATTTATTAAATCTCAGCAAACAAAAGATCCAAATCACGTGCTTAGAGTTGTAATTCACTCCTTAGCTTTTGGAGCAATTGGTCCTTTTTTCTCTAAAGAGCCAAAGGAAATGCTAAACAAACGCCAAATCGAAATGACGATGGACGTTATGGCAAATTCATTGATTTATTGGGTACAAGATTTGTTCAAAAACAAATTATTAGCCGAAAATTCTCGCATTTTTGCAATGACAAGTATTGGTTCGGAACGTGCTATAATTAGTTATGGAGCTGTGTCGGCTGCCAAAGCAGCTGTAGAGGCTTATATTCGTCAAATAGCAGTGGAATTAGCACCATATAAAATTACTGCAAATGCAATTATGGCGGGTTTAACGGCAACTCCTGCTGCTGCCAAAATTCCTGGATTCGAGAAAATGTTAGCTCACGCTCGCGAACAAAATCCTTTCCAAAGAAATACCGTTCCTCAAGATGTGGCTAAAGCAATTTCGCTATTAGTAGACGAAAAATTTTACTGGATTACGGGAGCAACTATCAAGGTTGATGGTGGCGAAAGTATCCTTAATTTTATTGAAACTGCATAATTTATATATTATTAACTAAATTGAACGAGTATGTTTGAATTAACTTTTACTGAAGAGCAAAGAATGCTCCGCGAAATGGTTCGCGATTTTGTTAACAACGAATTGAAGCCTATTGCTGGGCAAATTGATGAGCAAGAGTTCATCCCAGAACATATAATTAAAACAATCGGCGAACTTGGTTTGCTTGGTGCTGCCTTTCCTATCGAATATGGTGGAAGTGGATTTGGCGAAGTAGGTTATTGTTTAATTCAAGAAGAAATTGGTAGAGCTTGCGCCTCTACAGCTACATTTATTGGAGCTCACGTTTCTATTGGAACGAACTCATTGTATTTGGGTGGTAGCGAAGAATTAAAGCAAAGATTTATGCCTGACTTGTGTGCTGGGAAAAAAATCGCAGCTTTTGGCTTGACCGAACAAGGTGCGGGCTCGGACGCATTTGATTTGAAAACACACGCAGCCCAAGATGGCGATTATTGGGTGATTAATGGCGAGAAACAATGGATTACAAATGGTCCTATTGCAGATGTTGTTGCTGTTTATGCACGCACAAAAAAAGGAATTAGTGCATTTGTTGTCGAGAAAGGAATGGAAGGTTTCACCCCAGGTGCTCCCGAAAAGAAATTAGGTATTCGTGGTAGTAAAACTTCCACACTTAAATTTGAAAATGTTAGAGTTCACAAAGATAATATGATTGGTCGTGATGGATATGGCTTTCCTCTTTCAATGAAAGTATTGAATACAGGCAGATTGGGTTTGGGTGCAGCTTGTTTGGGTACAATGAAAGAATTATTGGAAATGTCCACTAATTACGCTAAGAATCGTTACCAATTTGGCGAACCAATATCAAATTTCCAAGCAATACAATTTATGTTAGCCGATATGGCAACAATGATTTATGCTTTGGAATCAATGTTATACCGCACAGCCACACTTTACGATTTGGGCAAGATGACTTCAGCCCAAGCTGGATATATCAAGTATTTTGCTTCGGATAGTTTGGATAAAATTGTGGATATGGCAATGCAAATTCACGCTGGTATGGGCTATTCACGCGAAATGCCAATCGAAAGATATTATCGTGATTCGCGAATTAATAGAATTTTTGAAGGAACAAACGAAATTCAAAAAATCGTGATTGCTCGCGATGTAATCAAAAAGAATGGAGCATTATTCTCATAAGCATAATTAGCAAAGAAATAAAAAAAGCCCCTTCTCAGTTTTGAAAAGGGGCTTTGTTTTTTAATGATATTCCAAAATTATTTAACAATTATCATCGTATGGGATTTTGAATATTTTCCAGTTGATAATGTATAGAAATATGCGCCTGCGGGCAACGACATTGTCTCGAAGTTTGATTCGTAAGTTCCAACATTCATAAATTCATCAACTAAATTCGCTACTTCCTGACCCATTTGATTGTATACTTTCAAAGAAACATAAGATGGTTCGTTGATTGCAAAAGTAATTCTTGTACTATTTATAGCTGGGTTTGGTGAATTTTGCGATAATGAAAAAGCATCAGCCGAATTATTTAATTCGCGAACACTAACTGATGGATCATATTCACCAGTATAACGACCATAAACAAAGAAACGGTAATTTTTACGAACATATTCTTCAGCCATAAATGAAGGATACATAGAAAGCCAAGTATTATAATCGGGTGAAGAAGTTGATGGTTTGCTGGGAAGAATTGTAGCACTCAAGAAACTACAACTATCAATTTGGTCGCCATAGTGACGAATAGTTCCAGCATAACATTTTTGGTATGGTTCTGTCCATTCCCAAGCACCAATCATACTCACAGTATCACTTAAATCATTTAAATCATCTTTAGTAATTAAAAACATTATTCTATCACTGCTTTTGTAAGCATTCATCTCGCCTAAATCACTTGAATCTAAAGAAGTATTTCTAATAAAATAGTGTCCACCTTCTTCATATACTCTTGAATTTATATAACTTGCCTCCAATGTAATTGCATTTGTTAATTTATCATAAACATCTTGATTGTAATCAGCATCAAAAGCAAACGGATTAAATTCGGCAGTTCCAAAGTTCGGCATATTAAAATGATTTGCATTTAAAATTGAGAATAAGAAAGAATTTTTAATTGGCCTTTTTGGATAACTATACAATGTAAAGATAACCGAATCTATTGTAAAGTCGCCATTAACTAATTGAGGATAAACCCAATTTACAGAAGGTATAATTTGGAAATATCCATTTAATTTAAATACTGAATTTCCATTTTGATCAACCACATCCAATGGCATACGAGTATCACCAATAAAATAATAATAATCTTCATTATTAGTATCGTTCACATTGTAAATAATTCTTGCAGTATCCACTGAATTATCTTCAGGATATGGATGCTGACGAGTGCTGAAGTTAACATCAATGTTTTCTACTGGTTCTCCTTGTAGGAAGAACTTTTGTAGATCTTGATTTTTTACTTCAATGGTTGAAACTGCTTCGTGAGTAGCAGGAACAGCTAATTGAGCTTCGTGAATATTCATTTGTGGGCTTAAAGTTATTGGCATATTTTCCACAAATTTTTTCTCTGCATAAGTATTGCTAACAAATAACAATGCTACAGCAATAAAGAGGATTAATTTTTTCATAAAATACCTTTTTGTTTTAATGTTGAAATTATATTTATCTTTTAACGTTTTAACTAAATACAAAGTTACAAATTTACAACAATTTTAACGTATATTAACACATTATTCGTAATATCGTATTAAATTTTTTAGAAAATGGTAGAATCAATTATAAATTACATCAGCACTATTCCCACTCCATTGATGGCAATAGCAATTTTCTTAATCGCTTATGTTGAAAACGTCTTTCCTCCCTCGCCCAGCGATGCATTGATATTATTTTCAGGAACATTAGTTCCCAGCGGTAATGTTGATTTTGTTTTACTGTGGATTTTTGCCACTCTCGGCTCTTTAGCAGGATTTCTTACGATGTTTGCTATTGGAGTGAGCTTTGATAGAAAAGTGATTGAGCAAGGCAAATTGAAATACATCAAGTATGAAACAGTGATGAAAGTTGAAAAATGGTTCCAGAAATGGGGTTATAGTTTGATTGTTATCAACAGATTTCTATCGGGCACTCGTGGAGTGATTTCATTTTTTGCAGGAATGTCTTTACTAAAAGTACGGACAACAACAATATTAAGTGGAATTAGTGCGGCAATTTGGAATTTCATTTTAATTTATCTGGGAATGACTTTTTCTAATAATTGGCAAGAAATTAACAAACAAATAGAAAAATACGGCACATTTATTTTCTATGCCGTATTAGCAATTCTAATTGTTTTTGTAATTTATACTTTAAATAAAAAAAACAAAAGTCTCAACAAATGACCAAGCCAAATCAGATTAGATATAGATTCTTGAGCGATTCTGCGACTTTCTCGGCAGTAATTGGTTTTACCAAATAGCCATCACATTGATTAGAAAAAGATTTCTTTACAGTTCCATAATCATCTAAGGCTGTACACATAATGATTTTGGTTCTATCCTTGCCTTCAATATTGTGGTTTGATTCAAGCTCTCGAATTTTTTCCAATGCTTCCATTCCATCCATTTCGGGCATCATAATATCAGAAAAAATCACATTATATGGAGCATTAGCAAGAATACTTTCTTCTACAGCCTTAATGGCCAATAAACCATTTTCTGCTACATCGGCAGTGCCATAAGCTAATAAAATTTCTTGTAATACCATCGAGGTGATATAATCATCTTCTATTACTAATGATTTCATAAAATATCTATTTTTAATTTATTTCTTTAATTTGTTTTGCTATTTGTTCAACTTCCCATCTAAGAGCATTGAACAAAACATCTACATTAGACATATCCTTTTGTATAGCTTTCTTTGAAATTTTTGTTGCTAAACCAACGGTTCTAAGCACTCCAAAACCCGACAAACTATGTCGTATTTTATCTGAAGCTTCAAAAATTGACTTATAATCCTCAAGCTCAATAGACTTTTCCAAATCTGATAATAATGGTTGATACATTTGTGAAAAATGTTCAATTACTTTGAAAATTATTTCTTTTGAATTAGTATTTATTATTTCTTTGATATCGAAATCAAATAATTGATTTTTGAATTTCAAGCTTATTTCGTTAAGTAAGTTCATTACTTGATTTGCATTAAATGGAATATCGATATAGTAATCAATGCCGTAAGTGTAAGCCGATTCAATATCAAATGTACTGTTAAAATTATTAACAGCAATAATTGGAGTATGCTTATTAAAATCTACTTCCTTTTTTCGAATTTCAACAGTTGTGTCAATAATATTTGTCTGTTCAATTTGTGTATTAATTAATACAATATCAGAAGGCTTTAATGAATAAAAGTCGATAGCTTCTCTGCCTGAATCCACCGAATAAATTGTTATACCCGAACTTGAAAGGAGGTTTGCTAATTGAGTTTGATTTTGTTTGTTCGAATCAGCATAAAGAATGAACCTTATTGAATTCTGCATTTCTAATTGATTAATCAGTTCGGCTGAAGGCAACTCAATAGTTAAATTTTGCTCAGGTAAATCTGATTGGGAATTTTTATCTAAAACAACAGAAAAGAAAAATGTAGTCCCCGAGCCAAGTTTGCTCTCGAAAAATATTGTTCCCTGCATTAAATCAACTATTTCTTTGGAAATTGATAAACCTAAACCTGTTCCTCCGTAGTTTCTGGTCATTAATGGCTCTAATTGCATAAAACTTTCGAAAATCCAATTTTTCTTGTTTTCTGGAATTCCAATTCCTGAATCTTGAACAACAAATTCAATTTTTACATTATCATCAGTCTCGTCAACTCTTTTAATTTCAATATTAACAAATCCCTCCTTTGTAAATTTTATTGCATTTCCAGCGATATTTGTAATTAATTGCTTTAGCTTGCCTGCATCGCCAAAAAGTAATTTTGGAATAGTTTCATCGATGCGATAGAAAAACGATAAATTTTTGTTTAATGCAATTTGTTCGAGCAAAGTTAAAGTTTCATCAATTTCATTATAAAAATCAAATGCCACTTTAACTGCTTCAAACTTGCCCATTTTTATCTTCGAAAAATCAAGCAAATCGTTGATAATTGAAAGTAAATTTTCGGAAGATGAATAAATAGTATCAATAAATTTTTTGGTTTTATCATCAAAATTCATATTTTTAAGGATACTGGAAATTCCCAAAATTCCATTCATTGGTGTTCGCAATTCGTGGCTTACTTTAGCTAAAAAAATGCTTTTAGCTTCATTTGCTTTTTCGGCAAAATCCTTAGCTTCGGTTAATTCCAATTCATATTGAATTCGCTTGGCAATTTCTTCATTCAAGGCTTGATTGGTTGCTTCGAGTTCGGCAGTTCGCTTTTTTACTAATTTATCTAAAACAGTGTTAAGCTTAATTAATTGATCTTCGTGTAGTTTTTTATTTGTAATGTCATCTAAAATAACAATTGAATATGAATGATCCCCATTTTCATCAAAAAATGGTGTGTAAGTAATTGTTGCCCAAAATGGATCCGTCAAACTACTACTGAATAAAATTTCTCCTTGATAAGGTTGGTGATTATCCACAGAGTTTATAAAATTATTAAAGTCATCGGGAGTTCGGGCATCAAAAGCATAATCTGTCAAATATGTTCCTATTATTTGGTCTGGTTGTTGATTAAGGAATTTTGACAAACTTTTATTTACGAATTGTATTTTATTATCCTTATTTATAATTGCAACTAAAGAAATACTTTCTTGCAATGCCTTAGATAAAATATTATTATATTCAATATTTTTCTTATGTTCTATACAAATTTGCTTATTCTTGTAAATATTTTCAAGAATTATTTCTAAATTTTTGATATTTATGGGCTTTAGGAGATGTTGATAAACACCCAATTCAATAGCTTTCAATAAAATTTGTTTGTCATCAAAAGCAGTTTGAAGAACTATTGGTATCTCTCGATTAAGTTCACGAATTTTTTCAGCCAAACTTAGTCCATCCATATTTGGCATATTTATATCCGTTATAACAACATCTATCTTATCTTTATTTTCTTGGAAATATGCCCAGGCTTGTAATCCATCTTCGGCAACAAAGAAATTATTAACATATCTTTTTAATGTTTTTTTAAGGAAAATATTAGATGCGATTTCATCTTCGGCAGCCAAAATGAATAAATCCATTGGTGATTCGACATTCATAATTATCGTTTTCCTTCAAATACTTTCTTATCGGATTCAATTTGGTTAATAAGTCTTTTTGAGATTTCTTCTAATGGTAACTGAATATCAACTGCTCCTAATTCATAAGCCACTTTAGGCATTCCATATACAACTGATGTTGCTTGGTTTTGACCGATAGTTTTAGCTCCACTTTGTTTCATTAGCTTTAATCCTTGTGCTCCATCATTGCCCATTCCCGTAAGAATGATTCCATAAGCATTAGGTCCAACATACTGAGCTACTGATTTAAATAGCACATCTACGCTTGGTCTATGTCCGTTAACCTTATCAGATTGATTTAACTTTACAATATATCTGCCACCAGATCTTTCTACAGTCATGTGATAATCACCTGGGGCAACCAATATGCGCCCGTTCATTATTCTATCTCCATCTTCGGCTTCTTTAACAGTCATCATTGATACTTGATTTAATCTATCTGCAAGAGCCTTGGAAAATCCAGATGGAATATGTTGTACGATAACAATACCAGGAGTATTTGGAGGTAACACGCTTACAACTTTGCGGATAGCCTCGGTCCCACCCGTAGAAGCACCTATTGCAATTAATTTGTCAGTAGATTCAGATAAAGCCTGCGAACCTGTAATGTTAGGCTTCGATTCTTGGTCTTGTTGGAACTTTTTATTTTTCCAATGAGAAACATTTGCAGTTGAGGCAATTTTTATTTTGGTTGTTAATTCTTTTATCATTGCCATCAAACCTTCGGCAACATTTGACATAGGTTTTGGCACATAATCAACTGCACCAGCTTCCAAAGCCTGCAAAGTAATATCTTTGCCTTTTTGAGTAAGTGAACTAACAACAACCACTGGTATTGGAAATTGTGGCATAAGTTTACGTAAGAACTCAATCCCATCCATTCGTGGCATTTCCACGTCTAATGTTAAAACGTCTGGGCGTAGTTTAACAATTAAATCTCTTGCTACGTACACATCGGGTGCAGCACCAACTACTTCAATTCCTTGGTCTGCACTCAAACCTTTTTTTAAAATATCTCGAACTAATGCAGAATCATCTACAATTAGCACTCTAACTTTTTTAATTGTTTCATTTGAATTGTTCATATTAATTTATTTTTATTAAACTTTTTGATATGCTGCTGGCATTATATATTTGAAATCAGATCTTTTTCTATCTATTGTTTCGCTATGTCCAATATAAAAATATCCGTTATTTACTAAGTTGTTATAAAATTTATTTATAAGATTAACTCGAGTATCAGTGTCAAAATAAATCATCACATTTCTGCAAAAAATTATATCAAATTCATGTTTGAATGGGAAAAAATCATTCATCAAATTGAATCTTTTGAATGTAACTTCCCGTTTGATTTCATCTTTTACCGACCATTTGTCGCCATTTTGTTTAAAATATTTATCTCGTAATTTTACATCAAAATTGTGCAATTTTGTACTTTCATATACTCCCGCAATTGCTTTTCCAAGTGCTACGGTGGAAATATCTGTTGCTAAAACTCCAGCGTCCCATTGTTTGTAACTGTCGCCAAGATACTCTTTCATCAAAATTACAAGAGTATAGGGTTCTTCGCCCGTGCTACATCCAGCACTCCAAATTCGAATATCGCGAGAATTTTCTTTGTTCTTTCTGGCTACAAGTTCAGGCAAAGCAACTTGCTGGAAATGGTTGAAATGTTCAAATTCTCTTCCAAAAAACGTATGATTTGTGGAAATTTTATCTACAAGATTACTTAATGCTTGTCCCGATTTATCATTGAGAACAAAATTGTAATAATCTGAAAAAGATGAAAAATTATTATCTCTGAGTACTTTTAGTAATCTTCCAGTAACTAAGGCTTTTTTCTCAATAGTTAGGTTTATTCCTACTTTCTCATAAATTAAATCACGAATTAAAGTAAAATCAGAATCACTTATTAAGTTAATTTTTCCTTGGTTTATTTCTTTATATCCTTGCTCCATACGTATTTACACAGTTTATTTATTATTTATATTTGAATCAATTTAATTCTGGATTCTGACTTAAGTCTTCGAAAAGCAATTTTTCAAGGTCAAGTAAAATCTTCACTTCTGTACCTAACTTTGCAATTGATTTGATAAATTTACTTTTCGAGCCTTTGTAAGTTTGCGGTTGCGGGAATATTTTATCTACATCTATTCTCATTACTTCGGCTACATTATCAACAATCATTCCAACACCCATATTGCGAGACCTAACTAATACAATGCAAGTTCTATCGGTATATGGCACTGCTTCAATGCCGAATCTTTCTCTTATTTCGATAACAGGGTAGATAATTCCTCTCAAATTTATTATTCCTTTAATGTAATTTGGAATATTTGGAACTTTTGTGATTTTCTGCATTCCTATAATTTCGGTTACATACATTATCTCAAAACCATAAGTTTCCTCACCAATATTGAATGTTAAATATCGGTTTAATAAGGTTTCTTCATCTTCTTGCGAAAAATCAAGAAGGTCATTATTTTCATTTAGTTTCTCGTCCATATTATCTCCTTAAGCCATTACTAAATTTGAATTATTAAAACTAAGTGGATTTTCAGCCAATGTCAGAGTGCCTTCGATGTCCAAAATTAATCCAATACCTCCATCGCCAAGTATCATACAGCCAATAATTCCAGGAACTTTTCCGATATATTCCGACAAGCCCTTGATTACAGCCTGTTGCTGACCTATCAATTCATCAGCAAATAAACAGAATTTTTTATTTCTCGATTCCACTATCAAAATTATTCCTCTTTCAAGGTCTGTAAATCTTGGTTTAATATTGTATAATTCGTGTAATCTAAACACAGGCAATATTTCATCGCGAACCTTAATCATTTCCAAGCCATCCATTGTTTTGCTAATTGCAGAGCTTGCAACACGGAAAGTTTCGCTAACGTTCATCAATGGTAAAGCAAAAGTTTCTACACCCACATTTACTAAAAGTGCTTCCATAATTGCTAATGTAAGTGGTATTCGTAATGTTACTGTTGTTCCTTTGTTTAATACGCTTTCCACATCTATCGCACCACGCAACTTTTCGATGTTCTTACGGACTACATCCATACCAACTCCGCGCCCTGAAATATCGGTAACTTGGGCAGCAGTAGAAAACCCTGGTTCAAAAATTAATGCAAATATCTCTTTGTCGGTCATTTTTTCGGCTGGGACTTGCAATAATCCTTTCTCTTCGGCTTTTTGCAATACTCTTTCTTTGTTAATTCCCGCTCCATCATCTTTTACTGAAATTAGAATTTCGTTTCCTTCATATCTTGCGGATAGATGCACTGCACCGGTTTCGGATTTACCTAATGCAACTCGGACGTCTGGACTTTCAATTCCATGATCCATTGAATTTCGTAGAATATGAACCAACGGGTCAGATATTTCATCAATTACATTCTTATCCATCTCTGTTTCTTGTCCCGAAATGGTTAAATCTACTTTCTTTCCTAATTTGATTGAAACATCTCTTATCAAGCGTTTCATCTTATTGAACAAACCCTCAAGCGGCATCATTCTAACACTCATTGTAATTTCTTGCAATTCACGAGTAATTTTGTTCAATTGATTAGCAGCTTTCACAAAGTTCGGCATAATCAATCCATTTAAATCCGGATTTTTCGTAACCATTGTTTCGATGGTAATTAATTCACCAACTAAATCAAAAAGTTTATCAATTTTGACTGTTTCAACTCTAATATCTTGCTTTTGAGTTTGCTGAAAATTCTTGGAAATATTCTGTGTGTCCTTTTTTTCGTTAGCAGTGGTGGGAACAGCATTTGGCTTCGCAACTGGCTTAGGTGCTACTTTTTCAGAAGGTGCATTTTGCACTGGCTCAACTTTATCGGGAACTTTTTTAGGAGGTGTTGCAACAGATACTTCAGGTGTTGTTTGCACTTGTTCTACTTCGGTAGCAGGTGGATTCGGTGCATCATTTCCAATATTATTAACTCTGTTTATAAGTGTTTCAACGTTACTCAATAATAGCGAAATAACATTTGGATCCGCGTCTAATTCCTTTTTTCTTATAGAATCCAAAATCATTTCGGTATCCATAGAAATTTCTTGAATTTCCTCAAATCCCATAAAGCCGGAATTACCTTTAATGCTATGAATTCCTCCAAAAATAGTAGCAATTAAATCAAAATTATCGGGTTCTTTTTCTAATTTTAATAAATTATTCTCAATGGTTTCGAGTAGATCTTTAGAGTCGGCAATAAATTGAACTACCATATCTTCGGAGATAAGCCCACCCAAATCCATTCCAAGACTCGGTTCTGAACTACTTCCAGCAGATTCATCAAAAGTAAAATCGGTTTCACTTTTTGGTTCGGAAGTATCTAAACTTTGTTCAACAACTTGATTATCAGATGAATCTAAAGCATTAGCCTGCAATTCGTTTGACATTTGTGTCTCGTCTGGAGCAACACTTGAGGGAGCCATAAATTCAGCAAAATCATTTTCTGACTCAGTTGCATTACTGCCACCATTTTTGATTTTTTCTATTGCATCGATAATTATCAATTTCATACTTTCGGCTTCGTCTTCGCCTGCTTGGTCAGTATACTCATTGGCAATCAAATGCAATAAATCTCTTAGCAAATCAAATGTGGTGTAAATCAATGTGATTAATTCATCTGTTACAGGCGCTGTATGCTTTCTTAGCAAATCCAATAAAGTTTCTGCTTCGTGTGTAAGTCCATTTACAATCTTCATTCCAAAAAAACCTGAGAGCCCTTTTAGAGTGTGAAATACACGAAAAATTGTATTTATCACCTCTGGGTCGGACGAAGTTTTTATTTCTTCTACTAATGGCTCTGCGTTATCCAATGAGTCAATTGCTTCGGAGACAAACGCACCAATCATCTCCATTGTTTCATTATCAAGTTTATTTTCACTCATATTAATTACTAATTTGAATTTTCAATAATATTCGAAACTTAAATTAATAAAAAAAATTGAATATTTAAACAAATTTGTGATTTTTTTTGCCTTAATTGATAATTTTGTACTTATATTTTTCTCAAAGAATAAAAAAGCAGAGTTTTATGAGTAAATTTAAAATTGCATGGTTGCCCGGCGATGGAATTGGCAACGATGTTTTAGAAGCAACTAAAATTGTTTTAGACAAGTTGAATTTAGATGCAGAATATATTCACGGCGATATCGGCTGGGAATTTTGGTGCAAAGAAGGTGATTCTTTTCCTCAAAGAACCATTGATTTATTAAAAAATGTTGATGCGGCATTATTTGGTGCAATTACTTCCAAGCCTGTAAAAGATGCTGAAAAGGAATTAGTTCCCGAATTGCAAGGCAAAGGATTAGTTTACCGTTCGCCAATTGTTAGAATGAGGCAAATGTTTAATTTATATAACAATATGCGCCCTTGCAAAGCCTACGATGGCAACCCACTAAATTACAAAGAAAATATTGACATTGTAATTTTCAGAGAAAATACCGAAGACTTATATTCAGGTGTGGAATTCAATCCTGTTCCCGAAGATCTACAAAGTTTATTGACCACAATCAGCAAAAATTTTGCTCCATTTTCTAATCTCAAGCGTGATGAATACGCAATTTCTTGCAAAGTAAATACCAAAAAAGGTTCCGAGAAAATTATCCGAGCTGGATTTGAATTTGCTAAAAATAATAATCGCAAAAAAGTGACAATTGTTCATAAAGCTAATGTTGTAAGGGCAACAGATGGTATGTTCTTGGAAACTGCCAAAGAAATTGCTAAAGAATATCCTGAAATTATTTTTGATGAAGCAAATGTTGATGCCATTACAATGTGGCTACTCAAAAATCCATATAATTATGATGTAATGATCGCTCCAAACCTTTATGGAGATATTGTCAGTGATTTAGTAGCGCAGCTTGTGGGCGGTTTAGGTTTTGCTTGCAGCGGCAATATTGGGGATAATCTTGCAGTATTCGAGCCAAGTCATGGCTCTGCTCCAAAATATGCGGGGCAATACAAGGTAAATCCAATTGCTACATTTCTAAGTGCTAAAATGATGTTAGATTGGTTAGACGAAACCGAGAAAGCACAAAAATTAGAAGAAGCAATTTCATTAGTGATTAAAGAAGGAAAAGTGCGAACTTACGATATGGGTGGAAGTTCCTCAACTATTGATATGGCAAATGCAGTAGCCGAAAAATTGTAATAAATCATATTCAATGCATTAGGCTGGTCAGTACAGAATCAACCTAATGCAACATCTAAAAACATCATTACTGCAAAGCCTAACATTGCGCCAATTGTTGCTGTATCAGTATCTTTGTTCTGCTGAGATTCGGGAATTAATTCCTCGATGACTACATAAATCATCGCTCCGGCAGCAAATGACAAAGCATAAGGCAAAATCGGCTTTGCTAATACAACTAATGCTGCTCCCAAAACGCCGGCTATTGGCTCAACTAATCCAGATGCTTGACCATACATAAAAGATTTCCTTCTCGATAATCCCTCGCGTCTTAGTGGGATTGAAACTGCTGCACCTTCAGGGAAATTTTGTATTCCAATTCCTATTGCTAATGCGATTGCACCAGCAGTCGTAAATCCAGGAATATTATATTGCAAAGCACCAAATGCAACGCCGACAGCAAGCCCTTCGGGAATATTGTGCAATGTAATGGCAAGAACTAAGAGAATCGACCTTCGCCAACTTGTTTTGATACCTTCAGCTTGAGTCATTGGCAAACCCATGTGCAAGTGAGGCAGAGTTTTATCAATTATCCATAAGAAAAATCCACCACCAAGGAAACCGACAACGGCTGGTAACCACGAAATTCCACCTGATTGTTCCGACATTTCTATTGCTGGTGCTAATAATGACCAAAAACTTGCGGCAATCATCACTCCCGCTGCAAAACCCAGCATTCCATCTAAAATATGCCTTTCAATTTCTTTGAAAAAGAATACCATTGCCGCACCAAGTGCAGTAACAAACCAGGTGAATAAAGTAGCAATCAATGCTTGTTGAATAGGCGTTAAACTTAGAAAAAATTCCATATTTCAAATTATTATCAATTTTATAAAGCAAATTTAACAAAAAAAATGACAATCATAGTTATTTTTACTAATAATTTGTCTTGATAATTATTCAATTTGAATAAATTATGGATAATTTGAAAATGTTGATTGGGTATTGGGTTCTGGGTGTTGGGCATTAGCTATTGCACGTCATCGCGAGTCCCGATTTATCGGAACGAAGCAATCTAATTTAATTTGAAAATTTTAAAATTTAAAAATGTAGGATCAAATAATCATAGCCCACGAATTTATTCGTGGGAAAGTGGATTCCCGTTTGCATGGGAATGACAATTTAGAAATATTTTGGACTTATCAGACAGCCTCCTATTGAATTAATTTTCATATTCTCAAATTGAATGAGATTGCATCGTCCCGATACATTGGGACTCGCAATGACAATCTGACCACATTCCCCACAAATTTATTCGTGGGCTATGGATTAATATTTGATTATTTTATCTTGATTTTGAATAGCAAAATCTTTCCAAGATTTCACTTTCTTTGTAGTGGAAAAATTTATATTGCTTGATTTGTGGATATGGCATAAGGCTATTGCCAAAGCATCGGTTGCATCAAAAAAGTCGGGCGTTTCCGAGATATTCAACATACTCCGAACAAAATACTGAACTTGCTGCTTGCTGGCATTTCCTCTGCCCGTTATTGACTTTTTTACTTCACGAGGTGAGTATTCAATAATTGGCACGCTGTGCTGGGCTGCCACAAGCATAGCAATAGAACGGGCTTGAGCTAATTTGATTAATGATTGTGCATTTTTATGATAGAACATTGTTTCGAGCGAGATAGCATCGGGCGATACTCTATCAAATACTCTTTGTAAGTTAATATATATTTCCAATAACCTCGCAGAAAATTCTTGGGTTTTTGCCCCAGTTTTAATTACTCCATATTCCACTAATTGCTTAGAAGAATTTGAAGTCTTTACAGCACCATAGCCCAATATCACAGAGCCGGGATCAATACCAAGAATAATCATTTAATTTATTTTTTAAGATATTTATTAACTTCAAAAAAGGAATATTTTTATCAGAACCTCCCCCTATATCCCCCTCTTTGAGGGGGAATAAAAGGGGGAGGTTCTATCGCGGTCAGAGCAAGCTCTGCCCCTACAAATTTGGATGTTTTTTGTCAGAACCTCTCCCTAACCCTCTCACAGAGAAGAAATATAAATTTGTCCGAATCTTTCCGAATTTTCAAATTGATTTTTAGATTGCTTCGCTCCGATACATCGGGACTCACAATGACGTACATCGCCCAACGCCCAGCACCTATTCTAACATATCGGCAATTGAATCATCAATATCTGCATTTGTGAATAAATTTTGGACATCTTCGTGTTCTTCGAACATATCGTTGAATCTCATAAATTTCTTTGCAGCTTCCAAATCAGTAATTTTCACCATATTTAGAGGAATATATTCTAATCTGCTCGACTCCAATTCAATTTTATTGTCGTTGAGGTATTTATTTACTGCTCCATACTGATCCATAGCACAAATAATTCTGGTTGTATCATCATCATATTCCATATCATCTGCTCCACATTCAAGCACAAGTTCCATCATTTCATCTTCAGATTTGCCATTGGTAGGCAATGTGATAACGCCTTTACGACTAAAATTCCATGCAACAGAATTGGCTTCACCAATATTACCACCATATTTACTAAATAGGGCTTTGATTTCAGGAAATGTTCTATTCTTATTATCAGTTGCTGTTTCTACAATTACCGCAATTCCACCTGGAGCGTATCCCTCGTATGTGTATTCTTCAATCATAGCTCCGGCAATTTCGCCCGTTCCTTTTTTGATAGCTCTTTGTATATTTTCATTTGGCATATTCTGAGCACGTGCATTTTGGACTGCTAATCTTAAACGTGCATTCATATCAGGATTACCGCCTCCTTCACGAGCTGCGATTGTTACTTCTTTAGCTAATCTTGTGAATATTTTACCACGTATGGCATCTTGTCTTCCTTTTTTGTGTTTAATATTTGCCCATTTACTGTGTCCAGACATAATTTCCTCTTTTGCAATAATAAAGAATTGCAAATTAACAATTTTGAAAAGATTAATAAAATTTCCATTATCATTTTTTTTCTTTCAACATTTTAATTAAAGAAAATTTTTTTATTTAGTATTATAATTTGTATCTTTTAACTTAATTTTGTAATATATATTTTTAAGATTTTTATTATTATTAGATGAATATTATGCAAAACATTTCAAGTAAAATTGCATTTTTTTTGCTTGTTTTTAATTTGATTTTTTCCCTTTCTTGTTCCGAGAACATTAAACCAGAAAAGCAAGATATAGCAACCAAAGAAAAAGAGCGTGATAGCATTGATTTATTGCCACAATTTTTAGATACTTTTCCCAAAATTAATTACAATTTAATTAAATTTAAAAGTAATTCTGAACGAATTAGATTTCTCGATTCCTTATCAGATGTTCCGAATTTCAATAAATATGTATTGATGACTCTCAACCGCAAGCAATGGAGTTTCCTTGCGGGAGCACGCGAAATTCTTGTGCCCGACCAATTTTTCGACTCAAATTTGCCATATTCAATTTTTCCAACATATTACGAAGCAGCACGCAGAATTCCAAAAATTATCATTGTATCCAATCATTACCAAGCGATGGCGGCTTATGAATATGGGAATTTAGTTAAATTTTCCCCCGTTAGTTCGGGCAAAGAAAAAACACAAACATATCCAGGAAAATATTCGTTAATTTTCCGTCAAAGAGTACGACATTCTTCGGTTGATAGCAATTGGGTGCTGAATTATTATTTCAATTTCCATCCACAAGCAGGAATGGCTATGCACGAATTTACACTGCCCGGATACCCTGCTTCTCACTCGTGCGTAAGAATGCTGATGGACGATGCAAAATGGGTTTATGATTGGGGCAAGCAAACAAAAGTAGATACATCGGGCAGAAGAATTGACAATACTGGCACTCCTGTGCTGATAGTTGACCACTATCCATTTGGTGCAGAATTCCGCCCTTGGATGCAACTCACCAACAATAAAGATCTGAAAGTTCAATTACCCGATAATCCCTTGGAATTTGACGAGCCATTAATTCCAATCATACAAATACCCAAAGAAATTCGTGGTTCACTTGTCAATAAACATAGATACGAAATTGCTGAGGATTCGCTCCGCAAACTTGGAATAATCAGACAAGGAGTGGTAATCACGCCATCAGTGAATTTCAATAAATTAAGAAGACAAAAAGAAGCAGAAGAAAGAAGAAAGCAAGCCGAATTGGAAAAACTTCAACAATTAGAACAAAAAACAACCGAGCCAGAACAAGAAGAAGGGAATCAATAAACCGATATAATTGAATATTAAAAGCAATTAAAATTGAATTATCTTTTTTGTAAATTTGTGTTATTGAAAATTGGGAAAATTGAATAGATGAAAAAAAAAATAAAAGTAATAGGAAATGAGATAGTCCTATTTAAAAATCATAGTGAAGACTATATATCCCTAACAGATATTGCTAAATCAAAGAACTCTGATGATCCCAGATTTGTTGTACAAAATTGGATGAAGACACGATATACAGTTGAGTTTTTGGGCTTTTGGGAAATAATACATAATCAATCTTTTAACCGTGTCGAATTCGATACGTTTAAAAATGAATCTGGGTCAAATGCCTTTGTGCTTACTCCACAAAAGTGGATTGACAGGACTAATGCCATTGGGATTATATCAAAATCAGGTAGGTATGGGGGAGGCACCTACGCACATAAGGATATTGCATTTGAGTTTGCTTCATGGATAAGCCCTGAATTCAAAATTTATCTAATTAAGGAATTTCAACGCTTAAAAGATGAAGAAAATG
>DYLM01000007.1:47911-58176 GCA_020722095.1 Chloroherpeton thalassium
TGGTTGGATCAAGGTACATTAAATCGCTCCAAACTGGACTTTCTGCATCACCTTTGAATAATTGCGACAATTCCATAGATTTTGCATCGTAAAATAACTGCAAAAATGTACTCGGACCAGCTAATTTATTCTTTTTAAAGTCAGCCATATTATGAATTGTTGTTGTAAGATTAGCTTTGCCAGTATTGGCATCTTCAACCATCATATCCAATCCATCAACATAATAGCTAAAAATTAATTTGCGGAAGGGCTCATATCTTGGGTCGGTCATTTCGGAAATCATCGAATATTTGGTCATCTCGCCTGGTGCAAAATTAGTAGAAAATCCATTTTTATTCAAAGACGAAGCCATCATAGCAATTTCTTTTGCATCATCATAAACTTTGGAGCCACCTAATTCCTCGTAAGTATCTAAGTCGTTGGCAATAATTAATAACATATAAAAGTCAATCAAAGAAGTAAATTCATTATACCGTGTGGGATTATACGACAAAATTGCTCCTGATTGATATTCAAATGCCCATTCTTTATCCAAAAAGCGAGTGGCAATTGATTGACCTTCGTCATCAGTTCCGCGAATAGTCCGCTTGGAAATTATCACCATTTGTGCCGAGAACATTGTTCTATTTGCACCCGTGAAGAAAATGCTGATTTCTACAGGTATGCGTGGACCTTCCCACTCAATGCCCGAAAAGCTTTGATTATTGATATAATTTTCCAAATCGTACTTTAAACTTGTGATGAACATTCTGGACTCAAAATCAATTTGTTCCATATTTACCGTAACATTTGCTTTAATTTCTTGGGAATAAGCATTGCCAGCTGTTAAAATTAAAGCTAAAATGAAAATTAATTGTTTTTTCATAATCAGTTTTTTTCTAATAAATTTATTAATTTTACAATTTACAAATTTTCTATGAAAGAAATCTTAAAAATCCTAATAATTTTGTTTATTTTTTTCTTTCTTACTTATGGAATAAACGCACAAGTGCCTTTTTCATTGAGTAATTCTTATCATTTAATTCCAAGTAATAATTCTACTTTATCAAATTCAGAAAATTTATTCTTAATTTTTCCTGATTCTTCAGTTAAGAATTTTGTTTCCTTGAAGTATAACTCCTCAAAATTAAACTTTAATGAATTAGCAATTTCCTCTGCTTTGCTTGGCAAGTATGTCTATGATGAGTATTATTTAACCACAGGTGTTGGTTATTTTGGCTTTGATTTGATGAATGAATTAAACGTGAATTTGGCTCTATCACGCAACTTTGGCAATGTTGGAATTGGTGTAAATGCACAATATAATAGAATTTATTTCAAGGATTTTTCCAATGAGAACTTATTTATTTTTGATTTGTTTGGGAAAATTCGATTTTCACAAGTGGATGTAGGATTTTTATTGAATAATATTAATCGTGCTCATTTTTCAAATTATGATAAAACAATTCCACAAAGAGCGGTTTTTTCGGTTGGCTTTCCAACTTTTGAGAAAGTCAAAAATGATTTTGGTGCTGTGCTTTTGTTAGATTATTCCAATGCTTTTTTCTATTCCATAAAATACGAACCTTTCGATTGGTTTGCGATGAATGGCATTTATTACAGCAATCCACAGGAAATTACCGCAGGCATTTCACTTTCTCCAATTAACCAATTATCTTTGATGTTCTATACTGATTATAATCCTTTATTTGGCTACGACTTTCGATTTTCAAGTACTTGGGAATTTTGAGTTTAATTACATAATTGTGCCCAAAAATTCCAAAGTAACCATAATCTCAAGTTGGCTTTCTCATAAAAAGTTCTATTGACTTGATAATTGTTGGGTAGCAAAAACATAAAGATATTAAGTAAGCATTAGCAATACTTCGCTTATATTAGCGTCCATTAAAAAAATTAAATAGCGCCAAGGAACATTTTAATGATAAGAAAAAAAAAATTTTTTGGCTTAGAACAAAATGCTTTTTTTACGGGACTGACAAGTTTTTTCACGGATACTTCCATCAAGATGGTGTATAGCATTATGCCTATGTTTTTATTATCAATAGGGGCATCTAAAACCACAATTTCTTTAATTGAAGGAATAGCAGAAAGTACAGCATCTATGCTAAAGGCAATTTCGGGATTTTGGAGCGATAAAATTGGGAAAAACAAACCCTTTATGGTTATTGGATACGGTATTACAGCAATTATTACACCTTTATATGCATTAGCAAGATTCCCAATTCAGATATTATTTTTCCGTTTTTTTGAACGCATTGGGAAAGGGTTAAGAGTAGCCCCACGGGATAGTCTCATAAGCGCCTCGGTTAAACAAAACGAAACGGGTAAAACTTTTGGATTTCAGAAAGCAATGGATAATAGTGGAGCGATTATTGGTCCTTTGATTGCTTTTTTATTACTATCAATTTTTCCATTAAATTATCAGTATATTTTTTTATTGGCAACAATTCCTGCAATTCTTGGTGTATTGACGGTTGTTATTTTTATAAAAGATGTTAAGTCAGAGAAAAAAGAATCTGCCACTAAAATTTCCTTAAATCGCTTACCTAAAAAGTATTATTTCTTCCTTTTCATTATTTTCGTATTCACACTTGGCAATTCAGCAGATGCATTGTTGCTTGTAAAAACCCAAGAAACTGGCATAGATAAATTATACATTCCTTTTGCTTATATGCTATTTAACACGGTATCGGTATTATTTGCAATACCGATAGGGAAATTATCTGATAAAATTGGTCGAGAGAAATTAATTATTTTAGGTTTTTTTGTGTATTCTGTTGTTTACTATTTTTTTGGTAAATTTAATAATATCAATGTTTTTATTTTGTTGTTTATGCTTTATGGAATTTATAGTGCATTGACCGATGGCAGTCAGAAATCAATGATTTCAGATATTATAAGTAAAGATTTGAAAGGAACGGGATTTGGAATTTATCACGCTGTCCTTGGGATTACATTATTGCCCGCAAGTTTAATTGCAGGAGTGCTTTACGATAAAGTGAATTCAACTGCACCATTTTATTTTGGTTCAGCAATGGCATTTATTGCTGCCATCTTAATGATAATATTTGCAGTCTATAATAGGAAAAATACCAAATAAACTTGCACAAGCAAGCACTATTTTTTTTCTACTAATGCGATGAATATTCATTTATTACTAACATTTGCCAAAATTCAAATACACGCAAATATTTTATAATATATTTTGTTATTTAATATAAAAACTAATTTTATGCAATTTATTAAAAGCATTTATAATTGGTAGAAAATTATAAACACAAACCTAAATTAGAAAGAATCACAAAAAGAAAACGCTAATCTCTTATATAACCAACTTCTTCGCTAACTTTCATAAATGCATCAAAAATCTCATCTAAATGTTCTTTTTTATGAGAGGACATATATGATGTGCGAATAATTGACATATTAGGCGGCACTCCCGGTGGAATAAAGGCATTCACAAACACGCCTTGGTCAAATAACTTACGCCAAGTAATCATCGTTTTTTCGGTTTCTCCTACCAATATTGGAATGATTGCCGATTCATTTTGATTTATTTTAAAGCCAGCTTCTGTGAATTTTTTCCTTAAATACTTAACGTTTTCTTGCAACTGGTCAACTAATTCAGGCTGTTCTTCTAATATATTCAGAGCTTCGAGTGCCGCAGCTACAGATGGTGGAGTTGGGCTGGCGCTAAATATCAATGCTGCTGAATGATGTTTAAGATAGTTAATTACTCTTTCGGGTCCTGCAACAAATCCGCCAAGCGATGCAAATGTTTTAGAGAAAGTTCCCATAATCAAATCAGTTTCGTCCTCAACTCCAAAGTAACTGGCAGTGCCACGACCACCTTTGCCAATAACACCAATGGAATGGGCATCATCTACTAATACTTTACCACCATATTTATGTGTTATTCTAATTATCTCGGGTAGATTGGAAATTTCTCCACCTGTTGAGAAAACTCCGTCTGTAACTACTAATTTTCCTGCTTTTTCGGGAAGTTTTTTTAGAACTTCTTCTAAATCATTTATATCAGAATGTAGGAATCTTTTAAATTCAGCAAATCCACCTTTCGCTAAAATACAAGCGTTCATTATACTTGCATGATTTTCCTTATCTGAAATTACATAATCACCGCGTTCAACCAATGCACCAATCACTCCGAAGGCAGTTTGGTAACCAGTACTGAACAGCAGAACTGCCTCTTTGTTAAGGAACTTGGCTAATCTTTCTTCAAGCTGAACGTGCAAGTCTAATGTTCCTGTTAAATACCGAGAACCAGAGCAACCCGTTCCATATTTGTGAATTGCATCAAGTGCTGCTTGTTTTACTCGGGGATGTGCTGTAAGTCCTAAATAATTGTTGGAACCTGCCATTATAATCCGGCGCCCTTCTATGTGAACAACTGGTCCTTCATTTTCTTCAATCGGACGAAAATATGGATATAACCCAGATTGTTTTGCTTCGTCAGCTCTTGTGAAATCAATGCATTTTTGAAATAAGTCCAATGTTTTGCCTCTTTATTTTTTTTTTAATTTATGTTTTGTTCCTCACCCCCAGCCTTTCTCCATTCTGGAGAGGGGGAGATTATATCACCTATTCCCCCTCTGTGAGGGGGTTAGGGGGAGGTTCTGATGAAAATATTCCTTTTTTATTTACAGCCCAAGTTCTCACCCCCTGCCCCCTTCCTGTCCCGACTTGTCGGCGATCCATAAATGGAGAGGGGGAGATTATATCACCTATTCCCCCTCTGTGAGGGGGTTAGGGGGAGGTTCTAATTATATTTCTTCTTTATTTGGCTTCCACAAATGCTTAGCCATATTCACTGCTTCTTCTGAAAATGTTATTCCTTCTGAAATCAATAATTCTCTCATCAAAGTTGGTGTTGCAAAATGCAACTTACCCGTCAATTCACCTCTCCTATTTACTACCCGATGAAATGGGATCTCAATTTTATCACGATTAGCATTTAAAATCCATCCAATCATTCTCGCCGAAGACTTCATCCCTACAATTTTCGCAATCTCGCCATAAGTAGTTACTTTTCCATAAGGAATTGCATTTACAATATCCAAAATCTGCTTTTCTAAATTTTTTTCCATTCAAAATAACAAAATTAATAAAATCTTTACAATTATTTATTAATATTTAAATTATTTAAAAAAATCAATATTTAATAATTTTTTTTCATAATAATCGTTTCAATAATTAAAGTTTAATATTTTTATTTTAAACATTAGATTAGCTTATGGAAATTTCTCTAATAAATTATTATCCAAAACTTAATTCAAAGAATAATTCCAATCATTCAATTGAATACATTCTAAAGCCATTGAAAGCTTCGTTAAATTCCGAAAATAACAATATTCATACTATTGATGTTGAATCACTCGATATTTCTCCTTGTCTGGGATGTTCTCACGACCCATTTTTTCAGCCAAAGGACTTTTGCCAACAAGTTGATGATATGAATAATCTTTATCCAAAACTAAGAAATTCGGATTTATGGATTTTCAATATTTCAGTAAATTCTCATATTATTCCTAATCAATTAGTAAATTTCTTAGATAGGTTAGAGCCACTTTTCGACAAAGAAATCGACAACTTTGATGAATTTAATTTTCCCGAAAATCACAAGAAAAATGGTTCAGTATTTTTAATAGCCACATCAGAATATTATGATAAAAGTATTTTTAACCATATTATCCAAGAAATTCAAACAATTGCATTCGTATTTAATCGTAATTATTTGGGTCAATTTGTGCGACCTCACTTAGAATCATTTGTTCAATTGAACTTATTGAAAAACGAAAAAAATTTCGAAAATAATATTTCCAAAATTTCGGGATTATTATTGCAACATAGTCCAATACGAAATGGTATTCTTAGTGAGATTGAATTAGATGTAATCAACAAAAAAGATTATGATAATCAATTTGTATCACTTATAAATGCACTTTAAAAATAATTATTTTTAATTATTGATATTAAAAATATAGATAGAACCAATCACGCTATCTTCTTTGTTGATAGATAGAATTTTGTGTATAGTTTCTTCGTTGAGCCTTGTCCCAGCAGAAATTAATTTCAAACCACTTGAAGTAAATATGTTTCTTGATAAAGTTTGTCCTGGAATTAATTCGGAAACAAGCATAGGAATTTCTTTGGCATTTCCCGCTTTGCCCATAAAATTTAAATGTGCTAAATATTGGTCTAAATATGCAATGATTTGAAAATCATAAACTCTGTGCGCATCATTAAATAAAATATCTATTGCTTTATTTTGTTTGCCACTATTTTTTTCAAGGAAATAATCATAATCCATCAATACTCTAATTATTCTACTTTCCAATGGAATTTCCCAACCTTTGATTTTGTTAGGAATACCCGAACCATCAAAGTTTTCGTAAATATGCTCAATAACATTCACTATATCCTCGTAATCTGATATTTGTGAAAGTATTTCCCGAGTAAATTTGGGCACTTCATTCATTTTTTCATTTGTAGGAAATCCATTAGTCATTACAGGCGTATTTACCATAGTATCGGGCAAGTTCATTTTCCCAATAAATGCAAAACGTGCTGCCTCTTTTACTCTATCAATAATATCCATATCATCAGTTAATTTCGAGGCAATCCAAGGAGCAGATTTTTGCATTCCCGAAGTAATTTTGGCAGCATTTGGTATTTTGGAATTTTGGAATTGATAAAGTAAATTTATCATTTTTTGACGATTATTTGAAATCTCTTTTTCTAAATTTTGAATTTGTACATCTTTCTGTTTGATTAAATCTTTCTCGGTCAGAAACCTTTTTGCATTCATAATACGTGCTAAAAGCAGTTCTGTTAAAACAGGTTTGGAAAAAAAGTCGTCTGCGCCAGCTTTTAAAGCCTCTATCGAGGATTTTTGGTCTTGTTTCGATACCATGACAATAGTGAATTTCAACTCATTTACAAAAAGTTGGTTAATCTTTTTCAAAATGTTCAAACCACTTGCATCTTCCAACTCATCATCAATTAAAAAAATAGCGGGAAATACTGTTTCTTTTATCAATTCAACAATATCTTGAACTTTCCCAGCAACTTTTATGAAAGTGTTTGGAGGTGGGAATAATTTTGATAAGATATTCATCAAAAATGTAGCATGACCTGGGTCGTCCTCAAATATGTATATTCTCTTGATATTCAAAATAAATCTTTTTTAAAATTAACATAAAATTAAATTTTAATTTAGTAATTTTGTATTTAATAACAATACAATTTTGTAATAATACAAAAAATGAGTACTCAAAGTCAATCTAATCGCCTGCCTTCGTTAGATTTTGCTCGAATCTTTGCAATGTTAATGATGATTGCAGGCCATACGTTTTTTTCTTTAATCAATCCAGATGCAATCAACTTACACTCTTTTCCGTGGAATTGGTGGGAATTTACTCGTGGAGCAACAGCACCGATTTTTTTAACAGTTTCGGGGGTTGCACAAGTTTTTGCAAACAAAAGAAACGAATTTGGTAAATTGAAATCCGAGACAAAACAGAAGAGAATCAAAACTGCTCTCACATTGCTTGGAATTGGCTACTTATTTAGTTTTCCCGCTGATAAAATTTACGATATTCCATTTATTGAGCATCAATATTTACATGGCTTCTTTTCGGTAAATATATTGCAATTATTTGCTGTAGTTTTATTGGGGGTTCTCTTGCTGTTCGTTCTAACCAAAAATGATAAGCAATTATTTCGCTCCTCGCTTACCATAGCAATTTTAATATCAATTCTTACACCAATAACACAACTTGTTAATTGGTTTGACATATTTCCATTTCCAATAGCTTCTTACATTGACTATAGAAATGGTTCATTTTTTGGAATATTTCCTTTTGCATCATTTGTCTTCTACGGAATTGCTTTTGGTGTGATGATTAAAAGAATTAATTCAGCTGAACGACTAAATTGGATTATCAAAAGAAGTTTCTATTCAATTCCTGTTTTCTTGTTAATTGGAATTGCCCTTTACAATCTCGAATTTGATTTAATTCAACAAACACCAATTCCATACAAAGCAAGTATAGGATTGATATTTGTTCGATACTCTATTGTTGCTTTCGTATTTGCAATTACTGGTTTAATAACAAAAGCATTACCAAGATTTAATTCAATCTTTACTTTCTTTGGTCAGAAAGCCTTGTATGTGTATATTCTTCATATCTTCATACTTTACGGAACAGTTGTTTCACCAGGAATGATGTATTTCTTTAGCGGCACAAATTCAATAGCAATAGCATTGATGAATATCCCAATTGTACTCGGTGGCACAATGATTTTAACATATTTATTACAAAAACTTATTGATTCAAGCAAACGATTCTCGCTTGCTTATAAGTTTTCTATCACAGCATATTTGATTTATGTCCTATTTATTTAGTAATTTTGTTTTTTTGGAGAATTAAATGGCAGCAAAAACTAAAGTTGTAAAAAATATAAATTGGCAATTTCCATTGCAAAAACAAAACTTTATAATTCTTGGCATTGGCTTAGCAGTAATCTTATTAGGCTATTTGCTTATGTCAACTGGAGTTACTGAACAACCCGCAATTCCAGATGGCAAATGGAATAATCCATTAGCAGTAGTAGTTGCTCCTTTGTTGCTTGTTATTGGTTATTGTGTAATCATTCCTTTCGGCTTATTCCGCGTTTTTCAAAAAAGTGAGCAATAATGCCTGTTAAAGCTGGATTTGTTTCCTTAATCGGCAAGCCAAATGCTGGAAAATCTACTATTTTCAATGCCTTGTTGGAATCGAAACTTTCTATAGTTTCTCCTAAACCCCAAACTACTCGCAAAGAAGTTGTCGGTATTTTAACGGAGAATGATTGTCAGATTGTCCTGCTCGACACTCCTGGTTTGATTAAACCTAAATATAAATTACAAGAAGTGATGATGGAATATGTTCCTACTTCACTCGAATCTTCGGACGTTGTGCTGGTTGTTTTTGATTATCTGAATTATTCAAAAACTGGCAAATTAATTTCCAAAGAATATTTGTCAATGATTGAGCAAATTGATATACCAAAAATTGCTATATTAAATAAAATTGACCTTGCCGACAATAAAGCTCAATTAATTCCACTTCTTACAGCAATAAATAATCTCAATCTATTTGATGAAATTGTTCCTCTTTCTGCACAAGATAAGACGAATTTAGAAACCTTGAAGGAAGTAATAATTAAGTATTTACCCGAAAGTCAATTTTATTATGACGAAGAAAGTTTGAGCACGCTAAATACAAAATTCTTTGCGGCAGAAATTATTCGCGAGAAAATTTTCTTACATACCGAAGAGGAAATTCCTTATTCAGCTGAAGTGCAAATTCAAGAATTTATCGAAAGAGAAAATGGTAAATGGTTCATTTCTGCTGATATTATTTTGGAAAAACAATCCCAAAAGCAAATTTTGATAGGAAAGAATGGTTCAATGATTAAACAGATTAGCTCGGAAGCTCGAATAGAAATAGAAAAGCTCCTCGACTATCCTGTATTCTTGGAGCTTTTCGTCAAGGTTCGTAAAGATTGGAGAAATAATTCTACGATGTTAAAATCGTATGGATATTAAATCACAATGAAATAAGGTTATTAGTTTGGGTTAGATTTATTTTTTTTCTACTAAGGTTTTTATGTTAAATAAGGTTTTTAAGGAATTTTATAAAAGCCCTTCAGTGGACCACCTTCAATTAATTATTTAAAATAAAAAAAACTTATCCTCATTATTAACCTTAGTAGAAATAATTGCCATTTTTACACCCCCAAACCTTATTTACATATTTAATTCAAAAAAAACAGGAGATAAGGTTATTATGTTTAGTTTGGATTATTTTTCTCTACTAAGGTTGTTAATGAAATAAGGTATTAAAAGAATTTAGAGAAGATATTAGGATAATGACCTTCAATATATTTTATGAAATATAAATAACCTTATTTTCATTTTTGACCTTAGTAGAAAAATGTGTATAAACCAGACTCAACCTTATTACCTTATTTATTGTTTAATGTTTGCTGATAATATTTTAAAAATGTGTCATACTCCTCTGAAAAAGTATGTTTTCTATGGTGTTCCCGTTGATTCAAAATATATTTGCAAACTTTATCGACATGCATCTTTGAAACTGAAACACCTAACTCCCAACGCCCAACTTATTTCTTTTTCTTCTTCTTATCTTTCTTGGGTTGTTGCCAATCTACTTTATAGTAATCACCTTTTTCTTCTAATA
>DYLM01000162.1 GCA_020722095.1 Chloroherpeton thalassium
CACCTGACGACCAAAAGTTTACAAAAAATAAAATCTCCATTTGATGATTTATAATAATATTTTTTTATGTTTGCACAAGAAATAAACACAGCTATTTATGGCACAAAGCCAGCAGGATTTTGTTGTATATGTGCAACTTTATGGCTGGTATAAACTAGTTGGCGGTCATTGAAAAAAACGCACTACATAACAATATTGACAGATAAAAAACAAGATAAATGCAAAAATATTCAGTAAACCAATATTTGATTGAAACGATATTGGCTTGGGTAAATTCGGGAGAGATTGCTATTCCTGAAATTCAAAGACCTTTTGTTTGGGATAGTTCTAAAGTTCGTGATTTAATGGATAGTTTATATGAAGGCTATCCTATTGGATACATTATTGCATGGAGAAACCCAAATGTAAGATTAAAGGACGGCAGTTTAAGCGAAGGCAAGAAGATTCTGATTGATGGTCAACAACGAATAACAGCTTTAACAGCCGCTGTGATTGGTCAATACGTTGTCAGTAAAACCTATCAGCGAGTTAAAATAAAGATTGCTTTTAATCCCATTGAAGAAAAATTTGAAGTTCAAAACCCTGCAATTATTAAGGACAAAGTTTGGTTGCCTGATATTTCGGAGATTATAAATGGTAGTGTTTTAAAGATTGTTCGTGAATATTTAAAACTTAATCCCGAAGCAAACGAGGAACGCATTGAAAAAACAATAACTCGATTAGTTAATATTCCGAAAAAACAAATTGGATTAATTGAACTTTCGCCTGACCTTGATATTGAAACAGTAACAGAAATATTTATCCGAATAAATTCAAAAGGAGTAGTTTTAAGTCAAGCAGATTTTGCCATGAGCAAAATTGCTGCAGATACTGAAAACGGTGGCAATGAATTGCGAAAAGCAATAGATTATTTCTGTCATCTCGCAATTGCCCCCGAATTTTACCAACATATTGTGGATAATGATAATGACTTTGCCAAGTCAGAATATTTTCCCAAAATGAGTTGGTTAAAAACAGAGAATGATGATTTATACGACCCTGATTATAATGATTTGATAAGGGTTGCGTTTACATCTCAATTCAATCGAGGCAGATTGTCGGATTTAGTCAGCTTATTGTCGGGTAGGAATTTTGAAACACGCACTTTTGAAAGTGAGATTGCAAAGCAAGCGTATGATACATTAAAGAAGGGGGTTACAAACTTTATTAACGAAACAAATTTCAAACGTTTCTTAATGATTATAAAATCCGCAGGTTTTATATCGTCTGATTTAATGCGGTCTCAGAATGCTGTGAATTTTGCATATATCGTTTACCTCAAGTTAAAGGATTTAGGTGTTAATTCTGTTTCAATAGAAAGCTACGTAAAACGCTGGTTTGTTTATTCTGTTTTAACTGGTCGATATTCTGGTTCACCTGAAAGTACATTTGATTTTGACATTAAACAAATATCTCTAAAACCGTTCAATGAAATCCTAAGTGAAAGAGAAGATGCTGAATTATCTGAAGCATTTTGGACTGCTTCACTACCTCAGAGTTTAGATACATCAGTTGCAAGTAGTCCTTATTTTCATGTTTTTCTTGCTTCACAAGTAAAGGCAAATGATAAGGGTTTTTTATCAAAAGACGTGTTGGTTGGTGATTTGATTTCACTTCGTGGCGACATACATCACCTTTTCCCAAAAGATTATCTAAAAAAGAATGGGCTGGACAAGAGTAAATATAATCAGATAGCAAATTATGTATTTATGCAATCGGAGATAAATATAAAAGTTGGGAATAAACCACCAAAAGAGTATTTCCAATTGATTAGAAAGCAAATTGCAGAGGAAAATAAACTTGTAAGTGGATTGTCTTCTGAACAAGAATTGACTGAAAATTTAAAAATGAATTGTGTGCCTATAGAGATTATGGATATGGAGATTGATAATTATCAAAGTTTCTTGGCAACAAGGCGAAAACTTATGTCAAAAAAGATTAAAGATTATTACTTGGGACTATAAAAAAATCAACGAACCGCAAACCGTTAGCACCAACCAATTTTGACGACACTGCACTATGGTAACAGTCA
>DYLM01000163.1 GCA_020722095.1 Chloroherpeton thalassium
TTCCCCCTCTAATAAGAGGGGGTCAGGGGGTGTGTTTCGTGGGAATGACAGCAAAGCTGACTTATGAGACACCCTCCAAAAGGGTGAGGAAATTTAATTAAAACCTCCCCCCTAACCCCCTCACAGAGTAGGAATGATATTCTCGGCTGGGGGGTTAGGACACGGGCAATAAGCAAAAATAATTATAAACTTTAGTAAAATAATAACAGAACAATAATGAGCAAATTAGATAATATATTAAAGCAAGTAGGCAATGATTTAGATAAATTTGATACTTTTTTCAAGAAACAACTACAATCTAATGTGCCACTTTTGAATATGGTGCTTAGATATGTGGCAAGCCGAAGTGGCAAAAAGATGCGTCCAGCATTGATTTTCCTCACTTCTTCATTATTTGGCGATATCACTCAACGAGCATACATTGGTGCAACGATGACAGAATTGCTACATACAGCAACTTTAGTTCACGATGATGTAGTTGATGAAGCAAATGAAAGACGCGGTTTTCTATCGATAAATGCAATTTGGAAAAACAAAGTATCTGTTCTACTTGGCGATTATCTACTTTCGCGTGGCTTATTAGTTGCAGTTGAAAACAACGAATACAATTTTCTGCAAGTAACTTCGCGTGCAGTACAAAAAATGAGCGAAGGCGAGTTGCAATCAATGGAAGCGTCCCGTAGACTATCTTATGATGAGCAGACTTATTACAAAATAATAACAAATAAAACTGCAGTTTTGCTACGGTCTTGTTGCGAAATTGGAGCAATATCGCAAGATCAACCCGATTCGCTTGTGGAAGCAATGGGTAATTTTGGTGAACTAATTGGAGTTGCTTTCCAGATAAAGGACGATATTTTTGATTATACAAATAGTAGTTCCCTGCTTGGTAAACCCGTAGGAAATGATATACGAGAGAAGAAAATTACTCTACCTTTAATTATAGCATTTAAAAATTCTACACAGACCGAAATTGACCAAATTTTAAAGAAAATCAAAAATACAAAAACGATAAAAAAGGAAGTTCCTTATATTATTGATTATGTTAAGGAAAGAAATGGAATAATTGAATCAGAAAAAATTGCAGCGGATTATGTTAATCGAGCACAACAAATTTTAAATCAATTCAAAAATTCCCAAGCAAAAAATTGTTTACAGGATTTTTCGTTATACGTTATTGAAAGAGAAAAATAGGAGAAATAATTATGCAAATAAACGAGAACGTTTTAGTTCAAGAAATCAATGAAAAAGTACTTGCATCGCAAAAAGCATTTATGAGGAAAGTATACGGCTGGATGTCGGGCGGTCTGCTAATCACCACACTAATTTCGTACTATGTGTTTGCAACTGGTTTTCTGGGAAGTTTTTTAAATTCTACAACCTTGATAATACTTTTCGTGGCACAATTGGGAGCGGTGATTGCTCTATCTGGTTGGGCAATGAAAATGAGCACACCAGTTGCTGCTGCATTATTTATTGCATATTCAGCACTGACGGGTCTAACACTATCTTCGATTTTTTACATCTACACTATCGGCTCGATAATTAATGTATTCTTAACGGCTGCAATTACATTTGGGGCATTAAGTTTTTGGGGATTTATCACCAAGCGAGATTTAACTGCTTGGGGTAGTTTTTTCTTTATCGGATTAATTGGCATAATAGTAGCATCACTTGTAAATTTATTTCTTGCATCATCAGCCTTGGATTTTGTGATAAGCGTTGTAGGTGTTTTAGTATTTGCTGGTTTAACAGCTTATGATACACAAAAAATCAAGGAAATGCATTTGGTTAGAATGTCGGGTGGAAGTTTAGAAGCAAATACTGCAATAGTTGGTGCATTAGTTCTTTATTTGGATTTTATTAATTTATTCTTAATGTTATTAAGATTATTTGGCAACCGCCGATAAAGATGTAATTAGTTAGTATAAGAGGATATATTGTAATTAGAACCTCCCCCTGCCCCCTCATAGAGGGGGAATGAAAAAAAAACGTAAAATTAAGTCCTCACCCTAAATCCCTCTCCATAAATGGAGAGGGACTTTTTGCTCCCCCTCTCCAGAATGGA
>DYLM01000164.1 GCA_020722095.1 Chloroherpeton thalassium
ATGCTACCAAAGAGCAATCAGATATGCAAAACTATGCATGTGGTTGTTTTTGGTTTAAGAAGTAATTTTACATTATGAAGATAAACGAAATTTTTCAAAATAAAGTGGTAGCTAAAATCGCTGGTGGACTTGGAAATCAATTATTTCAATATGCAATGGGACGAGCGATTGCCATAGAAAAAAATATTCCTTTGTGGTTAGATATCAGTTTTTTCAACAATGATGTTTCATACAACAGAGTTTATATACTAAATCAATTTGATATAAAAGCGGACAAAATTTTATTTGAGCCATATTTAGATATGAAGTATTTAAATAGATTGGTCGGTTTATATAAAAGAATAGACAAATATAAAAAGAAAAAGCATAAAATATTTTTAAATGAACCAAATTTTTTAGATGATTCAAAAGCATCTATGGAGAATTATTTTGCAGGTGGTCCTTGTCATCGGTTTGATTCTTCCTTAATTTCAAATGTATCTAATTATATTGTTCTCGATGGATATTGGCAAAGTGAAAATTATTTTAAAAGAATAAAAAATGTGCTTTTAGAAGATTTGAAGATCACAGCAGAGATTCCAGAAGACATACAAAGTTATGGAGGATATCTTGAATCAAGCAATGCTGTTGCTATAGGTATTCGACAATACACAGATTCTGAAGCTAGCAGTAATCACTTTAAATTGACAAAAGATTATTATGATAAAGCTATCAGCATTATTGTTAAAAAAATTAAAAATCCGCATTTTTTTATTTTTACTTTAGAAACTCAATGGGCAAAGGATAATATCCAAACGGATTTTCCAGTGACTATCATCTCCCCTAATACATCTAATGAGGCTGCTTATCAGGATCTTTATTTATTATCTAAGTGCAAACACTTTATTATTGCCAATAGTACATATCATTGGTGGGGTGCATATTTAGCTCAAAATGAAGAAAAAATTGTAATTGCACCGTCACAAGGCTGGGGTAATTCAGAACCTCTACCAGACGAGTGGATCAAAATATAATAAGGAAGAGACCACATGTATGTTAGTGTAATAATGCCAGTTTATAATGGTGAAAAATATATAGCTGAAGCTATTGAAAGTATTTTAAATCAAACTTTTAAAGATTTTGAATTATTAATTATTAACGATTGTTCAACAGATGAAACAGTATCTATCATTAACCGATACAAAGATAAAAGAATTAGACTCATACACAATGATACAAATATAGGTTTAGCTCGTGTAAGAAATGTTGGAATTCAAAAGGCAAAAGGCAAATATATCGCATGGTTGGATTCTGATGATATCAGTTTGAATACTCGTTTGGAAAAACAGGTAAGTTTACTTGAAAAAAATCCCAGTATCGGCATGTGTGGCACATGGGTCAAAACCATAGGTAACGCTGAACACATATGGCAATATCCAACTGACTCTGATATCATTAAATCTACGATGTTGTTTCATAATTGCTTCGCGACATCATCGGTAATGCTCAGAAAAGAACTTTTGGATAAACATGAATATTTGTTTGATTTAGATTATCCACCTGCTGAAGATTATGATTTGTGGGAGAAGATTTCGCATGATTATGATGTCGCAAACATTCCTGAGATATTAACTTATTATAGATTGCATTCTTCACAAACTACTTTTTCGGATGAAGCAAGACAAATACAGCTTGAATGTGCATGGAAAGTACAAAAGAGAATGCTTCAACCGCTTAATATTTCCCCTGATGAAAAAGAAAAAGCACTCCATTTGAAAATTGGGCTACAAGGCGATTGTAAAGTCGCTGCTCGTTCAGATCTTATATCTGTTCAAGACTGGCTCTATAAACTTTATACTGCAAACCTAAAGAGTAAAAGATTTCCCAATAGAGCATTTAAACAAAGTCTCAATAATAAGCTATATACAGTGTGCAGCACCTCTAATATAGGATTAACATGCTTTTATCGCTCACCATTTCGGATAATAGATTTGAGATTTTTCTACAGGCTCGCAAAACTTCTTGCCAAATGCATACTTCGCTACAATAAATGTGCAAAGGATGTAAAT
>DYLM01000056.1 GCA_020722095.1 Chloroherpeton thalassium
ATAATATGAAAGAAAATCTAAAAAATGCAAAATATCCTGATTATTCCGCACTTTCTGTTTCGGTTGGAATTTTTATTGGAATTTTGATGACTGCAAGTTTTTCTTATGCTGCGTTAGTTTTGGGTTTTTCAACAAATGGGGCAGCGGTTGCCGCTGTTTTAGGTTGGGGAATTATGAAGGCAGTTTTTAAAAGAGGAACAATTTTAGATAATAATATAATCCAAACAGTTGCTTCGGCAATAAATACAACAACTGCTGGCGTAATATTTACAGTTCCTGTTTTACTAATTCGTGGTGTAGAATTTAATTTTTGGTGGATTTTAGCCGCAACCATTTCTGGTGCAATTTTAGGCGTTGGTTTCATTATTCCACTTCGCAAGCAAATGATTGATGTAGATAGATTAAGATTTCCTTCTGGAACAGCAATTGCTTCAATATTGCGTTCCCCATCGGAAGGTTTGGAAAAATCAAAATTACTGTTTTGGGGTTTTCTAATTTCGGCTTCTGTTTATATAATTACACAATTCCCAAAATTTGGATTTCCCGAAATTCTTCCCGCAGAAGTAAATCTAAATTCAATTCTTCATTTGCCGAGTTATATAAATAACATTTGGGCAATTTCTTTGTTAAGTGTTGGAATTGGTTTTATTGCTGGTAGAAATGGATTATTTGTTTTAGCTGGTGGAATTTTAGCTTATTGGCTAATTACTCCAACTGTAATTGCTTTTGAAATTATTCCACAAAACTCTGCAACCAATCTTTCAGATTTTATTCATTCAACAATTACACGTCCACTTGGAATTGGAATGTTGATTGGCGGTTCACTAATCAGTATTGTATTGATAATTCCCGCTATAAAAGCCACATTACGAACTTTCGACATCAAAAATATTGAAAATGAAAAGGATGAACTTTCATTAACAGTTTTGCTTAAAGTAATTGTTCTTGCTTTTCTATTATTTGTTGCGTCAAGTTACTTTACTTCAAATATTTCAATTGGAACAGCTTTGCTAATTTCGTTTGTAAGCACAATTTGGTTGTTGTTCGCTGGAATTATTGTTTCGCAGGCAACTGGAATGACAGATTGGACTCCAATTAGTGGAATGAGTTTAATTGCAGTTGCAATTCTTATGCTTTTCCTCGATTCTGACCACATTACAACTGTTGTTTTAATCGGTGCGGCAGTTTCAGTTGCAATTGCTGAAAGTGCAGACCAAATGCAAGATTTGAAAACGGGACATCTTGTTGGAAGTTTACCAATCAAACAACAAACTCTACAATTATTAGTTTCTGGAATTGGTCCAATTGTTTCATTAACCGTGATGTTTTTAATTTGGAATTCTGGTGGAATTGACCCAGTAACTGGAAACAAATTACCTGGTTTTGGTCCTGGAACTGAAATTGAAGCTCCGCAAGCAGTAGCTTTAGGTGCAACAATCGATTCCATTGTTGATGGAAATGTTCCAACAGATAAATATTTAGCGGGTGGAATTATTGGTGCAATTCTTTCACTAACTCCTATTCCTGGACTTGGTGTAATAATGGGAATAGCAATGTATTTATCGATGAAATTCATTTTACCTTATGGTTTAGGAAGTTTATTAAATATAATTTTCATCAAAAAGAAAGGTAAAAAGTGGGTGGAACATAAAGGAGTTCCATTTTCTGCTGGTTTAATTTTAGGCGAAGCTTTGATGATTATCATTTTTGCACTTCTTATGGTTGGCGGTGTTTTATGATAAAAACGATAAATTACATAATTCTTGCTTTTGCACTTTTTGCAGCTTCAATTTTTGCTTCATTTCAACCAATTAATTGGTTTGGATTTGTAATTTCAATTTCAGTAATGGTAATTTGTATTTTTATCGATAAAAGAATTGCTAAAAAACGGCTTGAATCTGAAGATTCAAACAATTTAAACTTGCAAGCATTTCTATCTGAAATTATCCTTTTGAAAGAAAAAGCTGATTTTTATCACAAAAACATTGAAAAGACTAAAATTTCTGAAATTGAAAATGTACTCAGTGAACTTTTCCCTGACGTAGAAAATTATAGACTAAGTTTAACAAACGAAGTTAATATCAATAATTATTCAAAAATAATTTCTGTTTTTGCAAAAGCAGAAAGAAAAATTAATAGAGCAGTTTCCGCCACAATTGATGGTTACGAAACTGAATCAAAAAAATACTTTGGTGAAGCAAACGAAATTTTATCTGTTTGTATAGATTTGATTAAAAAGGTACAAGATAATGGAAGATGATAAATCAATAAGAATTGGGAAAAAAATCCGCGAAACAATGAATTCCCATAAAATGACAGTTAAAGAATTAGCTCAAAATACGGGAATTGAATTGCAAACATTATATTCAATTTTGAATGGACATCACCAAGCAAGTGTTGAAAAACTTGCAGCGATTAGCAAAGAATTGCATTTAAGCATCGATGCTTTGCTTGATCTTGAGGTTAATACATTCCCAATTTATTCTCCCACACACGAAGCAGCTTCAAGTTACGCTAAATTTGAAGATATTTGGTTCGGGGTAACTGGTGGAGAAAGAATTTCAGTTTCAAGAAATTTGAGCGTTGTAAATCAATCTATGGAATTACGCAAAGAATTTTTAGAAAAGATTTATAAATTGAATCCCAAACAAGTTAAAGAAGCACTTTCATCTTTCGAAAAACGAAAGGAAATTTTGAAGAAAAAGGAAAAAAGAAGATTAGAAATTGTAGTTGAATCTGAATTGATAGATTATATAACAAGAAGAGAACCGTTTAATCGACTTTCGCAGAATTTGGTTGAACAAAGTATCGAAAATGTTATTCAAAAATTGGAAAATGATGCTCTAAATTTTGAAGTGATAATTATTCCGCGAGAGAATTTTTTGGTTAATTACGAAATAATAAACCGTGAAGTAATTCTATTTGATTTGGGAAGTGTATTTTTCCGCCAAACGCACGATTCAATTGTAAATCACTTTTTAGCTGAAGTTGAAATGTTGAAATTCAAATTAGCGAAAATATCAGATAGGAATGAAGTTATTCAGTTTTTTAAGGACCAAATTAATGTTGCAAGAACAAAAAAATAATGATATAAAAAATGAATTGGTTGAATTAATTAGCCAATTAATCAGTTTTAAGACAACACCACAGAATTTTTCAGAATTTAACAAAACGGTAAAATTCATAGAAAGATATTTTTCTGGGAATGGAATTTATATTAAAAAACACAACTTTATGGGATTTCCAGCACTTTTCATTACAACAAGACAAACAAATCATCCCAAAATTTTGTTTCAAGGACATCTTGATGTTGTAAATGGAAAAGATGAGCAATTCATCCCAAAAATAATTGATGGTAAACTTTATGGGCGCGGTTCAGTTGATATGAAAGCGTTTGTGGCTTTAGCGATGAAATATATTAAAGAAAATCAAAATTTAGATTTAGGATTGATTGTTACTTTTGATGAAGAAATTGGTAGTGAAAATGGCGCCCAAAAAATGTTTGAGTTGGGATATTCAGGCAATTTAATTTTTAATGGAGATGGTGGTTATAATTATTCCGTAATTCACGGAGAAAAGGGAATTCTTAAATTTTCTGTAAGAACTGAAGCAAATCCTGGACGACATCCTTATCCTTGGAATGGGAAAAATGCTTTCGATTTGTTCCTTGAAGATTATCAAAAACTTGAATTGCTTTTCCCAAAAAATAAAATTGCAACAGAACAAGAAAATTGGCATTCAACTTATGCAATTTATGATGTTCAAGTAAAAAATGATGAATTTTACACACCAAATCTCGTAAAAGCAAAATTCAGTGTCTATTTTACAGAAGAAATAACGGCAGAAAATCTGTTCAAAAAGCTACAAGAAACCTTTTCAAACTCAGTTTTGGAATTTCGATTGAAAAGTGAGCGCGTATATAATAATCCAGATAATGAATATATCCTTGAATTACAAAAAATAATGACTAAACATTTTGAAAGAGAAATACAAATCCGTACAGAAAATGGTTCTTCCGATGCAAGATTTTATGCAAATTCTGGAATTCCAATTGTCATAGTAAAAATGGTTGGCGAAGACCACCACGGACAAAACGAACATATTTTAATTTCTGACATTTTGCCAATGTACAAATCAATGAGCGATTTTAGTCAATTTTATTTTCAAAGAAACGTTGATAAAGAGTTTGAATATGCTAAAGAAGCTTAGTCTATATTTTATAGTTCTTGTATTCATTGCTTCGTGCAGAAATGAAGTGATAAAAGATACAATGTATTTGGTTGAGCCACCAGTAGCAACAAAACAACTTGGTCCATCAATCTTTTTTCACGAATCTTTCCTAACCAAAAATAAAATAGAAGAAGGGACGCCGATTCGTGTTGAAATTAATAACAACCAAATTGATTTACGTCCGTATCTTTTTTTTGGGAAGGAAAATGAATTTGCTCTCCATTCAGATTTTGTCCGAAAATTTAATATAAACGAAAAAACGACCACATTAACTATTCAAAAAATTAATGAAAACGATACTGAATTAACTAAAAAGCCAGTAAAGTTCAGTGTTGAAAATTATCATGGTAATAATCCGAAGTGGGAAGGATTTGCTTTTGGTGCTCCTCATGGCGATTGCGATAACGAAACTGGGAAAATATTAAATATTTTAACTGATAAATACGGAGTTTCTTCAACAGCTGCTTATGGTTGCAGACTGTCTTATCGAGGTATTTGGTTCGATTGCAATCGCCCACTTATGCGGGAAGCAAAACCAAATGGACAAGGAATTGAAATTGAAAGAAAATGGAACGCCGAAGCTGAAGAAAAATATAGAATTTATCAGGATAGTGTTTTTAGCAATAGTAATTTGAAAAAAGGTGAAAGATTTAAGTTGTTTTGCAGTTTTCACGGACATGATTTATCTGTAAAATTACCGAACGGCAAAACTATTCAGCGTCCAGTTATTGAAGGTATGGGAATGAATTTTTCTGATGAGGAATTACGAAAAATCAAAGCATTTTATAATTCAGTAAAGCATAATTATTACCAAAATCCGCCAGAATTGTACTTTGGAAATCTTCCCGAAGATAGCGTCTATTATGTAGAAGGAATAAGATTGGAATTCTTTTATACTGGTTTGGGAGCAAGAACTTATGGTTGTCTTCGCCGAGATTTTTTGGAAAATGGACTACATTTTGAAACTCCAGATATTATGCGAATTCCACTGGAAAATCAAGAAAAAACTGCTGATTTACTCTTTTCTATTTATCAATTTGTAAATGATTCTGTTTTTACTAAAAGAGAAAGTGCAATTCCTCAAACTTTTGGTGGAAATTCAGTTGTTGTTGATGAAAAAATTAAAATTCCGTCTGGTACTTTTTTGATGGGAAATCAAGATAAAATTGCTTGGAGCAGTGAAGAACCGCAACATTCTGTTTATTTGGACGAATTTTATATCGATAAATACGAAGTCTCAAATTCTAAGTTTGTAAAATTCTTGAATGAAAAATTGCAAAAGGATGAAATTTATCTTTCTGACGAAAAAGTATTTGAACGAAATTCTAATAATCTTTTTTTGGATTTAAGTAAACCTTTTTCTGAAATTCTATTTATCGAAAATCAATTTCAAGTGAAAAATAATCGTGAAAATCATCCCGTTGTATTTGTAACACTTTGGGCTGCTGAATCATTTGCAAAATATGTCGGAGGAAGATTGCCCACCGAGGCAGAATGGGAAAAAGCTGCAAGTTGGAATCAATCTGAAAATAGAAAATCATATTATTCAATTTCCAAAGACACTATTTCTAAAAGTGATGCAAATTACGAAGTTAGCGGCGACCCTTTTGAAAACAATTTCCCAGCCACAACTCCAATCGGTTATTATGAAACAGAAAGTTTTTACGGTGTTAAAGATATGAGTGGAAATGTTTGGGAATGGACTTCTGATAATTTCATCAGTAATATTTATTCAGAAAGAAAAGGAAAGGTTACAAATAATCCAAAAGTTGAAAAAGAAAGTACGATGAAAGTTATTAAGGGTGGAGCGTGGGATACTGAGTATTCAGTTCTCCGAAGTACAATGCGTTTGGGAATTAACCCAAATGCAACATTAAGTAATGTTGGTTTTCGCTGTGTTTATGATATAAGGTAATATGAAGAAGTTCATCATAATAATATTAATTCTAACATTTTATCAACAATTTGCCCAGAATATTTCGCAGGAACAAATACAAGTTTTCGCCGAAACTTGGGGAAAGAATAACTTCAAATTTTTCGATGAAAATTTTCATAAACGTGAAATCAAAGAGATTTTTCAAATAGTACAAGAAGGGAAAATCAATGCTTGGGGAATTAATTTTTCTCCAAGCGGGTTTATTATTTTATCTGATAATAAAAAAATGAAGCCTATTATTGGTTTTTCAACTGAAGGAAAAATTAATAGAAATCAATTAAATCGTGATAATTTCATTTATAATTTTATCTCTAAAAAAGTTAATCTAACCGAAAATATGCTTGCTTCTGGTAAAATTCCACAAGTAGAAATTGAGAGAAATATATCTGAATGGGAACGATATCTAAATAAAAATTACGGCGAAAAAAATCAGTTTTATGAAAAAGAAATTTTTGGACCATTTCTAAATTCGGATTGGGGACAAGCAAATGTTAGTGGAAGTATTGTTTTTAATTATTATTCTCCAAATAATTGGCCAGTTGGCTGTGTCGCAACAGCAACTGCTCAAATTCTGAATTACTACAAATGGCCTATTCGCGGATTAAGTAGTCATGGTTATACAGACGGAAATACGGGTTATCACTACGCAGATTTTTATAATACTTTTTACGATTGGGCAAATACACTCGATCAATACACAAATACTTTATTAACAACAGACCAAAAGAAAGCTGCTGGTTTGCTTTCTTATCATACTGCTGTAAGTTTAGATATGGATTTTGAAGCAGATGGTTCAACTGCAAGTACAAGCAAAGTCCCTGATGCTCTTCACAATTATTTTAGGTTTAGCGGACATTATGAAAATTCATCGAGTACAGGTTTTTGGGATGAATTGAAAGCTAATATGGTAGATAGTCGTCCTGGAATAATTTCAATAAGTGGAAGTGGAATTGGACATGCTGCTGTTGTTGATGGTTTCTCTGAAACAAATAATTATTACCACTTAAATCCAGGTTGGTACGGAGATTTTAGTGGTTGGTACGATATTTCAGATGTTTGGAATATGAGTGGTTATAATACTGTAGATGGTGCAGTAAAAGGTATTGTTCCATCCCCAATGATAAATTTAGAAATAGAAAGAACAGATAGTTTATCATTTATTCTTTCTTGGCAACGAAGTAGAAATGAAAGAGCTGATTTTTACGAATTACAACAATCTACAAGTTTTGGAGGAACTTATACTACAATTTCCTCGGCAATTGTTGATACTTTTTATAACGTAAGCGTTAATAGTTTGAATAGCTATTATTATCGTGTTCGAGCCAATAGAGATGGAATTTGGTGGGATTTTTCTTATCCTGTAAAAATTACTCTCGGCGACAGTCTTTTCGTTACGTTTATTGTCGATATGAATTCTGTAGAATTGGAAGAAACCGACCAAGTTGTAATACGTGGAAACATTCCCCCATTAAGTGGCTCTGTAAATAGTGAAGCAATGTCAGATTCTGATTCTAATGGAATTTATGAACTTACAATTCCATTTGGATTTGATAATTCGGGGACAGAATTAACTTATCGATTTTTTATCCAAAAAAGTAATGGATTAGTAGCTGAAACCCAAAATCGAACATACATTCTTTCAATGGATGCTCAACAAATTTTAGATACAGTGAAATTCGATAATTTTTCTGGAATTGAAGAAAATTCCGATGAAAATAAGAATTTTAAGTTATATCAAAATTATCCAAATCCATTTAATCCAAGTACGGTAATTGAATTTGAAATTAACAAAACAGAACAAGTTGAATTGGCAATTTATAACACACTCGGTGAAAAAGTAGCAACATTAATAAATAAAGAAATGTCCGCAGGAACGCATAATTATCAATTTTCAATTGTCAATTATCAATTACCAAGTGGAATATATTATTATTCGCTAAAAATTGGGAATTATTCAGAAACAAAAAAAATGATTTTAATAAAATAAAAATGGAGTAAATATGAAAAGAACTATCCTTCTACTTTTGTTTTTTGTAAGTACAATTGGAATTACGGCTCAAAGTCTAAACTCAATTATTACAGAAATTGATTATAACAACGCAACCAGATATACTGGCGGGAGAAAAATTGCTCGTACAACTGATGGTTATGTTGTCGTAATTTTTGAGCCAAGTAGTTCATGGGCAAACCAAGAAACTTGGTATGCTATTTATAATTCAATATTCAGCACTTGGGATGTTGCTCAATTAAGCAATTCCTTGCAAAACGACACAGGAACACCAGCTGTTTTTGCTGATGAAACAGGAAAAATATTTGGGGTTTGGAAAGAACAAGCTGCTGATACTAAAAGAAATGCAATGTTTTCGACATGTACTTTTGTTGATGAATTTACACATTCGTGGTCAACTCCAGTAATTGCAGATAATATTGACAATAATGCTGGTGTTTTAACTGTTGATGCTGATGATTCAAATAACCCTTTCATAATGTTTTCAATATGGAATGATCCTGCAGTATTTGATGCTAATATTTATGTCTCGAAAACTGATGATAATGGATTAAATTGGACAACAGACAACTTAACAAGTGTTTTCCCTACACCAGGTTATGTGCCTTTTAATTACATTGACGTAAATTTAACAAACGGACAAAACGGGAAAATGTATGCAACTTGGGAAGATAAACCAACTGAAATCACAAATCAATATGAAATAATGTTCTCAGAATACTCACCTGGAATTGGTTGGAGTTATCCCGAAATTGTATCTCCAATTTTTGATGGTGGACCTCAAATGCAAAAATACGTTGATGCAGTAACTCCAACTTCAAATGCAATTTCTGTATATGAAATGGGACCAGAGGGTTACACTTTCGAAGGAAAATCGTCAGTTGTTTATAATGATAACGGAACTTCACAAGTGTTTTCTGTTTTATTTAATCCATATTACACTGTACCATCTTCAAATAATAAAGAATGGATTGGTGATTTTTTAACCTATATGGGAATTAATTCAAGTTCAAATGTACTTTTTGTTGATGATGATAATAGATATAACAACGAATCTTCAGTTACTTCAGCTTTAGATTCATTAGGATTTTCTTATACTTCTTTTGATTGTGGTAATAACGCTGGAATGGCTACAAGTATTCCTTCTTCAACTGATTACGACGGGAAAGATGTTGTAATTTGGTTCACTGGTGATGATTATACAAATTTAGCTTTCTGGAATATTGCAGATGAAGATAACACCGAATTAATAAACTATCTAAATACAACAAACAAAAAATTAATAATAATAGGAATAGATTTCTTATACGATAGATACGGAACTGCTCCCGATTCATTTGTTACTGGCGATTTTGTTTATGATAAACTTGGGATTGAATCTTATGACGGGCAAAGTTGGAGAGATGATGGAAATACTGGGGTTACTCAATTGAATCTTGTTGCTGGAAATTCAATGTCAGATTTATCTCAAATTAGTTGGGGACAAGGTGGAACACGACAAGGTGAACCATCCATTGCAACTGATCCAAGTAATAAATTGCACATGGTTTTCCTTGATGATAACGGGAAACATATCCTTTATAAAACTTATAAAGATGGAGTTTGGAGCGAAGCAATTCAACTTGATAATTCAGCTGATACAATTTCTGTTATGCGCCCTAATATTTCAATTGACCCAAATTTTGGAATTTATGTAATTTGGCAAGAAGTTACAGAAAAAATTGGAGGAGTTGCTGTTTACAATATTAAATATGTAACATCGCCAGATGGCGGTTTAACTTGGAATTCTGTTTCACAATTGAGTAATACAAGCTATCTTGATGCAAGTGGAAATTCAACAAAAAATGCCACAATTGGTAAAAAAGTAAGAAATGCAATCCCATCAGTTGGATTTTTAGGTGGAGCCGAAGTGGTTTGGACAGAAGCTAATCCTAATTCTTCTCTTGGTTTTTATATAATGTATTCACGTATTCCTTATGTTGGAACTATATCTGATTTAGAATCAGTTAACCAAATTCCGACAGAATATCAATTATCTCAAAACTACCCAAATCCATTTAACCCAACAACTGAAATTAATTTCAGCATACCAACTAATGAAAATGTTAAACTTGTTGTACATAATGCTTTAGGACAAGAAATTGTTGAATTGGTAAATTCGAAATTATCAGCTGGCAATTACAAATTCTCATTTGATGCAAGTTTATTACCAAGTGGCGTTTATTTTTATACGCTTCAAAGTGCTAATTATATCAAAACAAAAAAGATGATTCTAATTAAATAACATATAAGAAGCATTACAAAGTAGTGCTTCTTATTTTTAACAACATTCAAAAGAGGAGTTTTTATGAATATTATCCCGCTAAACGCCGAAAGACGGATAGAACATATTCCGACTAGGCGAAATTATGAAATATCACTTCCAACAGATTGGTGGTTTTCCGATTTCTCGGTGAATAAATCACTAAAGGAAAGTGAAATTATCATTTATAAGCTACAAAAATTCAGAAATGAAAAATTGTTAATGAAAAATGATAAAGGTTGGAACTTGATGAAAGGGGATTATCGAGTGCAAGAACCCTACAATCGTAAGGATTATGTTTATTATAGAGAACTGAGAATGAAACTGATGAAATTATCCGTTTTTCCTTTTCTACTCATTGTAACATTTTCTGTGTTATTTATATCAAATTTATTATCTAAAATATAAGGAGCTTATTATGAAACTAATTAAACTATTCTTGGCTTTATTTGTTAGTATAACAATTACTAACGCTCAAAGTAACCATACAATTACTATTGATGGGACAAACGATTTTACACCAGATACAGAAGCCTTTGGAAATTTTTCAAGTGCAGATAATGGCTATTTTACTTGGGATGCAAATTATATTTATTTGGGGATTGCTGATGTAGAAGCTGATTACGGTGACCTAGCAACATTTATCTATTTTGATACTGATCCAGAAGGTACAAACGGAACGGTGGATGCTTATGCGTGGGGCAATAATATTGTTACTCCTTTTGCTGCCGATTACGTTGTGGTGTGGAAAAATAAATCTGGCGCTGATTACATTGAAGTTAGAGATTATAATGAAGGTACTACTTCATGGGACCAATACGATTTCGAAAATAGCACTAGTCTAAATACTGATGAAGTTAATTTTGCAATTGGAACAGATTTTAGAGAAGTAAGAATTAAAAGAAGCATTCTTGGTTCACCATCAAGCATAAAAGTTACTTCTTTTACTGAACAGCAGTATAGTTCAAATTGGAGATACTTTGCATGGGCATCTGATGGTTGGACTGATGCAAATAGAGGTGCCGGACAGAGTATTGTTCACTATCATGGTTTTACACTTACTGACGGTTATACACCAAACCATACAAATTCTTATGATTATGTTATGAGAAAAAACATTAAAGTAGTCAGTTTGGATGCTAAACAAGAATCTTTTTTTGTTAGAGATGATGGAACAGGAGATGGCGCTAATGACTTAGATGTTTCTTCTGCATATACTTTTGAAGTATGGATAAATGTTGGGGCTTACACTTCTGGAGATTATGACGTCATTATGGACAGACGAACAGTATTTTCACTTTATTTAGTTAATGATGATAATAATGACTATGCTCTTACTTTTGCGGCAAGAGATGGTAGTGATAATATTATAGCATCAATTGATTGTGATGGTACAGGTTCAACAAGTGCGGATATGGTGTTTGGGACATGGTATCATGTTGCAGTTACGTATGACGGAACGACTGCTAAGTTATTTGTAAATGGTACACAAATGGATTCAGATACAGATGCGGATTTTCAACTATCCGCCTCAACAAACGCAATTAATATCGGAGGCCGTTATTGGGGGAGTTCTTACTCACGACAAATGCAGGATTGTGACATTGATGAAGTAAGGATGTCCAATATTGCAAGGTCTTCTTTTCATTCATCAGTTAGTGATAATGCATATATGAGTGATGTTAATACTATATTTCTTATGCATCTTGATGATGACACTGCGCCTCCAACTTACATTTCAGGTACAGATTTTAACGGAACAACAGGAAGTGATGCCGATTTTACAAGTGCCGATTATTTAGCTTTTGGAACTCTTCCACTTCCAGTAGAATTAACATCTTTTAATGCCTTAACAACTTCAAATGGAATATTATTAAACTGGCAAACTGCAACAGAAGTAAATAATTATGGATTTGAAATAGAAAGGGCGGTTACTTCGACAAGCTCAGTAACCGAGTGGGAAAAAATTGGTTTTGTAGAAGGACACGGAAATAGTAATTCTCCTAAAAATTACGAATTTACCGACACTTCGACACCGCTCAGTGCAAGTACTGTTTCATATAGATTAAAACAAATTGACATTGACGGAAATTATGAATATTCTGATGTTGTTGAAGTAAATGTTGCAAACCAAACACCAAGCAAATATGAATTATCTCAAAACTACCCAAATCCATTTAACCCAACAACTGAAATTAATTTCAGCATACCAACTAATGAAAATGTAAGCATCAAAGTATTTAATTTACTTGGTGAAGAAGTTGCACAAGTAATAAATAAGGAATTGCTTGCTGGTTCACATAAAATTCAGTTTGATGCTTCCAAACTATCAAGCGGAATCTATTTTTATAAAATGGTAAGCGGGAAATTTGTTTCCGTTAAGAAAATGATTTTGATGAAGTAACTATTCAAAAATTCATCCGATGACTAAAAGTTATCGGATGAATAAATTCTAAAAAAAAAAGAGGTAATAATGCTCAAAAATGTAACAAACAAATTATTAATGTTAATAATGGTAATGTTTTTCATATTCTCGAGTACATTTTCTCAAGGAAGTCAAATTTTACTAATTATTGATGATGATTATTCAAGCCCAAGTCATGCCGATAAAATCAGAAATGGTTTATATGATGCTGGTTTTGATTACACAGAATACTATGCACCTGGGGATACTATTTCGCCAACTGCAAGTTATCTATCTGAATTTGATATTGTACTTTGGTACACAGCTAATGATGGAGTTGGTTCATTTATTTGGAATGGAGCCGATGAAGATAATCCAGAACTTATCAGTTATTTAAATAACGGTGGAATTGTCTGGTTTATGGGAAATGATTTCCTTTATGATAGATATGGAGGAGCTCCAGACACAATGCATGCAGGTGATTTTACATACGATTATATGGGAATTTCAACTTATAATGTTCAATCAAAAACAAATGATGGTGGAGTTGGGTTACCACAAGTTGATACCGTTGCTGGACAACAAATTTTTTCTCTCCCAACTATCACTTGGACAGTATCGAGTTTGTGGTACGGAGATGGTTGTACTCCTGTAGAAAATGCACAAGCTATCTATCAAATGGGACCAGAAGACTATGTCCTTGCTGGGGAAATAGCAAGTATTTATTACGATAACGGAGTCTCAAATGTATTAACAACATTTTTTGACCCTTATTATATAAACACTGCTGAAAATCTTGCAACATTTTTATCTGATGGAATTACTTATTTGGAAAATCAAATTGAAGTTGAACCAACCACAGTAAATATCACATTCCAAGTAGATATGAGTGTAAAAATAG
>DYLM01000057.1 GCA_020722095.1 Chloroherpeton thalassium
TGGTAGCAGTGCGAGCATTGTTAATCCAATTGATTTTCTTCCAAAAGCGTGGTAATTTTTTTTCTTTAATTCCATAAAAAACAAGATATAAATTTATGAAAATATACATTATAATTTTAACGATAATCCTTTCCACAACTAATATTTTTTGTCAGAATACAAGTAGAAAACCATTAGTTGCATATTACTATAATAATTTTTGGTATATTTTGGATACTGAAGGCGAACAAATTTTCAAACCTATGAAATTTGAATCTTTAATTGGTTATTCAGAAGGCTTTTTTGCCATTCGTAAAGCAATAGGAAAGGATACTGTGCTTGGATATATGAATCTACAAGGGCAATTTGCTACAATTCCAAATGTACAATGGATTGGTTTGTTTAAAAATAATATTGCAATATATGCTACTTGGCAACCTGGCTTGGAAGAAGTAAAGTACTTTGGATATGTGAAATATGATGGAACTATTCTATCTCAACCAATTTTTTTAGAAGCGACAGAATTTAATGATGGATTAGCATTTGTAATGAACAAACAATCAAGAGGATATATCGACACTAATGGAAAATTGGTTAAGGAGTTTAAAGTTGGATTCGGGGAAATATTCTCAAATAATTTAGCCGTTGTTCAAGACACAACAAGTCATTTTGGGTATTTAGATAAAAATTTCAATATAAAAATTCCACTGATTTACGATTATGCTCATACATTCCACAATGGCTTTGCACGAGTAATAAAGGGAGCAAGTTATGGATTTATCGATACAAATGGCAAGGAATTTATTCCAACAGTTTTTGAAATGGCAACTGATTTCAATAATGGAAGGGCATTTATTTCCAATTCTCGTGAAATGGACAAAACAAAGTGGGCAATTATAACAACTGGTGGTAAAATTTTAAGTGATTATATTTATTCCGAAATTACTGATTATTCCGAAGGCACTGCCGCTGTTTCCATCGATAGTACTTGGTTTTACATTGATCAAAATGGAGACAGAATATTTCAGAAAGAATATGATTTTTGTAGTTCATACATTGATGGCATTGCTTATGCACGTGTAAAAACGCAAGGCAATAATTTTCGGCATGGATTTATTGATTTTTCGGGGGAATTTGTATTCAACCTCCCAACAGATGCCGAAGTTGTCGTTGATTTAAGAACAAACAAATTAATGTATCAGAAAAAAGTCAAAGTAGAATCTACCGAAAAAAAGTAGTTTAATTATGAAAATTTCTGGTTGGGGCAATTATCCGTGTATAGATTCTGAAGTCATAAGTACTAATCAAATATATTATTTACAAGATATAATTAGGAAAAAGCAATCATTTATCCCATCAGGTCTACTTCGAAGTTATAGCGACAGCAGTCTAAATTCAACCACTCTTTCCAGCCTAAAGTTAAATAGAATTTTATCCTTCGACAATATAAATCAAGCAATTACTTGCGAATCTGGTATTTCATTTCAAGATTTGAACAATTTTCTAATTCCAAAAGGTTTCTTTGTGCCTGTAACTCCAGGAACAAAATTCATTACACTTGGCGGGGCAATTGCAAGTGATGTCCACGGGAAAAATCATCACAAAGTTGGAACTTTCGGTAATTTTGTTCAATCAATTAGACTTATTCTGGCAAGTGGGGAGATTATTGACTGCTCCCGTAATTACAATCAAGATATTTTTAAAGCAACAATTAGTGGAATGGGATTAACTGGATTTATTTTAGATGCAACATTCAGAGTGCAAAAAATTAAATCAACAAATTTTTCTGTTATCACAAAAAAAGCAAATTCATTAGAAGAAATGCTCGAATTGTTTAATGAGTATATGTATTATGACTATTCAGTTGCTTGGATGGATACTTCTGAATTTGGCAAGTCATTGGGACGCGGAGTTTTAATTCTTGGTAAAGAGTTGGAAGATAATTCATTTGAGTTATTGCCTAATACAAAGCTCAATATGTCATTTATGTTTCCAAATTTTGCATTAAATCATATAACCATAAAGCTATTTAACTCGCTTTATAATTCGATTTCTTATAAGAAAAACGACTTTATTGCAAATTTTGATAAATTCTATTATCCACTTGATATTTTGTCGAATTGGAATAAGATTTATGGTAAAAATGGTTTTGTTCAATATCAATTTGTGGTGCCACGCGAGCATTCTTACAAAACTATCAAAAATATTATGCAAATAATGAAATCATATAAGCAGTCTTCGTTTCTAACTGTTTTAAAGTTTTTTGGGAAAAGCAATGATTTTTATTTAAGTTTCCCAGAAGAAGGTTTCACTCTGGCAATGGATTTTCCTATTCGTATAAATACTTTTGATATGCTAAATAAAATGGATGATGTAATTTTATCAAATAATGGAAAATTATATCTTACAAAAGATGCAAGAATGAGCAAAGAATTTTTTGAATCAACTTATTCAAATTTGAATAAATTTAGAGAAATAAAATCAATAATTGATCCTAACAATAAGTTTTCATCACTGCAATCAAAGAGATTAGGCATATAAACCATTCATTTAAAAGGAAATAAAATTATGGAAGAAGTAAAAAATTTAGATAAATTTGATAAAAAAACAAAGAGTAAAGTTTGCTTAGTAATTGGAGGAAATAGCGACATTGGGAAAGCAATATCTTATAAATTTGCGGAGGATGGATACGAAATTCATCTTGCAGGTCGCTCTATCTCAGAAATGGAAAGAACGGCAAAAGATATCACAAATAGATATGAAGTTGAAAGCCAAGTATTTGATTTAGATATTGAAGATAATGCATCATTAAACAATTTTTTATATTCATATAATCAAGTTCCTAAAATTGTTATTTATGCCATAGGTTATCTTGGTCATCAAAAATTAGCAGAAAATTCTATAGATGAAGCCAATAGAATAATTAATATCAATTTCACTTATCAAATTCCAATAATTAATCATTTTGCAAATTTAATGGAAGAGCAAAAAAATGGAAATATTATAATAATCAGTTCAGTTGCAGGGCTTCGCGGACGTGCAACAAATTACTTTTATGGCGCATCGAAATCTGCAATGATAGCATTTGCTTCAGGACTACGACAAAGATTATCGCTAAGTAATGTATTTGTAATGTCTGTCCTGCCAGGATTTATCAGAACGAAAATGACCCAAGACATAGAAGCACCAAAATTATTCATTGGAGATGTTGTAAAAGTTGCATCAAAAGTTTTTTCGGCATTTAAAAAGAAAAAAACAGTTTTAATAACTCCTTTTATTTATAGGCTCTTATTTTTAGTTATCAATAATTTACCAGAGAAGTTATTTATTAAGCTAAAAAAATAAAAGTAGTTTCAATCTCATTCGTCTTTAATAAATTTAAAATTATAGGTGATATTTTGTACGAACCACAAAAACAACGATTAGAAGAATATAATCAAAGAATTTTGAAATTACGGAGGTTTCTTTGACATTGATACAAAAATTTCAGAATTAAGTGAAAAAGATAAACTTACTAATTCCGAAAACTTTTGGGATGATGCAGACTCTGCAAAAAATATTTTACAGGAAATTTCAAATAACCGAGATTGGATTGATACATATAATTCACTTTATCAAAAATATGAAGATATTTTAACAATTATTGAGCTTTACGAAGCCGATAATGATGATTCTCAAACATTAGAAATCGATAAGGATTTAGATAAGTTAAGCCAAGAGATTGAAAATTTAGAAATTAAAAATCTCCTTTCAGGCAAAGACGATGAATGCAATGCAATTTTAACGATACATTCTGGGGCTGGTGGAACCGAGGCACAAGATTGGGCTGAAATGTTACTGAGAATGTACACTCGTTGGGCAGAACGACAGGGTTTTAAAGTTTATTTAGCCGATGAATTAGAAGGAGATGGCGCAGGAATTAAGTCTGCTACACTTGAGATATTCGGAAAATACGCTTATGGTTTGCTGAAGGGTGAAAATGGAGTTCACCGACTTGTTCGTATATCGCCTTTTGATTCAAATGCACGACGACATACTTCATTCGCCTCTGTTTATGTTTATCCCGAAATTGAAGATGATGTAGAAATTGAAATCAATCCAGATGATATTGAAATGGATACTTTTCGTTCGGGTGGCAAAGGCGGTCAGAACGTAAATAAAGTAGAAACTGCTGTTAGGCTACGACATATTCCTTCGGGAGTAATAGTTGCTTGTCAACAAGAACGTTCACAATTTCAAAATCGCGAGCGTGCTATGAAAATGCTAAAGTCAAGATTATATCAAATAAAAGTCGAAGAAGAGGAAGCAAAGAGAGCAGAAGTTGAGGGTAAAAAAATGAAAATTGAATGGGGCAGTCAGATTCGTTCTTATGTGTTCCAGCCATACACTATGGTGAATGACCATCGCACTGAACTCAAGAAAACAGATGTAATCGGAGTTATGGATGGAGAAATTGACGAATTCTTAAAAGCATTTTTACTATTGGGCAATTAATAAATAATAATAATTCTTTTTACAATAAAAATTGCATTTTATCTTTTATATCATTTTAATTTATAACTTATTAAAATAAACAATATGTACGGTTTTGAAGAAAAATACATAAATCCATTTACTGATTTTGGGTTTAAAAAGTTGTTTGGTGAAGAACCAAACAAAGATTTGCTATTGGATTTCTTGAATGAGTTATTAAAAGAAGAACAGGGTTTAATAAAAGATTTAACCTATCTAAAAACAGAGCAATTAGGTGATTCAGAAGTGGATAGAAGAGCTATTTTTGATTTATATTGTGAGAATGAAAAAGGTGAGAAGTTTATAGTTGAACTTCAAAAGTCAAAACAAAACTTTTTCAAAGACAGGACAGTTTATTATTCTACTTTTCCAATTCGAGAGCAAGCAAAAAGAGCCAATTGGAACTTTGAATTAAAAGCAGTTTACACAATTGCAATATTAGATTTTATCTTTGATGCAGACAAAGATGAACCAGAAAAATATAGATATGATGTTAAACTTACAGATATTGAGACAAAGAAAGTATTTTATGATAAGCTAACATTTATTTATTTGGAGATGCCCAAATTCAATAAATCAATAGATGAATTAAAAACACGTTTCGAAAAATGGTTGTTTGTATTACGCAATTTAAATAAACTTGACCGATTACCTGATGAATTAAGGGAAAGGATATTTGAAAAGTTGTTTGAGACTGCAGAAATTGCCAAGTTCACTCCCGACCAAGTAATGTCCTACGAAGATAGCTTAAAGTATTACCGAGACTTAAAAAATGTCTTGGACACAGCAAAAGAAGAGGGTTATGAACTAGGAATGGAAGCTGGCATAGAGAAAGGTATTGAAGTCGGTATAGAAAAAGGTATAGAGAAAGGCATAGAAGTCGGCATAGAGAAAGTCGCCCGAAATGCCATAAAAATGGGAATGTCTGTTGATGAGATTGCAGGACTCACAGGGCTATCAGTTGAACAAATAAAATTATATTTATAAATAATCAATATCTTCGATCATATAAAAATGTTGTTATAATTTATGACTAAATAGAATTGACGATTAAGTCAAATACATAATCTTCATTAATTAAATTCATACAATTATGATGTCCCAACGGACAACGCTTGCCACCGCTGTGAGAGCAAGGTCGGCAATCCAAATCAACTTCAATCAATTTATCGTCAGGACGATATGGATAGCATCCAAATTGCTTAACTGTAGGACCAAAAATTGCAAATACTCTTGTTTTTACAGCATTTCCCAGATGAAGTGGGGCACTATCATTGCATACAAGCAAATCCGACATTTTGATTAATGCAGCGGATTCCAATAAATTCAACTTTCCGCAAAGGTTCACCAAATTGTTGTTATTCACTCCATTTGTTATTTTATCACAAATCGATGATTCTGCTTTGCTTCCTATTAAAAACACTTTATAGCTGTTTTCTGCTAATTTTTTAGCAAGTTTTTCAAATTTACTTGCACTCCACATTTTCGTAAATCTTACCGAGCCAGGAGCGATAACTATTATTTTTTGATTATTACTTCTGGCTGTTGAAGTAATGTGTTCCGCAAGTTCTATCTCAACTTTATCAAGAAATATCTCAGTTTCATCGCTATATTCTTCCTCGGAAAATGGCTTCAGGTACTGCATCGTTCTTTGGCGAATATGCAATCCTTTTGGAACAGCAACTCTATTTGTTGCAGACCAAAAATGACTATTGCCAATTCTTTTTTTTACACCTCCAAAAAGCATAAGAAATGCGGTAGTTAAGGAGTATTGTAGAGCAATACCTATATCGTATTTATTTTTGTACAAATGAGATATTAGCCTAATAATTTCAGATATTTTACGAAATATATTCTTCTTTTTATCAAAAGTAAGTATATTACTTATATATGGATTATGCTTTAATATAATTGCCGATGAAGGAATTACAAGTACATCAATCTGAGAATCAGGGAAGATTTTCCTCAAAGCAGGAAATATTGGTGTACTCATAACAAGATCACCAATAAATGCAGTTTGAACCACCAATATTTTCTTATTTTTATTCATCTAATAAATCATCAAACAATTGGATATACTTATCTATAGTTAACTTAATATCAAAATTCTTAGCTTTTTCCAATGAGTTTTGTCCAAAAATATTTCGTTTTTCTTCATTATTTAATAATTCTAAAATTGCAGTTGCTAATTCATTTGGATCTGATTTATTTACTAATAAGCCATTTGAATTATGTTCAACTACTTCAGGTATTCCACCAATATTTGTGGCTACTATTGGTAAACCAACAGACATTGCATCAAGTATCGATGTCCCCAAACCTTCGGATTTTGAAAATAATGTAAAAATAGCGAACATATTTAGATAATCTCCAATATTCTCTTGGAATCCAGCAAAATGAATGTATTGTGAAATATTTTCATTTTCTGCTTCTTGTTGAATATTATCTCTTTCAGCACCATCACCAACAATAACAAATAATACATCTTTTCTTGATTGCAAAATTATTTTTATGGCTTCCAAAAATGTAGGAAAGTCCTTGGCTTTATCAATCGCAGAGGTTGTACCTACAACTAAACGATTATATGGATTTAATTCTTTTTCTAAATTATTATTTTTGAAATTATCGAATCTTTTTAAATCAATTCCATCATAAATTAAATCAATTTTCTGCTTATTAATATTACTTTTTTCTAAGACATTATTTATCGCATTAGAAATTGCCACAAAACGATTAATCAATTTGTTGTGATATTTATATTTTGAAATGATTCCATTTTTAATTGAAAATATAACTCTGCGAACAACAATAATCTTTAACTTTGAGTAAAATATTTTTGCAAGCAGTGCAATAGTGACAGAATGTGCATTGTGACAAACTAAAATATTGTAATTGCCTTTTTTTGCAAATTTAGCTAATTTGTATGCTGAAATAATATCAAGTTCATTGGCGAAAGACAATTCTTGCACTTTGATATTCTTGTTTTTCATGTACTTAGATATTTCTGAATTGTGTTTAGCAAAGAATATTGTTTCAAATCCTCTATCTAACAAACCTTCATATAAATACGTGGCTTGCCTTTGACCACCACGCCAACTCATCTCTGTATCTATATGAATAATCGTAGGCTTAGGCATTATTATGTCTTTCCCATATTTTTATATATTTTGTGAAAACGCTAAATGAAGAGATTAATGCTAAAATAAGCCCTTCTCTACCGTCTAAAATTCCTAATTGCAGAAAATACATTTTTAAAAACTTTATCTTTCCTCGTAGAATTGCAATAAATAAATTTGAACTTTTCTTGCTCGATTGTGCAGATAGATCTGAATATTGTATAATCTTTTTAATATGTGAGTTAATTGTTGGATAAGTATAATGTAATATTGTCTCTTCAATAGTGCCTAATTTTCCATTTACTATTACTGACTCGTGTACTTTTGCATCATTAAAATGAGATTTCTTTTTATTAAATAGTCGCTTTGGATAATCTTTGTTCCAACCTGAGTGCTTTATCATTTTTCCTAAATAAAATGAATTTCTTTTTATAGCATAAGCGTCACTGTCAGGATTGTTAAGAATTATATGAATTTTCTCGGCTAATTCGCTTGTTACAACTTCATCTGCATCTATCGATAAAATCCAATCGTACTTTGCATAATTCACTGCAGTTTGTTTTGCTTTGCCAAAACCTTCCCATTTATCTAAAGTATATATTTTATCTGTATATTTCTTGCAAATCTCTACGGTATTGTCAGTTGAGCCTGTGTCTAATACTACAATTTCATCTGCAAAACTTAATGATTTCAAGCATCTTTCAATATTAGCTGCTTCATTTTTCACAATCAAAACTGAAGATAATTTGTTATTATGTTTAACCTGATTATTTGAAGGAGTTGTATCAGACATTTTTTATCAATTGATAATTTTTGAAACCAAAAGGTTGCTTGCCACCAACAAAAATTTTCTCTAACAAAGTTACAGTTCGATACTTTAATGTTTCGTGTCTATGTAATTCTCTATTTGGATTTGGATTACCTGAATATTGCAATTTGTCTTTCCAATTCATCGCTTCGATAACATCTTTCATTACTTTTGGATGTGTTTCATTAAATAACGCCAATCGATTTAATGGTCCGTAATCGAATTCTATTTTCTGATGATCCTTGATATGGGATATTTTTTCTTTCGGGTTGTAATGATTACTCATCTCATTCCCTTTTACTTGCATTAAATACGGCGGTCGCACCCAGCCATAGTGATATACTTCGGCATTTGCTAATGCTACTCTTAATTTACGAGTACCTTCTTTCTGATGAGTGCTTTCCCATTTTGCGTAATAGCGGAATGACTGAGCATCTTTCCATGAATGAAAATTTTCAGAATTTCTTATAATTCTAATTTCGGAAGGATACCAGCCATGACTTTTGTGATAATGATCATAGTCTCCCCAAAAATGTTTGTAATCGAAAAGCAACCCTTCGATCCTATCATCATTCAAGAGTTGATTACATCTATTATAAATTGTTTCGTGATATTTTTCGTGTATTACTTCGTCTGCCTGCAGGTAAAAAAGCCAATTACCTGAGCAATAATTTTTTGCAATATCTGTTTGCATAGCATAAATACTGCCGCCTTTCATATATTTTGGATCCCAAATAGTATCAATAATCTTTACTTTGGGGTCATTTATCGAGAGCAGTTCCTCGCGTGTGGTATCATCATCATCGCCTTTTCCGAGTGCAATAACAAATTCATCAACTATTGGCAAAATTGATTGAACTGATTGTTTTATTGGATAGTAGAACTTGGAAGCATTGCGAGCAAAAGAAAATCCTGATATTTTCATAATTAATTATTATTTCTGCAAATTAGAAAAATGCAAATTACGAAAAAATAATTAATGATTTTGACAACTGCTCTTGCAAAGATTTACAATTCTCTAATTTGATATTGAATATCTTTATTATTTGAGGATTTGAATTTCTTGTAACTAATTCAAAAATTATTGATTATTTGATTACTTTATTCTACTGCTGCAAATTTTATTGCATCTTTGTCCCAACTTGGTGCGTTCAAAATTGCAGGGATAACTTGTTCGGGACTATCCACAAAACTCCAGATGTCCCGGTGACGAGCATTCATAAAGTTTTCTGCTATGCTACGTTCCAACAATTCTTTGAGTGGATTATAGTACCCGTTTGTATTCAAAATCACGATTGGTTTTGTAAATTGACCTAATCTTTTAAGAGTAATTGCTTCCAACAATTCCTCGAAAGTGCCACAACCTCCGGGCAGACTAACTATTCCATCAATTCCTTCCCGAAACTTCGCTTTTCTTTCAGCCATCGTATCCGTTAGAATCATATCTGTTACAAGTTTATGTCCCCACTCCACTTCCAACATAAATCTGGGGATTATTCCTTGAATTTTGCCACCATTTTGGATAATGACATCTGCCAATTTGCCCATCAAACCATAAGCACCGCCACCATAAACTACTTCAAAGTTGGATTTTACAAGTTCTACGGCTAATTGCTCTGTAGCATCAAAATAGGATTTATCAACTTTATCGCTGGAAGCAGCGAACACGCATATTTTCATAATTGCATCTTTATTACTATACAAATTTAGCAAATTTATCGATAACTATCACAAAAACTCACTTGCGGTAAGATGTAAAATATCAATAATCTGTAGGAGCAGAGCTTGCCCTGCCCAATAAAATTCCCTCTCGGGGAGAGGGTTTATCGCGGACAGAGCAAGGTCTGCCCCTACAACTCCCAACTCCCAATACCTAACACCCAGTGAGATTTTCTTCTATTTGATGATAATTGTTTGTCCAATCCGCAAGTTTTCTGCTTTTTTATTGCTTAGTTTATTCCATTTTTTCAGTTCGGCAACCGTGACGCCATATTTTGAGGAAATTGAGTAAAGTGTGTCGCCGGATTTAACCTTATACTTTTTAATTTTTGTGGAAGTTTTACCTTTCTTAGTTTTATCTTTTGCAATATTCTTACTTGTGCCTTTTTCAATTTTCAGAATTGTTTTGGGATAAATAACATCGCCGTTGATTTGATCTTGATTCCATTCTTTAAGCTGAGCTATTGTTACTCCATATTTTGCAGCAATTTTATCTAAAGATTCACCCTCACGAACAGTATGAACAATCACCGATGGTTCTTCTTGCTTAACTTTTTCAGTTTTTTTCTTGTCTTTTTTTACTGCAATATATTCTACTTCTTTAATTGGAATTTTCAGAATTTTGCCTTTTTTTACAGTATTTGATTTAAGTTTATTTGCTTTTTTAATTTCAGCAATTGTTACATTGTATTTATCTGCTATTTTCGCAAGAGTTTCGCCTCGTTTCACTTTGTGTTTCTTGATAACATTTTTGGTAATTGCTTCAACTGTATTATCGGGGACTAATATTTCTTGACCAGCAAAGATTGTTTCTTCTTTATCAAAGGAATTAATCGCTCTAAGGTCATTCAACGAAACACCATACTTTTGGGATATAACATAAAGAGTCTCGCCAGATTCCACTTTATGCTTCTTTGTCTTGGTGATTTTAGGTTGAGTGGTTTTAGAATTACTTGACGAAGGAGCCTTGCTATCAGTTGCAATATCAACTTCGGTATTATCTTTGGGCAAATTAGGCATTACTTTTTTAGCAATTCTTAGGCTATCATATTTAATCGGAGAAATTGGGAGCAAAATTTGAGTGGAAGGAGTTAAGCTACTTGTAATATTTTGATTTTTATTTAATGCTTTAAATTCTTCTTTTGACAAATCAAAGCGTTCCACAATTGATTCGAATGTTTCGCCTACTTCAATATTATGAATGGAAAATGGCAATCGCTTTTCAACGGGTATTTGATTTAGGTTGGCTGCAAAATTGGGATAACTTTCAACTGGAATTTTTAAATAATACGAAGAAACATCCATAGGAGTGGAATTTCTAATCAATTCGGGATTTAAGTCTTTGATAGTTTTCACCGGAACATTTGCCGCTTGAGCTGCAGATTCCAAAGTTACAGGCTCATTTAATACAAATACATCGTAATTATATTCATTATGAAAATTCATTTCGGATTCCACAAAGCCATATTTTTCGGGCTCCATTGCAACAATAGAAATTGCAATAAAGTTAGGAACATAATTACGTGTTTCTCGCGGTAAATTCTTTTGAATATCCCAAAATGAAGGATTTTCCTTGTTTGTTTTATTGATTGCACGCTTTACGCAACCTTCACCACAATTATATGCCGCCAAGGCTAAGTACCAATCACCAAAAGTGTTGTGCAAATCTCGCAAGTGACGCAAAGCCGCACGAGTAGATTTTTCGGGGTCGCGTCTTTCGTCAACCCAAATTGAAGGATTTTTGTTTAAATCATATCGCTGACCAGTGGATTGAATGAATTGCCACATTCCCACTGCACTTGCCGAGGAAATTGCATTAGGGTTCACTCCACTTTCGTACATTGTAAGAAATATGATTTCAGGTGGCATTTGCTCAATTTCGGCAATTTTAGCCATCATCGGAAAATATTTAGCTGAGCGTTCTAAATATACTTTTAAGTATTTTTTAAGTTTAGTATTTTCCGTCAAATTTTTAATTGCTTTATCTACTTGTTCGTTAATTTCAAATGGAATTTTTAAACTATCGGGAGGTACAAAAAAGCCTTTTTTCTTAGGAATTACAGGTTGTGTATTTTCGTGTGTTAAAGTAAAAGTTTCAGTAACTTTAATGTCGCCAGGAATGGATTCCACTTGATTAAATAGCATCCTACGAACAATAAAAATCGCCGAGTTCTCATCTAAATCATCTATTGTAGTGATATATGTTTCGTAATCTTCGATAATTGAATGAATTAAATCTAAAAATTCAGTTTGATTTTCCACACCAGGATAGCTAACATAAGGATTAAGTCGGGCTATTGCTACTTCGAATGCTTTTGCTGCGCGTGAGGTATCCTTAAATTTCAAGGCTGATAATGCTTCGTGATATTTTTTTCTGGCAAAAATAATAGCATTTTGGAAATCAATTGATTTGAATATGCTATTATTTTTATCAGCATCCAATTCCGAAAATTCATCAGGAAATTTTTGCGTTTGATTGGTTTGGGTTAAGATGGGTAATTCGTGCTTGGTCTTTCTTTCTCTCGATGGTCGCTGGGAATATACATTAATTGAAGTAACTATAAAAATAAATAGGAAAAGCACCAAGTATCTATAATTCTTTGTAAAATATCTTTTTCTCATTTTTCACTTTCCATTTTTTGTAAAATAAGAATATTTTGAAAAAAAAACAAATATTTGGAAAATTTTCTCAATTTTGTATTGTTTTAATTTTCAATTATGCTAAAATTCTTAGAAATTATAGGACGAAAATTCATCAATTTCATTACCGAACTTGGGCAATTAGGTATTTTGTCGCTTAGAGTTTTGCGATATTTCCCGCAAGCATACAAAAGTAAGCACTTGGTTTTAAAGCAAATGGAATTAGTTGGCAACAAATCGCTACCTTTGGTAATTTTAATTGGACTTTTTACTGGAGTAATCTCCGCACTCGAGGCAACCAGCTTATTCGACAAATTTAATATGCTTAGCATTGCCAAACCCTTTTTAGGTTCATCGATTGCTACTGCAATATTTACAGAATTATCTCCAGTTTTAACTGCGTTAGTAATTGCTGGTAGAATTGGCGCCTCGATGGCGGCAGAAATTGGCACAATGCAAGTAACCGAACAAATCGATGCTTTGGATATGATGAGCATCGATAAATACCGTTTTATTGGTATGCCTCGAGCGATTGCCACATTGGTAATGATGCCTGTTTTGGTATTATTTTCTTATGTTGTGGGTTTGATTGGTGCATACTTCCTAACATTATTTAAATTTGATTTTTCGATGGTAACTTTTTTCGAATCAGTTCAGAGATTTTTTCAAATTAATGAAATTGTTATTGGACTGATTAAATCTTCGGTATTTGGTGGTGTAACTGCGTTGATTGGCGTGCATATTGGTCTGAAAACAACCGGTGGTGCCGAAGGTGTTGGTAATAGCACAGTAAGGGCTTTCACACTTTCGGCTGCCTCAATCTTATTTATTGATGCAATTTTTGGCTATTTTTATTAACACTTTATGAACTATAATATTATCATCCCTACGGGATTACAACATTAGAAACATTACAAACATTAC
>DYLM01000165.1 GCA_020722095.1 Chloroherpeton thalassium
TGATTGGTATTGTGGCGGATTTGGTTGGGTTTAATCGGAAGATGCTGGAAGAAGTGGTTTATAGACTGAGGAAAAGAGATATTGTAGAAAAAGGGGAATAATAAATTTCCTAACCCAGTAAACTTGGAATAAACATGCTAAAGGATATTTCATCACTTGAATGGTTGAGATTGATCGTTTCATTAGGGATTTTTCCTGGACCAGGTTTGGCAATCATCAGTTATTTAATAAAAGATCGAAAATTCCATATCTTCTCAATGATCGTTCTTTCCATTGCATTATCAATCGGTTTTTGGACCATAATACTTGCATGGTGTAAAATCTTTTCGATTGAAATAATCTATCAATCCGTTATCCTGATTGTCTCTTTATTGGGTTGGGCAATTGCTATTTTTAGAAAAATAAATCATTTGATAAACACAAAACATCTGTTTCTAGAGAGTGTTATTTGGGCTGGGGTAATAACTTCGATAATTATTAATATTTACTCCTTACGTAATATGGTTGCCGGACTTGGCAGTGATAGTTTTCATCATACACTTATTACAACATTGATCATTAACAATCATGGTATCCCTAGTAATTATCTTCCTTATTTTGGAAATATTATTACTTTTAATTACCATTTTGGCTATCACACATTTAGCGCAATCCTTTCAATCATAAGTGGGATAGAGCCCAGAGTTCTCATCCTCATTTCAGGTCCCATTTTGATCGGTTTATCAGCACTTTCGTTATCGCATTTTATTACTGAATATACAAATTTTTCAACTGGCTCATTAGTAGCAGCATTTATCCCCGCACTTATTTCGGTTTTTCCCACCGCAATGTTACTATGGGGGCGTTATCCACAACTATTGGGGTTATTTATTCTGCCAATCTTTCTAAGTGAATATTATCGCATTCGTAGCCAAAATTCAACCAATGCAATTGGATATCACATTATTCTCATCAGTATTATTTCAGCCGGTTTATTATTTACCCACTATCGGGTGACATTTATGGCAATCATTGCTGTGGTTATTTTCGAACTAATTCATTTTATTATTAACTTTCAAGACATTAATCTACACGATTACCTACCGACAATTAGTATAATAAGTTTATCCCTCTTATTTATAATGCCATGGTTGTTAATTATCTGGACAAATTTGCACAAGGGATATTCGATTCCAAGCATGGGAGGAAAAAGGGAGACATTTTATTCGATAGCGAGGTTAGGTGAAAATGTATTAAGTTATCCAACAAATAATATTTTAATAATTATCTTTTTAATTTTTGTAGTTTATGAACTCATAAAACATGATATGGTTGTATTGTGGCTAACAACATGGAGCATTGTTTTGCTTGTTTCTTCACGTTATTTTGGAAGATTTTCTCTAATAGATCCGATCACGGTGATAATTTCCCTATATGTACCCATTGCAATAATTATCGGCATTGGAATCTATCAAGCAACCATTCAATTAAATCAAAAGTATCAATATGCCCTATATTTAATAATTATTTTCGGAAGCTTAATTTGCGGAAAACAATTAATTGGATTTTTAAATAATCCTAAAGCGGCGTATGTATTTCCAGAAGACTTGAAAGCAGCAAAATGGATCAAGCAGCATATACCTAAAGACGCTATTTTTATGATCAATACTTATCAGTTTGAGTTTTCAGCGAGTTTAATAATTGGAAACGACGCAGGTGGCTGGCTTCCTTTATTAGCCAATAGAAGAGTTGTCACATACCCAATGACATTTTCAATTGAAAGATTTATGGATCCAACAGCGATACAATCAACAATCGAATTGCATAATATCGCAGATAACCTTGCATCAAAAGAAGGAGTGGATCTTCTACAGAAGAATAATATAAATTATATCTATATCGGGGAACGGGGAGGGGAGATAAACCCGGCAAACTTGCTAAATTCAGAATATTTTACCTTGTTGTATAATAAAAAAAAGATATTCATTTTCCAACTATCGGCGAATAATTAATTTATCTTGAAAATAACCCTCAAGGAATAA
>DYLM01000166.1 GCA_020722095.1 Chloroherpeton thalassium
TATAAAACAACAGATTAAAAATGATTTATATCGTCATTGTGGCAATACATCAATGTGCCTGTGTCTTTAAGGATATTCAATCACACAAAAACAATTTTTTCTATGAAAACCATATTGACTGAACTTCAAAAAAACAAACCAGATATCGTTTTTCCACTACCCATCGAATGAATTTTATTGTTTCAATGGTTAATTTAATGTTATACCGAAAATATTTTATAATGCTCAGACTTCCGACTTCGCCAATTATAGAAAAGGCACAAACAATACTTTCTTTTGTTCAGCGTATAATGTACAAAAGCCTATCAAAATGCTAACATCGTGGTGGCACAAACTCCAGATATGCAAAAAGAAGCCATAGAAGTATTTGGTCTGGAGGGAAAAAACTGAAGTAATCATTAATCCTTTAGACAAACTATCATTGAGTAAATTATTTAAAAAACACATCAAATCCTTTTGCTGATAATGATATTAATTAATATTGTAGCTTCAGGAAAACTGGGGCATGAGAAAGGTTTTGATACCTTGATAAGAGCATTTTCAAAAACTTTAATAATAAATAACTGAACTTTCGCACCTAATTTTACCAAAAACTATTCAATAAATCACCTTGCTTAGGCTGATTTATTTGGATTGTTTAATCCACCTTGACAACCTCTAATTGTCTTTACAAAGCCCTATTTTAGGCACTTTAGGCTATAATTCAAACAAAGAATTTATACCTATGCAACTTCAAAATCAAATCATATCTGCCATTAACACAACTCTCAAGAACCCCATCTATCAAACCTTACAACTACTCAATATAAAAACCATTCTAAAAAGTTCCGGTTTTGTCAAAAAGAGAGAAGGAGTAGCACCCTATCTTGTTGTATTGCACTTTGTCTATATGTTGGTGATGAACAAAAAAATAGCAACTTTTATAGCTCAAAGTAATGACAGTTTAAAAAAAGACACTTACTACAGACTCTTACAGACCAGTTGATAATCTAATCCCTATTGCTTCTACTGATTTGACACTAAACGATGAAGAGATTATTGAGATTTATAAGCGACGATGGGATATTGAACAAGGTTACAAAGAGCTTCGTGAACACTTTGGATTTGGACAAGAAGAGAACAGAATATATGAAGCACTTATTGCACGAATGACACTCTCATTCTTTGCGTATAATATTGTCAGCTACATCAACCGCATCAGCCATGAGCCAAAAACGATTGGTGGATTGTTTAAAGATTTAGAGTGTGAACTCTATACGCTCTCTATTGCCATGCAAGCTTTTATAGAGATTATGATAAAATAGCAAAAATAGAGACGATAGTCAATAGGAATGAGGATTTTATGGATATAATAGCAACGCTACGCAGTACCACTCAAGAATTGCTTGGATTTAGGTGCGAAAGATGAGTTATGAGAAAATAAATATTTTGTATAAAACGATAGATTTTGAAGATTCGACTATTGAAGATATTTTTATCAATAATAGCACAAAAAGAGGAGTCTAATTGAGTAGGTTGCCATATTATGTTTATTATATCTCTAATTTTTTATACAAGTATAAGATTCCTATATTGCCAACAATTCTAATGTATATCAATCGAATAATATGGGGAGCCTATATCCCCCCGTCGGCAAAAATTAGTAAAGGTACTAGGTTTGGATATGGTGGCAGTAGTGTTGTGATACATGCAAGAGCTGTTATCGGCAAAAATTGCATAATAAGTCCTTGTGTCACAATAGGAGGTAGGTCAAAAATTTATGAAGTTCCAACGATTGGTGATGGTGTCTTTATAGGGGGGGGCGCGAAAGTGCTAGGTAATGTAAAAATAGGAAATAATGTAGTGATTGGAGCCAATGCTGTAGTTGTACATGATGTGCCAGACAATTGTATTGTTGCTGGAATACCAGCCAAAATTATAAAACAAGGAATAAGGATGGAAGATTGTCTAGTATAAAACAACAGATTAAAAATGATTTATATCGTCATTGTGGCAATAC
>DYLM01000167.1 GCA_020722095.1 Chloroherpeton thalassium
TACTGACGGCGGAGGGATTATTAATTATACTGGGCATGGGGCGATCAATATTTGGACGAAGTATGCAAAATTGTTTATTTCTTCGGATATCAACAGTTTATCCACTAGTCTCCATCAACCGATTATTTTATCTTGGACATGTCTAGATGGATATTGGTATTATCCAAAAGCAGATGACGATATTACTAATAAACGAGGACAATCGTTAATTGAGGAATTGTTAAGAAGTCCAGGTAAAGGTATTGTAGGAGCATTTTCCCCAACCGGATTGGGTGTCTCAACCGGGCATGATTATCTTGAGCGTGGTTTTTATTCATTTATTTTTTCTAAACAGTCACCTTGGCGTTTAGCAGATGCTGCATTAGCGGCAAAAATATATTTATATTTAAATGAGCCAAAAAGTGCTGATAATTTACCACGAGATGTAGACTTGATTCACACCTATACCATTTTTGGAGATCCAGCTTTACTAACTACGCCACCACAGTTCGATGTTTATTTACCAATAATATTGAAACCGTAATGGATGAATATTATCAACAAGAAGTTCAGTTAATAATCAAAAATCAATTAAACAGTAATCTAAAAATTTGGCTGAGGGTAGATGGAAATAGCATGTATCCTTTTTTACAAAACGGAGATAAAGTACTTGTCTCAAAAATTAATAGTCGAAAAGTGAGGATCGGTGAGTTGTGTCTATTTCAAGCAAAGGGATCATTATTTACTCATAGAATTATTGGGTTTGGAAAAAGTAAAGTTTTGTTTAAAGGTGATCACAACCTTGTTCCAGATGGTTGGGTTTTTGAAAAACAAATTTGGGGTAGAATTATCAGGATTTCTAAGGGTAATAGAGTATGGGAGTTATCTGCAAAGAAATGGCAATATATAAATTTTATAATAGGATTATTACAAATTCCAACATCTATTATATTTTTTCTTAAAAGAAAGAATAATATAAACATTGAAAAAATTAACCATTTAGAAAAAATATTCTTGAAAATAATAAACTTGAATGTTAATTTTTTGGAAAGGCTATTGATCCTTGGAAAATAGAGAAATTTCTATTGATGATATACCGGTAATTATTGAAGAGTTCATCGTACAGAAAATAAGTGAACAAAATAAAAATGATATCCAGGAGATAATATTAATTTTTCCTAAAAGAGGCGAGATAAAAGTTGTTAATGAGGTTGCGGGAGAAATTTGCAACCTGATTGATGGTAAAACTAGTATACGAGAAATTGTGGATCATTTATACCATGTTTATCAAATTCCAAGATCGCAAATTGAAGAAGATGTGCAGGCGTTTTTAAATCAACTAGCGAATAAAAAGGTGATTAAAATAAATGAGAATAAAAACAAGCAATGATTAATCATGAAGAATAAACAAAATTTGCTTTCCTTAAAAACTATTTATAGCTTTATTTTCCTGATATTAAGCATAATTATCTTTATCCTAGAATCTCAATCTAGCCAAGCTGCTGTCACATTAATATATTTTAATGCATTCGTAGATGGAAATCGGGTTCGATTTTCTTGGGAGACGGGATCAGAATTACACAGTGCTGGATTTTATATTGAACGAAGTGATAATAACGGCAGTACTTATAAAAAAATTCTTGTGTTTAGGTATGGTATTTCATCGGATGAATGTGATGCGACAGGCGGACAACAAGTAAATGGTGGTTGTTCCACCGATTTCATCTTAGCTTCCGGAGAGGTATATGGGAGTGTTTATGAAAATATATTTGATGATAATTTAGAACAAGGGAAGAGATATCTCTATCGTCTTGTGGCGGTAGATAATGATCAGTCCGAAGAGAGATTTGGACCTCGAGATCCTTGGGCGACATCGACACCTACTATTACTAAAACCTCAATGGTGTTTACACAAACCAACACCATAAATTCTAATACAACTACTCCAAGTCGAACCTCGACCCCTCGTAAAACCAAATCCCCCTCCAATACAGCCACCAATACTCCTCTTCCACCGACC
>DYLM01000168.1 GCA_020722095.1 Chloroherpeton thalassium
GTTTCCATTTTTCTTCCTCCATAATGGGGTTCGGAATTTCATATAACGGTCTGCGTGTTTGCGAAGTGCCCCAAAGAGGCATTTTGGTGAGCGTAGCTAACCGCAAACACGCTGTTAGGCGATGGGCGAGTTGCATTATGCAATATTGTGTGTCATTTTATTTCACTGTCAATTCAACAATTATCAAAGGTTCCTTTCTTATTTCAAAGTCAAATATTCTGTTAGGTCCTACGGGTCCGGGTCGATTTGGCCCTGCTGGCGGTTTGATTCTGGGGCGGTGGGGTATTCTCCGTGTTTTCCTGTTAAGCATAAATTCTAATGCTGGGAGATTGGATATTTCAATGGAATTCTTTTTATCAATATTAAACCTATCACCAATTAATTTGTTTAACATTTCAATTTCATCTTCGTATGCAATCATGAAAATCTTTTTACCTGACCATTGGTTTAAATCTTTGATTAATTGGTTTTTAAACTCGTTTCCATGCAATGAGTTGTAAACTTTTGATGCATATTCATTTCTTATTGGTTTCATTGGCCTTTTGCCTGTCAGAGCATCTGCTTTTGAAAGTATTGAAATATCAATAAGTTTCCATTTGTCATATAAATCAAGATCTTGACAAATCCCTTCATAGGTAATAATAATTTTCCCAGCTTCTATATTTCTTTCAACAGCCTTTGTTATATCTGCTAGAACACTATTCCGCACATACAAAGGTTTTACAGCCCGTAAGGAACCAAACACTCCCCAAGGTAACGAACCAAGAAGAGCAATTGATAGAAAAACAATTTTATATTTTCTCTTTAAATGACTAATAAAGTAAACTGCCGCAAAAGTGTAAAGTGGAAAAGTCGGCAATAAAAACCGCATTGTTTGTGGATCAGGCGACCAGGAATAAGCCATATAAGTGAATGTCAGTATAACTACAGATGATAGAAAATAAACTGCAATAGAGCGAGTATCTGACTTTTTTAAAAGTTTGATAAAACCGCCAATACTAAACAATAACAATACTCCCATCCCATCAGTTGCAAGCATCACAAGAAATGGGATGAAATGCTCAATTAAATAATTGAAACCGAATAATGCCTGAGTATTGGCCAAACTATAACTTGTTATCCAAAATTTACCAAACGCTATATGATTTCGCACGGCTAATGGAATAAGAGGTATTAATATACAAATGACAAATGAAATAAATATTCTTAGAGATATTTTCTTTGTATAAAATAGCCAAAAAATGTATGTACCAAAAACAATACAGAGAACAAATTCCGCATAACGGATTGTAGGAACTATACCTATTGCTACTCCTGAGATAATTCCATAAATATAATTCTTTGTTTTAATTGCTTTTATTAAGAATAGCAAAGCTATGAGAAAAAAGAAAATCAATGAAGTATGTGAATCGCCAAATAACGCGTGTTCATTGTAGAAAGAATTTAGCGAAAGAAAAAATGTAGCAACCAAAGCCCAGATTTTAGAAACCCAATTTTTACATAGAAAGAAAAAAATTAACAAACTCATTGACGCCAATATTGGATTTACTAAAAAAGTTGAATTTGTTCCAAACAGTTTATAAACAATAGCTATTAGATAGGGGAATCCGGGCGGTAAAGTAGTAAAATATTTTTGTCCATCGGGGCTGTGCCAATGAGGTCCTATATATTGAAGATTGTTTTCTGGTGTAAAAAATGTTTGTCCATGTGTTGCAATTATTTTCCCTTGTGTAAAATATCCTTGTGCATCTGGTGTAGAGATAGCAGGAGCAAAAAACCTAATTAAAAAAAGCAGGTGAAATGCACACAATCCTAATATAACTAATATTACAGACCGATTAGAAATATCTTTTATTATCATTTTCATTACTTCCAATTAGATATTTCCCCTGAAACGCAACTCGCCTTTCGGCTAACTCGTTTATATATACACCCACTCACCTAAAAAGGTGCACATAACTGTCTAAATTGGTATGTATTGTGCACTTTTTGTTACTT
>DYLM01000058.1 GCA_020722095.1 Chloroherpeton thalassium
TCTCGACTATCACTTCTTTTTCCTTTCCAATTTGCGATTCAGCAAATTCTAAATATTTTTTTTTGCCTAATTCAATTAATCGATGGGTCCTTATTTTTTTTTCATTTTCATTTACTTTTATTTTCATCTGCGAGGCTACCGTTCCTTTTCGGTCTGAATACGAAAAAACGTGCAAATAGCTAATAGGCAAATCATTAATAAAATTATAAGTTTCCTCGAATTCATTGTTTCCTTCGGTTGGAAATCCGGTAATTACATCTAAACCAATACCTGCATCTGGCGAAAATTGCCTTATTAATTCTACTTTATCCCTAAATTGTTGAGTATTGTATCGGCGCTGCATTGCTTTAAGCACACTATCCGAACCGCTTTGCAAGGGCAAATGAAAATGCGGACAAATTAATTTGCTACTGCTAATTTCTTTGATTATTTCTTTGTTTAGAACATTAGGTTCAATTGAAGAAATTCGAACTCGTAAATCCAAATCTGAATCATTAATTACCTTGATGACGTCTACAAATCTTCTATTGTCATAATTATATTCTGACAAGTTTATCCCCACAAGCACAACTTCGGGATAACCAGTTTGTTGCAACTTGTGAAGCGTTGGAATTATTTTCTCAAATTCCATTGAACGAAAATTTCCACGTGCTTTTGGAATTATGCAATAAGTGCAGGTGTACTCGCAACCGTCTTGGAGTTTTAGGAAAGCACGGGTACGTGTATCATTTTCTGATGTGTAGGAAATATCGAAAGGCAAATTAGTTTCGCAAGAATGAGTAGGAATTAGTATTTCACTTTCGGTATTTGACAAAATATCAAAGCTCAATTCTTTGACATAGTTTGGAATTTGCATTTTCTGTGAATTGTCAATTACAGCCACAACACCTTCAATTTGTTTGAATTGCTCTTTATCAGTTGTTGCTGCACAACCCGTTACAATCACTTTGAGTTTGGGATTTTTACGAATTGCAGAACGAATGATTTTCCGAGAATCTGCATCTGCTCTGTGAGTAACCGTACAAGTATTGAAAATCATAAAGTCTGCTAAATCTGGTTCGGGCTGGATAGCATAACCTTCATTCTCAAATTTTTCTGTCAAGAAAGATGTTTCTGCATAATTAACTTTACAACCAATAGATGTTAGGTAAATCTTCTTCATTATTACTCGCTTGAATTTAATTGTTAATTGTTTGTTCGTAATAATCAGTTAATGGTTTTACTACAATACCATCTATAAAGGCTTTAAAAGTGATTTTAATATCATCAATATGTTTGCTTCTTTGAAATAGCCATTTTAACAAATATATAAAAGGTCTGATATTTCGGACAGCAAAATTACCATAAAGTCTGTCCATCCAAATCTGATTTCTGATTATATAATAACGTTTAGGAGTGTGAATCTGCGATTCCATATTGAATTCTAACAAACGCTGTATATTAGCAGTTGTTATCATTGCTGCATTTAGTCCGCTCTTTTTTGCTCGCAAGCAATATTCAGTATCATCACCAAATATGAACACTCGCTTATCAGGCAATCCAATTTTGGAAATCACTGAACGATGAAAAAAAGCACCTTCAAATGTTAATCCATCTACTTTTATTAATTTATTCTTGACTGATTCTTCATCAATAATTTTATTCCAAAAACTTTTAAATGGGTTTGTTAAATTAATATCAGTAACTTCGTTGTAGAAAATATTTCCTTTGTTATCCAATCGCAAAGGAGCCATAATTGTATTTTTATCACGATTGGCAAATAATTCTTCTAAACAATTAGCATTTGGCAAAATATCGTCATCCATTTCCCAAATCCATTCATAACCAAGTTCATAAGCAGTACGAAATGCAGTATATTGCCCGCCACTGCTACCCGAATTCGGTTGAGTAACAATAATTAATTTGGAATTTGTTTGTTTCTGATTCTCCAACCAGTCCAATGTCCCGTCAGTTGAACTATTGTTTACTACTATCAGTCTATCGTATTGTTTGGTTTGCGAATTTAGCGATTCAAAAAGTTGTTTGAGCAATTCTAATCGATTATAAGTTACGAGCACAATTGCAACTTGCTCATTTAAAATCTTGTTGTCAGATAATTTATCAATTATGTTTTGATTTTTATTCATTTCTTACTAATTTTTAGAGTTATTATTAAAGGCTGTCTCATAAGTCAGTTTTGCTGTCATTCCCACGAAAGTGGGAATCCATAAATCAATTTGATAATTTAAAAATGTAGGATCAAATAATCATCACCAACGAATAAATTCGTGGACTATTGTTCAACAATTTGCAAATTTTCAAATTATCTAATTTTCAAATTTAATTAGATTGTTTCGTTCCGATAAATCGGAACTCGCAAAGACTTACTCAACACAACATCACCCACGAATAAATTCGTGGGCTATGATTATTCTCCCAACAACCAGCACCCAGCACCCAACACCATTTTCAAATTATAAACAGCTTTTCATAATGACAGCGGAATAGATGCACAGCAACGTGTATATTTATTTCAATATGTGGAAAAAATTTTACACTTTTATTTGCATTTCTCAATTTTTTTTATTAATTTTGCACTATTAATTGTAAACTGGTTTTAAATTTGACATTCCATTGGAGGATAAGTGAAAATTTTGAAGATGTTGCCGTTGAAAACTTAAGTAAATCTCTGAAAGTACCCCGAAGCCTTGCAAAAGTGCTAATTAACCGAGGACTAATTGCTGATACACAAGCTCGTAACTATTTGTATCCATCAATAAAGGATTTATACGATCCATTTTTAATGGCGGATATGGAGAAAACAGTAGATAGAATCATTAAGGCTGTTAAGAATCAAGAGATTGTTTGGGTACACGGAGATTACGATGCAGACGGAACATCTAGCGTTGCTATGCTTGTAGATTTTATACGAAGCATTGGCGGACGCGCTTATTACTATATCCCTGACCGATTTACCGAAGGCTTTGGACTTTCGGAAACAAGCATAACTAAAGCTAGAAATATTTCGTCAACTCTTGTAATTAGCGTTGATGTTGGTATTACTGCTTTCAAGCCAGCTATTTTAGCCAAGCAATTTGGCATTGACCTAATTATTTGTGATCATCACGAACCAAACGAAACTGAACCAGATGCCTACTCTATTTTAGATCCATTGAAAAAAGATTGCAAATATCCTTTTAAGAATTTATCTGCAAGTGGTGTTGTATTCAAACTTGTTCAAGCAATAGGCGAGAAATTACATCTTGGTGATTCTGTTTATTCCTATCTTGATTTGGTTGCTATTGCATCAATTTCTGATATGGTGCCAATGATAGACGAAAACCGCGTTTTTGTTCATTATGGAGTGAAACAAATCAACGAAAATCCTCGTCCTGGTATTCGTGGTTTGCTATATTGCACTGGTTTAGAAAAAGGCGAAGTATTATCTACAAATATTGTTTATGCGATGGCTCCACTAATCAATGCCGCTGGCAGGTTGGGCGATGCTAATCGTTCAGTGGATATGCTCTTGCAAAAAGACGTCAATTCGGCATTCCGCATTGCTCAAGAATTAGAAGAAGAAAACCGCCGCAGAAGATTAATTGACCAACAGGTATTTGACGAAGCTTTGCCATTGGCAGAAGAAACATTGAGATTCGGCAATCACCGTTCCCTTGTGTTGCATAATAGTTCTTGGCATGCTGGTGTTATTGGCATTGTTGCTTCTCGTCTGGTGGAAAAATTCAAAGTTCCAACAATTTTACTCACAACTATTGAAGGAATGGCAAAAGGTTCAGCACGAAGTATCAGCAATTTCGACATTTATTCTGCACTCAAAAAGAATGAAAGATTTCTTACTGAATATGGCGGTCATCGCCATGCAGCCGGTTTAACTCTTAAAATAGAAGATGTGCCTGAATTTAGAAAAATGATTGATGAAATTGCAATGAGTCAAATTACAGACGAGATGCTCAAACCCGAAATTAATGTTGATTGCGAGATGAATTTTAACGAATTATCGCCACAATTACTTAATACATTGAACTTAATGTCGCCATTTGGGTTTTATAATGAACGTCCAATGTTTCTTGCACGAAATGTAAAAACGCTTAACGGACTTAAATTTATTGGAAATAGCACATTCAAATTCAGAGCCATCCAAAATAATTTTGTTATTGATGCAATTGCTCCAATGTTAGGTAGCAAAGCCCATCTGTTACGCAACGGACAATCCTTTTCAGTTATTTATACGATTGATGGTATTGGACAAGGAGCAATAAAATTCCCACAAATTAACATTCGTGATATAGCGCCAAATGATTGATGACTTTGTTCGCGAAATTTCTGAAAATTACATAGATAAAATTCGGGAAGTCTATTCACAACAAATAGATAATTCGGATAAATTAAAGCAGATTTCTTCTGATTTTTTTAAATTTTTGAGAAAAATAACAGAAAAATCAAATCAGGTATTTCCTTCATCTTTCTCTCGAATTTCGTATTTAATTGAAAAATACAATCTTAATGCTGACACGACACTTATAAAAAATATTAGCAAAACTAAATATTTAACGAAAAATAATATCACTCAATCAATTATAGATGATCTTTATAATCAAATATTAGATTTTCTTGCATTATTCTCAAATAGTGAAAATAAAAATCAATCCCAAAAACTAATTTCCATTTCGGAACAAACTACAAGTTTAAATTCAGAAAGAGAAAGCATATCAGAACAACAATTTCTATTTTCATTTCAGAAAATTGAAAAAAACAAAATTGATAACCAAGAAGAAATAAGTCTTATTTGCAAAAATGAAAATTTAGATATTGTAAGAATTAAATTACATCAGAAATTCCATTATTTGCAAAGTTTACCCGATTACCCAACAGTTATCGCATTTACAGGACTTAAGCAAGTAGTTGATAATATAACCACTTACTTATGTGATGAAAATTGTATAGTTGTAGTTGAGTCTGGTTATTTGATTGACATAACCGAAATTGTGCATTGCTTTCAACAGAAGAAAACTGATCCATATTATTATTTTGAAAATCTGCTAAAACACGATGAAACAAATTTGAGTCTGGTGCTGGGTTCGGTGGTGAATACGCTTTTTGATTTGTTAATTATTAATCCAGCGATTGATTTTGAAACAGCTTTTTCGGTTGCTATCAAGCAAAAACCTTTGAGTGTAGTAACTTCTCTTGTGAGCGAAACACAAAAAAGACTGCTGATTCCCCAAACAAAAAATGTTCAGCCCAATTCTTTGAAAAATATTAGTGAAGAATTTAAAAAGAAAGCAGAATTACATTTTTCTAACCTAAAAAATATTATCACTAAACTCGAAGGCGACTTTAATTTTATTGAGCCAACTTTTATCTCGGAGAAGTATGGATTACAAGGAAGATTGGATTTGCTGACGATTACGGACAAACATAATACCAAAGATGTTGTTGAATTGAAGTCGGGCAAGCCACCAAAGGGAAATATCAAGTATCTGATTGATAACAAATTAATGTTTTTGAATGCTTGGATTGGTCATACAACACAAGCAAATGGATACAATTTGTTATTAGAAGATGTATTTGAAAATAGACGCGGAAATAGCTCAATATTATATTCTTATGACAATGAAAATCCCATAAGAAATGTCGCAAATGATAAAATTATTAAAAATAAAATTATTGAAATACGAAATAAAATACTTATAATTATCAAAAATATTCTTTCAGATAAAATTCATTTAAAAGATATATTAAAAAGAGTTGCTACTCTACCTAATTTTATCAACAAGGAAAATGAATGGCAGAAACTATTGCATTCCAAAATATTAGATTCTACTTTAGATTTTTTTGATGATTTATTTAAATTTATCATCAGAGAAGATTACATTAGTAAATTGAAAAATAATATTATCCGAAGCGACAACATTTACAATGATTTACGAATGAACATCGAGTCGGAAAATTTCCAAATAACAGAAGAATTAGATATTGATTATGATAGAAGCGATTTGAATAATTCGTACTTATATTTCCAGCTTAAACCCGAAGATTTCGAAGAAACAAATTTTAGAATAAGCGACCAAGTGATTATTTATCCTTCGGAATACAAAGCAAAACCTACGAATTTCTTTATGTTGCGTGGATATATCAGAACAATTGATTCAAACGAAATATTAATTTCACTTTTAAGTAAATCTTATGATAAAAATTTCTTCGAAAAATATGAAAAGTGGAATATCGAGATAGACAACTCTGATTCTTTGGTTAAAAAACAATTTAAAGTTCTTGCTTTGCTGATTAAATCTGACGTAAATAAGCAAAATATCTTAATTAATCCGACCAAGACTAATTCAGCAGAAAACGATATTCCCCATTTTGAATATTTGAATAATAATCAATATAATATCGTAAAAAATGCTATTAACCGAGAACATTATTATTTGATTCAAGGACCGCCAGGAACCGGGAAAACATCACGAATTATCAGAGCAATCACCGAATATTATTATAATCAACAAAAGAATATCTTGCTTTTGGCTTACACCAATCGTGCTGTTGATGAGATTTGCGAAATGTTGGAAAAAATTCAAGCAGATTTTCCATTTATAAGAATTGGCAGCAAAGAAATTGAGAATTTTACCGAAAAAACGATTTCGTATTATTCTGAAATTTTATCCATTGGGCAATTATATAAGAAAATTTCTGAAACTCGTGTTTATGTAAGTACTGTTAGTTCAATTATAAATAATAATGACATATTTTTACTTAAAGATTTTGATTTGATGATTTTGGACGAAGCAAGTCAAGTATTGGACTCGCAAATAATTGGTATTCTTACAAAAGTTGAAAAGTTCATTCTTGTAGGCGATATTAAGCAACTTCCAGCGATAAGTTTGCAAAATTCACTCGGCGATGCTTCCAAAAATCAAACAATATCATTGTTCCAAAGAATGCAAACCCAATTAATCCAGAACAATTCATTTGAAATGCTCGAAAGTTTATCCGACCAAGGACGAATGCACCAAAGCATACAAGATTTGTCTAATTTGCTTGCTTACGAAAATATCTTACGACCAATTTCGGATAATCAAATTAATCAAAAATCGCACTATCTTTCGGGCAGTACCAAGCTTGATGAATTATTTCAAAATAGGGTAATGTTGATTGATGTTCCTATCGACAAAAAGACAAAACGCAATAAATATGAAATTTCTTTGGCAGAAAAAATTGTAAATGAATTTATTGATTGTTATTCTGATTTAATAACTTACGATTCAATCGGTATTATTTCTCCATTCAAGCAACAATGTAGCGAAATTAGGAATAAAATACCGCCAGATTACACTCAAAAAATTATCGTGGATACTGTTGAGCGGTTTCAGGGTTCGGAGCGAGACATCATAATTTATTCATTTGCATTGAATTATGAATTTATGATGGAGAAAATATCAAGTAATTTTGAATTTGACGGAAAAATTATTGACCGCAAGTTCAATGTAGCAATCACAAGAGCAAAAGAACATTTGATTTTGATGGGAAATATAGATTTATTAAGCAAAAATCCGATTTATGCAACTACAATAAATTGGATAAAGAATAATGGAAAAATTTTTAAATTTGATGAATTTAACAAGATATTTCAATAAATAAAAAGAATTTTCAAAAGCAAATTTAATAAATTTGCTTAAAAAAATCAAAAAATTAAAAAATTAACTAAAAATGTTTTGTTAGTTAATTTTTTTTTCGTAATTTTGTATTCCTTAATTTAATTAGTTCTAAAAAACGGGGCCGTAGTTCAGCTGGTTAGAATGCCTGCCTGTCACGCAGGAGGTCGAGAGTTCGAGTCTCTTCGGCCCCGCACAAGTTCTAAACAAAAAGGTAAAATGATGAATTTTACCTTTTTTTGTTTAAAATGGGTCTATAGCTCAGCTGGGAGAGTGCTTGAATGGCATTCAAGAGGTCAGGAGTTCGAACCTCCTTAGATCCACATCAATTTTTCAATCTATTATTTTAAAGGTAATTTGGTAGATAAAATTGGCAAATAAGATTTTTTTCTTAATTTTGTAATTCTGTAAAAGTAAATAGATAAATAAAATGGCAAAGAAAGAGCAAAGAATAATGATAACCTTGGAATGCACCGAAGCTCGTGCATTAGGTTTAACACCTTCAAGATATACTACATTCAAAAATCGTCAGAATACTCCTGAAAGATTGGAATTGAGAAAGTACAATCCTTTCTTAAGAAGAGTAACTCTGCACAAAGAAATTAAATAATTTCTACAAAAAATGATTTTTCTGAAGTAGAAATTTCCCCCCAAAAAAACTCCTGATAATATCAAGAGTTTTTTTTGCTTTTTGATAAACAAATATTATTCCATAGCTCTCGAATTCATTTGTGGGTGCTATGTTGAGTTTTTTATCAGAACCTTCAATTTTCGGAGGCTGTCTCAGAAGTCCAAAATATTTCAAATTATCATTCCATTGAAAACGGGAATCCATAGCCCAAAAATTTATTAGTTGAGTGAATTAAAATAAGCATTCCGAAGGTTCCAAACCTTCGGAAGGTTGGGATGCATTATTCCCTCTCTGTGATCCCGACAGGTCGGGACAGGTGGGGGTCAGGGAGAGGTTCTGATAAAATATCCAAATTTGTATTGGCAGAGCTTGCTCCGCCTTAAAATATTCCTTGCAAAATTTGCCCACAAATAAATTCGCAGAAATAAAAATTTAGTCAATGATTTTGTTTAATTGTTCCATATCTTCATCATCATAAACTCCAAGCATCTTGCATTCCAAATGTTCTGAAGGTTGAATAATCATATTATTCTCGATAAATTTATTTACTTCATCTAAATTGAAATTCTTAAATTTACGAGCTTTCTCACTATAAAAAGTCAAATAATCTTTGAAAATGTCAAATTTAATTAATTTGTATTCTGTATTATCCAATTGCAAAATAGAGCCCATTTTAGGAAAGCGGTCGGATTCCTTGCAGTATAATTCATGCTCGTAAAGCAAGCAGCATTTTAAACGACCGCAATAGCCGCTTAATTTTGTTACATTTGTAGATAGTTGTTGCACTTTAGCGTGTTCGACAGATATTGGTTTAATTTGCGTAAGAAATGAACTGCAACAAATTTGCCTTCCACAAATTCCAATTGCATTAGAAATCAACTTCGCACTTTCGCGATGTGTGATTTGACGCAATTCTATGCGTGATTTGTAATTTCTTGCTAATTCTTTAACTAATTCCCGAAAATCAACTCTATGCGGCGACAAGAAATATACAGTGAGTTTATGATGGTCTAATTGCCATTCTGCACTTGTAATTTTTATGTTAATATTCAATCTTTCAGCAAGTTCTTGAACACTTTTAGTTATTTCTTTAGCTTCTTGAATGTTCAATTCTTGTCGTTCAATTTCTTTATCACTTGCCTTATGTTTAATTGAATATACAGGATTTTGATTGGTAATTTCAAATTTGCGGAAAGCATAGTTGCCAACTAATGAAACATTGGCAATATCTACTCCATTTTCGGTTTCAACCACAACCCAATCATTGAAATGCACTTCAATATCTTCTGGTAAATAGTAGAGTTCCTTTTTGTTATTATGAAAAACAACTTCAATCACTTTATTTGGTGCAACAAGTTCTGATTTATCTTCTGGTTTAGTAAAAAAACGAGTACTAACATTATTTCCATTGCTGTTTGCTTTTGGAATAAAGTCGTTTTCGTGATAGCCATTGTTATTATTTTTTGTAAATCCATTATATTTATTAGATTTATCTATATTTTCCGAATTTGTTTGCTCCCCATTATTTTGATATTTATTGTTGTTTTCATTTCCAATGTTTGCATCTGGAAAATTATTTCCAGAATCGTATTTATTATTAATATTATGTGTCATATAAAAACTAAATGATTAATTAGCCTCGTCTAACAAAACTTATACACTAATCGTCTTAAACTTAAATATAAATTTACTAAAATTAATTGAATATTGACATTTTTTTTGATAGAAATTATTGAATTTTCTATAATTTCTATTGCTTTAAAGTAATCAAAAGTAGTGAAATAATTAGCAAATTTTCGGATTGATTCTGTTTGGTCTAAGTTAATTATTTTGTCTTCCGAATTGGTTTTAATGTAAGAATAAGCATCACGCAACCATAATTCGAAAAGCAATAATGCAGAAATTATTTGCTTTGAGTCGTTTTCCTTTATTATTAGATTAATTTTATCCAACAAATCAGATTTATACGCACCTTTTTTGAGTGCGGTTCTAAAAATTTCAATCAATTCAATACGCAAATCTGTAAACTGATTTTTTGCGTAATTTTGAGCACTTGTAAAAGACCCATTACTAAGAACAGCAATCAATTTTGCCTTTTGTTCATCAATTTGATACCGACTGACTAATCCATTTTTAATCTCGTCAATTGTCAAATCTTCAAAATAAATCTGTTGAGTTCGCGATAATATTGTGTTCAGCAACATTTCCCTTTGTTGAACTATTAAAATTATATGAGTGTTCTCGGTTGGTTCTTCTAATGTTTTAAGAAATCCATTTGCTGCTTCGCGAGTCATTTCCTCGGCATTAAATATGATTACAAAAGATTTCCCCGCAGCTCCCGAAGTAAGCGATACTTTACGTTTAATATCGCGAATTTGGTCAATTTTAATATTATGCGATCCTGTTATCATAAATTTATGATATTTGTCTTCCGAAAATACCTTCAATTCTTCCTGTATTTCCGTGATTTGCTTTTCGTCTAATTTTGCAAAAGGATTGTCGCTTTTAGCATCGCTTGCTTTGCCAGCAGGAATTGAATAAATTAAGTGCAAATTTGGATGGGATAAATTATTCATTTCCATACAACTTGGGCATTTATCACAAGCATAAATGCTATTTTCATCCACAATCGGACTTTGGCAATTTATAGTCTTGGCAAATTCCAATGCCATCGCCTTTTTGCCAATACCTTCATTTCCGTAAAAAAGATAAGATTGAGCAATTCTATTAGAAATAATCGCTCTCTGCAAAATGCTTTTCTCCCTTTCTAAACCAATTATATTATCCCAACTCATAAAAAAATGCTATGTTTGATAAAAGAATTAACTAAATTATTTTTTAATAAAAACTAAATTTATTCGTTTTACACTTTAATTATTTACTAAATTAACAAATTATATAAAATATTATAGCAAAATTATGGCAAAAAAGACTACTTCAGCAATAAATAATTCCACAATAAACAAATCTATTGAGGAAAATAATCAAAATTTAAGTGAAAATTTAATCCTAAATACAAATACAATTAATAATAATTATGAAATTAGCTGTGCTACTTACATAAAGGCTAAATCAAATAATCCAAATGAATTGCCCCATCAATTCCTGGGATTATCTAAAGAAAATTTGATTTATGCTCTTAAAACAATGATGACAGCACGCTATACAGATGATAAACATCTGAATTTAGTTAAGCAGGGTAATTCGTTTTTCCATATCGGCGGCAGCGGACACGAAGGCACACAAACCGCAATTGCAATGAATTTGATTCCCAAAAAGGATTGGGCATGGACTTATTATCGTGATTTGGCTTTCTCGTTTGGAATGGGATATACTTTGAATGATTACTTCTTGTTGGCACTTGGAAAAGAAGAAGATCCATCAACTGGCGGCAGACAAATGCCAGGTCATTATGGCAGAAAAGACTTGAATATGCCTACTCAATCTTCTCCAACGGGCACGCAATACTTAAATGCAGTTGGGACTGCTTTAGCTGCTAAAAAAGACGGCAATGACGCTATTACTTATGTTTCTTCGGGTGAAGGCACTACTTCTCAAGGTGAGTTTTACGAAGCAGTAAATTGGGCATCACGCGAAAAGCTTTCAGTATTATTTCACGTCCAAGATAATGGCTATGCAATATCTGTGCCTCGTGCTCAACAATCTTCGGGTTCGTCAGTAACAAATTCGTTCTGTGCTTACGAAAATTTGAAAATGTTCACTTATGATGGTTCTGATATATTTGATTCGTATTTAGCAGCAAAATTAGCTGTAGAATATATGCGAAGTGGCAATGGTCCTACACTTTTGCATTCAATTGTTGAAAGATTATTACCGCACTCATCAAGCGATGACCAGAAAAAATATCGTGCTAAAGAGGAATTAGAAGAAGCAAAATCCAAAAAAGATCCAATTGCAAAATTGTCATTATATTTAATTGAAAATAAACTTGCCACAGAAGAAGAAATTGAAGATTTAAAGAAAAGTGTTATAACCGACATAAATCAAGCGGCAGATTGGGCAACAACTCGTCCCAATCCAAAATCAATAAATTCTACTAAACATATATTTGCATCCGAAGAAACACGTAAATTAAATTATTCAGAGTTTGATTATCCCGATGTAACAAATAAAATTGTTTTGGTAGATGCAGTTAATCATGCAATGATGGAAGAAATGAAACGAAATCCAAAAATGGTTATTTTTGGTGAAGATGTTGCCGATCCAAAAGGTGGTGTTTTTACTGCAACTCGCGGTTTAACAAATACTTATGGAAGCGATAGAGTATTTAATTCACCTCTTGCCGAGGCTTCTATTGTTGGCATTGCACTTGGAATGGCTATTAATGGCTATAAGCCAGTAGTTGAAATACAATTCGGTGATTACATTTGGCCCGCCTTTATGCAAATTCGTGATGAATTAGCAACTATGCGATACCGTTCAGATAATAACTTTTCTGCTCCAGTTGTGATTCGCGTTGCTGTTGGTGGTTATATTCACGGTGGTTTATATCATTCACAAAATATTGAAGCATTTTTTGCCCATATTCCCGGGATTATGATTGCTTATCCATCAAATGCTGCTGATGCAAAAGGTCTGCTTAAAACTGCTTGCAGACTTCAAGATCCAGTATTATTCCTTGAACATAAAGGTTTGTACCGTTTGCCATTTGCTTCGACTGCCGAACCAAACGAGGACTTTTTACTGCCATTTGGTAAAGCAAGAACAATTCGTGCTGGCAAAGATGCAACTCTTGTAAGCTGGGGACTAACTCTAAAAGATTCGTTTAATGCAGCAAAACGCATTGAAAAAGACTATGGGAAAACAGTGGAAGTAATTGATTTAAGAACAATTATTCCTTGGGATAAAGAAGCTGTAATTAACTCTGTTAAGAAAACCAATAGACTGATGATTGCACACGAGGATACATTAACGCTTGGCTTTGGTGCAGAAATAGCTGCCACAATTGGCAACGAGGCATTTAGCCATTTAGATGCACCAATAATGAGGCACGCTGCAAAGGACTCGCATATTCCTTATGCACCCGAATACGAAAATGACGTGCTACCATCAGAAGATAAAATTTACGAAGATTTAATTAAGTTATTAGAATATTAATGATGTAGTTTATAAAGTTTGTAAAGTTTGTAAAGT
>DYLM01000059.1 GCA_020722095.1 Chloroherpeton thalassium
CCCGACAGGTCGGGACAGGTGGGGTTAGGGGGAGGATATATTTTCCCGTTTGCACTGGAATGACAATTTTGCAATATATGGGATTATGAGACAGCCTCTTTTTTTATCCATTCTTTAATGTTTATTTCTTGCCACAACCGATTAGTTCACGATTCTTTTTGGCAGTAGCATTATTTGGATCAAGTTTCAATACTTTTCCATAATAAATACAAGCATTATCGCCATCGTTTAGACCTTGGAATGACACAGCATAATAAAGAAGACCAAATACATTGTCAGGCAATAATTCTGTCCATTGTTTGCCTAATTTGTTCAATTCATTGTAATTCTTATTTTCCAAAATTGTATTGGCTTGTTTGGCAAATGATTGAATTACAGCTTGTTTATTCAAAGTAGTATCAGCTTTATACAATGTAACAACTTGTTGATAATATTCCTTACCTTTTGCCATATCTTTCATTTGAATATAAGCATCTCCCAAGAACAATAATGTAAATATATTCTTTGGCTCCAGCTCATAAGCCTTTGTTAAGTATGTAATTGCAGAGTCGGGTTGATTATTGAACAAGAAATTCTGCCCAATAGTATAATACACCTTTGGTAAATTTGGTTCATCTTTACAAGCAGCTGTTTCCAATCGTAATTTCAATACTTTATTAGATTCATCATAATGTTTTAGAGCACTTTGGATTGTTCCTAACACATACATTAAAGCACAATTTTGGTCTTTATCCATTTCAATGGACTTGTTCCAGTATTTAATAGCTTCAGTTGTATCGCCACTGAAGAATAAAGCTTGACCAAATTTGCGCAAATCAGCAGCATCAAAATTATAATTATTTGCCTCTAATTCTGCGAATATTTTTTTTGCTTCGGGATATTTCTTTTTGGAAATATAGCAATCAGATAAATACTTTGTTGCTTTAGTTTTGATTGTGTCAATTTCATTTCTAACTATAAGTAAATTAGTAATAGCACTATCGCATTCGCCTAATTTATAGAGAGATTCTGCTAAATACCATCTTCCTAAAGAACCATTTGGGCGAAGTTTAATAAATCGTGATAATGCTGTGGCAGCTTCGGGATATTTTTCGGCAAAAAACCAAATTTTACCTTGTTCAAAAAAAGCTTTTGCATTCATCGAATCTAATCGCGAAACAATATTCCATTCTTTTAATGAACGTGTGAAAAGTTCATTTGATAAGTCTTTGTCCATCTCGCGAGTTGCTAACCAATAGTATGAAATTGCCAAATTCATATGTGCTTCATTATTTAATGAATCTAATGCGATTGCTTCTTCGTAATTTTGGCGAGCTAATTCATACACTCTTTTGCTGAAATATAAATTACCCAAAGTTACAATTGGTGCAGGATTATTCTTATCAATAGAACGTGCTCTATCAATTTCAATTTCTGCTTCGGCTAAAGAATCCATCTTGATATAAATATCGGCAGCAGTCAAATGATTATACAAATCTTTTGGCTTATCTTTGATGATATTCCTGATAACTTTTAAAGCTTCTTGATATTTTTGTTGATTTGCTAATGCCATTGCATATCTACGGGCAACCATTGCATTTTCATCGTCAAGTTTGTAGGCTTTCTGAAAAAAGTTTGTTGCATTTGCAAATTCATCTAATTCAGCATAAACATTACCAAAAGCACACAACATTTTTGCATCTTCCTTGTATTGTTCTTGAATTTGCGGAATGTATTTAACCGCTTCGGAATATTGTTTATCCTGAACTAATTTCAGAAAATCGTCTTTGGAAATTTGTGCATTAGCAATCGCAGCTGAAAGCAAAATTAATACTGTTAGACTAATTTTTCTTAACATTTTATCCTCTTATAATTTTATATTTGTTTTCTTTATTTATTAATTTTTACATAATTTTTGAATTCTACAATTATGTTTTTATTTATTCTTCTTTGATTAAAACGATTTTTGCAAATGCTGGAACTAAACCATATTCCTTAAAATACTTTTGCACGCTTGATTCTTTGGATATAAATTGAGCAAACCATTTTGCTAAATTTTTCTCTTCACTTAATAAATGTGCTTGATAAGTTACAATATAAGGATATAGTGATTGTACAATGTATGCTTGGTGAACAGTGCGTGGGCGATTATACTTGCCAGTAGAATCGAGATAGCCTAATTTAATTGCTTTATACTGAATATCGCCAACAATATGCCCCAAATATCCAATGCCAATTGCATTTTTATTTTTTAGAACATAATTTTTCACGGAATCAATTGTTGAAAATATAGTTAATTTTCTATTTGTAGATTTTCCTTTCAATACCATTGTTTTGAAGTTTGCAAAAACACTTGAATTTGGTTCACAAATCACAAATTCGGGTTCGGGCAAAGCACCAAAAACTTCTGTTTTACTAACTTTTTCATCAGTGAAATAATTTTCTAATTGATTAGCATTCAAAGTGTCAATCGGCGAGGCAGAATGAGTAAAATAAACCAATGCATCTTGGGCAATATCGTAAGGAACAGGGAAATTAAATCCCATTGCTTGGATAATCGAATCTTCGTCTTGCAAGAACGGACGAGCAAGCACAATTACTTTTGATTTGCTGTTCAAAAACATTCTAACGCACTCACGCGAAGAGGCAGCGATAAAAGTAGGCTTAATATCGGGAAATGTCTTGCGATACATACTAAACACAGAATCAAGTATATCTGTTAGTTGATTGTCGTAATAAAGAGTGATTTCGCCCGAGTTCCACGCTTCGTATTGTGATTGATCCCCTGCCTTTTGGTCATTGCAGGAGTTTAGGGAAAGTGCAATCAAAGTAAAAACAGACAATATTAATAACGCTCTTTTCATTTTATCTTCTCCTTTTATTAGAAAATCTATTTCGTGCAATATGATAGGAATAAATTCTATACGCCCCAAAAATTATCATCAAAGCGCCAATTACTCGGAATGTTATCATATCTTGGGTTTGTACATTAAACACATTAAACAAAATCAAGCCACCAAAAACAATAATAATAAGGCGTATTCCGTAATTTATTATATCTTGCAACAAACTTGTTGATTGTTCTTCCATCTCTACCTGAATAATTATATTTTACATAACTTCTTGATTTTACTAATGTTATGAATTTCAAATATCTAACTAATTATATTGACTATTCAAAAATCAGAAAAGTTACAATTTTCAAAAAGTTAAGACGATAAAAATATCAAAATTAAGTTAAATTTCTGTAAATTCAAGAAATTTTATTTATTTTTTTGCATATTTTTTAATATTTTTCCTTTTCTTTGGAGTATTTCAAAATTATTTAGTGAATTTTCTTAATTTTGTAGTTTATAGTATTATCAAAAATCATATTTTTTAAAAATTATATTTTAACAATTTTGCGGTCGTGGCGAAATTGGCAGACGCGCTAGACTTAGGATCTAGTGGGGAAACCCGTGAGAGTTCGAGTCTCTCCGACCGCACATTTTCAATTACAATCGGAGTTATTTGTGGAAAAGAATTTTACTTTCAACGATTCTGGAATTAACACATTAGAATTAATTTTAACCCAAGAAGAAATCCAACCAGTTTATGACGAGGCTTATCAAGAAGCACAAAAATCAATCGAATTAAAGGGATTTCGTAAAGGCAAAGTGCCGATGGCTATGATAAAAAAAATGTATGGCAAAGCCATTGAATCCGAAGCAAACATAGATGTTGTGAATAAGTATTTCCCACAAGTAATGGACGAAGCCAAAATCAAATTGATTGATAGTCCTGCCTTGAAAGATATTCAAAAAGTTGAAAATGGAATTAAATTTGTGCTTGAATTCCAAACAGTTCCTAATTTTGAAATCAATAATTATCAAGAGTTCGAAATACAAGAGCCTGTTTATGTTGTTAAAGAAGATGATGTTGAGCGTGAATTGGATAGTATTGCTTACGAATTAGCAGAAAAAGAAGATGCAACTTCGATAGATTCTTACAATTACCATGTTTATTATGCTCTCGAAGATCCAAACCAACCGGAACATCAGCACGATGAACACGATGAACACGAACATCACCATCACAATCACGAGCATCAAGATATGTTTTTAGGTAATGCTCAAATCAAAACAGAATTGCGTGATGCTTTTCTTAATCGCAGTGTGGGTGAAAGTTTTATCTTCTCCGAAAAAGGAAAAGATTATAAAATTATTGTCGAAAAAGTTCAAAAAATTAATTTGCCAGAAATTAATGATGAATTTGCAAAGAAAGCAAGCAATGATAAATTTGATAATTTAAGCGATTATCGCCAAGATTTAGAGATAAAAATCCAAGATTATTGGGATAATAAATCACGGCAAGAAATGGAAAATCAAATTGTTGATCACTTAATATTGAATAATCCTCAAATTGTTCCTCCCGAAAAAGTAGTGGAAGTTGCTTTAGAAAATTTGGTTAAAAATGCAAAATTGCAATATAAAATCCCTGAAAAAGACACTCAATTTGATATGTACTTGAATGAGTCATATAAAACTCACGCAATCAACTTGGCAAAATGGAATATCATCAAAGACAAATTAATTGAAAAAGAGAAAATTGAATTAGAAGATTACGATTATGATGATTGGTTAGAAAAAAACAAGCAATTTTTTCAACAATATGGCTTAACCGACCAACAAATCCGCGAATATATCAATACAAACGAAAATGTTCAAGGTGAAATTTTACAAAAGAAGATTATCGATTATTTGATGGGCTTTGCTACCACAAATGAAATTAGTTTTGATGAATACTATGAAAAAAGAAGAGATGCCTTAAACGCTCCGAAGCCATTAGTTGATGTTGAAGAATACGACCCAATGGCAGAAGACAAAGACATTGAAGAAGTAGAAAACCAACCAACAGAAGAATAAACTACGATATTATAGGTCAGTTATAGGATATTTTTATCAGAACCTCCCCCTTTGTCCCCCTCAATGATCCCGACAGGTCGGGACAGGTGGGGCAGGGGGAGGTTCTATTTTCCCATTTGCACGGGAATGACAATTTTGAAATATTTTGGACTTATGAGACAGCCTCCCAATGTTAATTTGAAAATTTGAAAATGTTATAAAGGTGTTAGGTATTGGGTGTTAGGAGTGAATTATATCTAATCAAAAACCTTATTTTCATTATTAACATTAGTAGAAATAATTCCAATTTTTACACACTAAACCTTATAACCTTATTAAATTATTGAAATTAGGAAATAAGGTTATTGGTTTGGTTTGGTTCATTTCTTTCTACTAAGGTTGGTAGGTTAAATAAGGTTTTAAAATGTAATTTTTATCCAATATAAAACTGACTTTTGATACACCCACTACATCTTTATTGTACCTTGTAAAGAGTTATTTTATAAAAATCTGTTGAATTAACAATGATTATTTCTTCTTTTGATTCCTACGAATTTTCCATAAATATTGAGTAGATACTCCCAAATCGAGTGCGATTTCCTTGAATGTTTTATCTGGATTGCTTTGCATATATCGCAAAATAAATTTATCCAAATGAGCAACTCGTGGCACATAAAAGTAAACACCTTGCAAGTTTTTCATAAGTTTGCGTAGTACGTCAATTCCCATTGCATCAGCAATTAGCCTCAGATCATCGGTTAAATCTTGATACTCTATTTGCTCATAAATATCTTTTAACATTATTTTCTCCTAATTAATTTATTATTCTTAAAAATCAAATTCATCTTCATATATGTTGCTTGTCGTAATGTCTTTTTCCAAATCTTCACCTGCAAAATCAAAATATGTCTCGCAAAGGTAAGCCAATTCGTCCAATTTGTCTTGGTTTGGAAAGTTCAATTCTTTGATTCTTCGTATAGTCTGGCTAATCAAATATCCATAGAGAGCCATCGTTTCCAAGCCTCGTTTTGGCTGATGTGTGCGGTAATCAACTGGCAAACTAATGCTAAATTCGATATTAGTAGGAGATTTAACGTTAATTTTTGTTTCTTTTTGCATTGTAACTCCAATTTTTTTATGTAATTTTGAAATAAATAATAATGTAATTTATAAATACAAAATTATGTAATTTCTACATAAATAAATAGTAAAATATTCAGATTTTATTCACATTATTTAGAATTATTTTTCCACATTATTTTTGGGAACAAATATGGCAATAGATAATAACTTAAAACGTGATATGGGATTACGGCTACGTCAAGTCCGCAAGATTTTCAATGAAGGCGGTAAATTATCCGCCGAGCAATTCGCATTTATTTTTGGTGAGACTACTGATAAAATTCTAAATTACGAGTTAGGGCGAGCTTCCATTCCTTTATCGCTATTAGTAGATTTGTATTATCGTGGATTTAATCCAATTTATATTCTTACGGGTAAGGAAAGTATATTTGCAAAGAATTCCGAAGGTCGAAAACGTGAAAAACAATTAGCTACCCGAAATATAGTGTCGCCAAGTGCGGGAAAAGACGAAGTGATTAATATCAATAAAATAGACGCTACGGACGAGTCCAAAATTCCGATAATTTCGGTTGCTGCTGGCAAGATGGAATAAATGTAATTTGCAAAAAATATAACATTTTCATTCACACCTGTAAATCCATAGTTAAGTTTTTATCGTTGGAACAATTTATTTTTCTATTTATTTTTCTATTTCTTTATGCTTTGATTTAAATAATCTATATAATTGTTCATAACTTGTTCAAATACATCGTAAAAGTCTACAGGATTAGGTAAAATTGGCTGGCGAGGTTGTTCAGACTTCATTTTTTCAATTTCAATTAATGTTTTTTGAGATTGAAAAATATGGCTTAAAGCATTTTTTATATGTTCCATACCCTCGTTGATATTCGTAATACCCATTGCAACCATATCATAGCATTCGTTTTGAAGGCGAAGGATTAGATTTTTCTGCTCCTGCACCATTTTTTCTCTTAGCTTTTGAATTTTATCAATTCTCGGCTGCATCATTCTTTGGATATTTTCTACATTTGAATGTGTTGTCCGCCACTGCAATTCAATATCACGCATAACATTCATATCTGTGGGATTGATAGCTCGCGCCTTAATTGTTTCGGTAATCTTCTCGGTTAAGGCAATTTCTTGGTCAATCCGTGCTTGAAAATCATTTAATTCTTTCTCTAATCTATCAATTTCGCTCTCTATTTTGCCAACATCAGTATCATCAATATTGAGTTCTTTTGGCTCTATCAGATCCCACAAAGAATTATTTTCATTTTTTTTATCTAAATAATGCAAATTTTCCAATCTATTCTCCAATAATATTTTTAATTTTGTTATTTTGCAATTTATAAAGTTAAGAAATATTTTTGTAAAAAATTAATTTATCGAAAAAAAGTCCAAAATATTTTGAATATTTATCAATAAAATCAAAAAAGGTATATTATGACCGAAAATCCAGCAAGAAGAATCCAAGATTATCAAGTATTTGGTGAATTTGGTGAAGTTAATCCATCAATTTCTGATGGTGCAACCTTTACATTTATGACCGCAGACAAAATGACCGAACTTTTTAGTGCCGAAATTGAAGGTTGCTTCCTTTATTCTCGTCATCTAAATCCATCTGGTCATTTTTTAAGCCAATCCTTAGCTCAATTGGAGGGCACCGAAGATGCTCAAGTTATGGGTAGCGGTATGGGAGCAATCACTTCTGCTTTGATGCAACTTGCTAAGCAAGGCGATGAGATAATTTCCAGCAGAACTATTTATGGAGGTACTTATGCGTTCCTAAAAAACTTTTTCCCACAGTTTGGCGTGAAAACTCATTTTGTGGACATTACTAATTTAGAACTTATTAAAAGTTTAATCAATGAAAATACTAAGGTTCTTTATTGCGAAAGTATTTCCAATCCACTATTGGAAGTAGCTAATTTGCCTGAATTAAGGAAAATTGCAGAGGAACATAATCTTACATTAGTAGTAGATAATACATTTAGTCCAATGGTTATTTCCCCCAAGAAATTAGGTGCCCATGTGGTTGTTTATAGTTTAACAAAATTCATTAATGGTATGAATGACGCTGTTGCGGGTGCTGTATGTGGCGACCATTCTTTTATCTCCAGTTTGAAGAGTGTAAATGATGGTGCTGCGATGCTTTTAGGTCCTGTTTTAGACCCAATTCGAGCCTCAATGATTATGAAAAATATGCACACTTTGCATGTAAGAATGAAGCAACATAGCAGTAATGCAATGTATGTTGCTCAAAATCTTGAAAAAATGGGATTGCGAGTTTTCTATCCAGGATTGCCCAGCCACCCACAACACGAATTGATGAAATCGTTAATGAACCCTAATTATGGATTTAGCGGAATAATTGCATTTGATGCGGGCACTGCCGAAAATGCAAAGAAAATTATGGAAAGAATGCAAGAATTGAAGGTTGGATATTTTGCTGTAAGTTTAGGGTTTTACAAGACTTTATTCAGTTCGCCTGGCTCCAGCACATCAAGCGAGATACCACAAGAAGAGCAAGATGCAATGGGAATGTCGCCTGGCTTGGTGCGTTTCTCTGTTGGTTTAGATGATGATATAGAAGAAAGCTTCCGCCGCATCAAGCAAGCAATCCAAGAAGTATTATAAAGTTAATATAAATTCTTGTCCTCAACCCCCCAGCCCCCACTCCAGAATGGAGAGGGGGGAATTGGAATGACAAATCCCCCTCACGGAGGGGGAATAAAAGGGGGAGGCTCTAATAAAAAACAAAATAAAAACCTTCCGAAGGTTTCAAACCTTCGGAAGGTTCATTATAAATTTCAGAGGCTGTCTCATAAATCCCATAATATTTCAAAATTGTCATTCCCGTGCAAACGGGAAAATATATCCTCCCCCTAAATCCCCATCACGGAGGGGGAATAAAAGGGGGAGGTTCTGATAAAAACATTTTAAAACCTTATTTAATCTAATAACCTTAGTAGAAAAAAATGAACTAAACTAAACATAACGACCTTATTTCCTATTTTTTTGAATTAAAAAAGGTTATAAGGTTTTGTGTTTAAAAATGGGAATTATTTCTACTAAGGTTAATAATGAGGATAAGTTTTTGATTAGATATAATTCACTCCTAACACCCAATACCTAACACCTACATAATATTTCCAAATTTTCAAATTGAATTGTGGGTTTCCGTTTGCACGCAAATGACTATTTTTTAAGTTCTGATATTAATTGAATAAAAATTTGGTTAATTTTGTAACTTATTTGTGGCTTGGAATGTATTAATAATAAGTCTTAATGAAGAAAATGAATTTTGATAAGAAAAATATTGACAAAGAGAGCATAGCAGAGGCTGCCAAAAAGTTCAGCAAAGGCGATCCAGAGGCTTTCAATTTCTTGTATAAACTTTACAACAAGAAGATTTATCGCTTTTGCCTGCGAATTTTGAACGACTCGGCTGCTGCAAAAGATGCTTTCCAAGATACTTTTATCAAAATTTATGAATATCACGAGTCTTTTGATGGGATTAATTTCCAAAGTTGGCTTTATGCCACCGCACGGAATACTTGCATCACACATATTCGTAAACGCAAGAATAATGTTTCGATAAATGATATGAATTTTGGATTTACTCCACGAAAGCATATCGATATTGGAATTAAAGAGCAAATCGAAGAGCAAGTTGCAAAATTGCCTTATGCTCATCGCGAAGCTTTTATTTTGCGAGATATGGAAGACTTGACATATCAGGAAGTTGCAGATGTACTTGGAATTGAGCTGTCGTTAGCCAAAATTCGAGTGCACCGAGCAAGATTAAGACTAAAAGAGTTGTTAAAACCATTGGTGAAGGAACTAAATGAAACAGCATAATTTACTTTTTAGGTATTTAGATGGGGAAATTTCCCGCGAGGAAGATCAAATTCTTCGCGAGCAATTAACCGAAGATAAAGATTTTAATGAGGATTTCCAAACATTCTTGGAAATCGATTATAATATTAATAAATTGAATGAGGAAATTGAATTTCCCGATGATTTTCTGAACGAAGTGGGAAATAACATTCAAACTAAATTGGCCGTCGACCAGCAAGTACGACAAATTCGCAAAGAGTTAAATGCCCGTTACACACAGAGATTTGTGCTTGTGCCTGCTTTAATTGCCTTATTTATTTCAATTTTTGTTTCGAATATCGAGAATCCATTTTTGAATTTGAATAAAGTTTTCTCTTCAAATAAGAATGAAACAATCAATCAATCTAAAACTAATCAAGTTAGTGATAATATTAATGTTACCGTAAAAGCCAAAAATTTAGCAAAAAAAGTTACAAAAAACATCTTTGCAATCACTAAAAATTCAACAAATTCAGATAATAAAAGTCAAAACATTTCGAGTAATGTTCCAACGGAAATTGCTTCAGAAAATAATGTAATTTCAACAGAAAAAATTATTACTAATTCGCCTACAACTGCATCAAATGCTATGACTAATATAATTGAAGAAGGAGCAAATCAAAATTATATCGAAACATTAGGCAATAACATCACAACAATAAGTTCAAATAATTCTGGCGAATATGATTTACGCAATAAAAGTGAAAAGTACGGCAAATCAAATGCAAAATATGAGAATGGTTTTAGCAATTATTCGGTAAATTCAAATTATAATAATAATTACGGGAATAGTTCTAGAATTGATAAAAGAAATTCATCCGTTGATTATTTGCCATTTGACCAATCAATTAACTTTTCGGGTAATTTTGCTGATATTGAATTAAAAACAATAGTAGGAACAGATTTGTTTAATTTTGGAGTGGATAAAAATAAAACTTTTATTAACTCATTTACACAAAGTTTTGCATCAAAAATTGACGATTTTAATAAAATTGGATTGGAAACAGGATATTCTGAATTTAATTCCAAAGTTATGAAATATGTTGAAATTAAAAATGGCAAAACAACAAGTTCCAAATTATTAAGTAAAGAAGATTTTGATGAAAATCCAGTATTAATAAGAATTGAAAATATTGAAACACAATTGGAAAGATTGTTTTGGGTTGGTGTTTTCTACGAATTAGATTATCTAAAAGGCGAGAACTATGCTTTGAGTTCCCGATTAACTTTGGGCGCAACTGATGTGGGAGCATACTCATCATTGAAGTTTATGATTAATTATAAATTATTCAAAAATGTTAATGTAACTGTTGGAAGTGACGCAAGGATTTTTAATGGTAAATTTAATGCAGCCACTAAAAAAGAAGTAAATTCAACATTATCACTGATTTATGGGCTAAATTTTGCATTTTAAATTTAAGGAAAATTTCTTTATTTAGTAAAGATTTCTTAATTTTAATGTTTTGAAAATTAACAAGTTGTTAAATAAATTTTATAGGAGTATATAATGAAAAAATACTACCGTTTTTTCAGTCTATTATTGGTAGCAATAATCATTGCTTTGCCAATGCAAGCAAAGATTACAGACGAGCCAATGCCAAGCAAAAATGCACAAGTTAAGATGCCTGTTTGTGTTGGCTACACAGGTAATTACGAAAATCTTTACCAAAAGGTTTCAAAAAACAAAATTCAAGAAGGCGAAGTGGTTTTCTACAAGATAGATTCACTTGCTAACTCACTATCTTATCACACAAGAAATACAACCCCTTTTGTTTACTCACCTGAATACAATATGTTGGGCACAGTAAAACGTGGCTATATGAACCCAGACGAAGCTGACGCAAATAAAGACAATACTAAAGATAATTTATTCTTAAGATTATCAGATAATTTGGGACAAACTTGGTCAGAACCATATCTATTATATGATCAATATTTCGATCAAAATGGTGGCGCTCGCTATCCATCAATGGCATTTTTTGATTATATGGGTGAATATGCAGTTGTATATACTTCATCATTAGTTTACGAAGCTGCTGGCACTTGGAATGGTTATATCACAGGCGTATATTCCGAAAGTATTGGACAAGCAAACACTTGGACAGACAAATGTAAGAATAATGGAGTAAACTATGATTGGGGGGTGTCTGATGCTGCAATAGCTGCCAATGTTAGCGATGGTGAATTCGCAATTTTCGCTGCTAATGCAGTAACTCCAGTTCCAGGTAGCTTAACTGATAATGGAAATATTGGTTATCGCCGCACAGTAGAATTGAATGAAGCAACAACTGGAATTCCAGCACAATGGGCTTCGGATAAATTCTATCCAGTTGATGATGTTAAATCACGACCAAACGAATTAGTTGGTTTGCGTATCAGAAACAATGGTGAATGGTATATGGGCGTTCACGGCAATTTTGTTGTAGACCCCGAAGTGCAAGCAGCAAAATTTGGATTTTCTGTTTCAAATGATGCGGGCAATACTTGGTCAGATTTTACAATTATGCCGCCAAGTGTAGTCAAAGATTATGGTGCATCTCTTGGTATAGACCCAGAATCTTGCGGTATTGGCTATTATTCCAAAGATTTCACAGTTTTAGATAATGGCGATGTTTATTTTGCTGGTTATTTCCAAGAATATTCCTCCACAAAAGCAACTTATGATATGATTCATCAGGTAGTTGCTATTAAATACGAAGCTGCCACTCAAACATGGACAATTAATAAGTTAGCAGATGTAGAAGGTCTTTGGGGTACTTTCTTGAATGATGATGGAAGTCAGGTTGCTAGCAGTGCTGACATCGAAATAGAAATCAGCAAAACAGCAGACGAATCTAAATTAATTGCAAAATGGATTGATTTGAATGGGGTAAATTGGGTAACTGACTCAACATATCAATACACAGGGAATGATATTTGGGTAGCAATATTTAATGTTGCCGATCAAAGTTGGTCTGACCCAGTAAATATAACAAATGACCAATTGATGATTCGCGATACTCATATTCCCGAAATAGTTCCATCAACCAGTGAAGTGCCAATTCTTGGTTTGCATACAATTTATGATGAATCTGATAATTATTATACTGCTTTCCGCCAATACTTGCGTAAGCAATGGGTTCTTTATACAGTTGTTGATTTATCGGGTATTAATTCTGTTGAAAATAAAACTGAATATAGCTCAATAAATTCAATCTATCCAAACCCAGCAAGCACAGAAGCTACGGTTTCCATCTCGACAAATTCAACTGGTAATGTGCAAGTTTACGTTACTGATTTATTAGGTAATATTGTTGCTAATTCCTTTGATGGTATTTTATCCGAAGGTATTCACAATATTCAAATCAATACAAATGCTTTGCCAAGCGGTGCATATTATGTTGTAATTAAAAATAATAATTCAACTCGTAGTAATTTAATTAATGTAGTGAAATAAAATTTTCCTCACCCCCCTAACCCCCCTCTCCATTCTGGAGAGAGGGGAATAAAGGTGAAATTATAATAGAACCTCCCCCTAACCCCTCAAAGAGGGGGAATAAA
>DYLM01000169.1 GCA_020722095.1 Chloroherpeton thalassium
ATTCTTTAATTAGTTTTTCCATATTTTGTAAAAAAATCAATCATTATATAATTAAAAATTAAAACCACTCGCTAAATGGTGGATACCATAATATTGTTGCTCTGGGGACTGAGAAAAATGTAGAAAATTCTGTGCTTTTTGAATAATTAGGGTCGGTTGGGGCTAATCGAGGATTAACAGGCAATGTAGAATGTTCAGTTAAGAAATTCAGTCTCCATTCTGCATTTATTGTAAATACGCCGGCTCCTTGAATTGGAATATTTGCAATAAAACCTAAACCAGCCAATATGCCCATTTTGTCATCACTCAAATATAACTTGATGCCATTTGGATCTGTAATCCAATCATATTGTGTGTACTCGCGATGGTAAAAAGAAACTCCCGACAAAACGAAGAAATTCATCTTGCTATGTGGATTTGGTATTACCCCAAAAGAAAATTCATATAATTGACCTTTTTCGGGGTCTAAATATTTGGGAAGTACTTTTGTGTCTTCGTAAGGTTTAATATTTGTCCAATTTAAATAAGTTGCTTGCAAAAACAAGAAATCTAATGGATAGCCAGTGATACTTCCCCCCATTGCAAACAAACCATCATAAGAAATATCTTGTCCTTCAGGTAAATATGTATCTACGATTGTATTCAATCCTGATGTAAAACCAATACCAATCAATTTTGGATATGGATTGCCATCATCAATAATTTCTTCGTCTTGTGTATCTTCATCTTTAGAATATGCTAATTGGTTATTTGTTAATAAAAAGGTAAGAACAAAAAATAAAGTTAATGATAACAAATTAAATAATTTTTTTGCATTATTAGATGTCATTTCAATTACCTCATTGATATTTAGTGATTTGATTTCTGCAATTTTTTCAGCAATTTTAATTAAGTATTTTGGTTCATTTCGCTTGCCACGCATTGGCACTGGTGCTAAATATGGGGCATCTGTTTCCAACATAATGTGCTCAATCGGAGCATTTTTTACTACTTCTCGCAAGTCGTGCGCCTTTTTGAAAGTAATATTGCCCGTAAAAGATACATTGAAACCCATTTCTATTGCTTCTTGCATCATTTTGGTATCGCCCGAAAAGCAATGGAGTACTCCCGTTAATTCAGTGGATTGCTCCTGCCGTAAAATTTGCATTAAATCAATATCTGATTCACGATTATGAACGATTACAGGTAAGTTAAATTTTTTTGCTAATCGAATTTGTTGGATAAATACTTCTTTTTGAATTTCTTTGGGTGCAAAATCATAATAATAATCCAAGCCAATTTCGCCAATTGCTTTCACTTTTGGATTTGCAAGATTGCTAATAATCGTTTCCTCAACTTCTTGATTATATTCTTGTGCATTATGCGGATGCACTCCCATCGAGCAATATAGACGATGGTCAAGTTCGGCAGTTTCTATCACTTTATCAAATGTTTTGGGTTCAATAGCAGGCATCAAAATCACTTTTACGCCACTATCAAAAGCATTTTCAAGGACTTCGTTTCTATCGTTATCGAAATCCTCCGAAAATAAATGTGAATGCGTATCTATCATTATTACTTAACTTTTTTAATTTTATTTAATATTATTTTATCTTATTTCTAAATGTCCTCACCCCCCAGTCCTCGTCCTCACCCCCAACCCCCTCTCCATTCTGGAGAGGGGGAGAACCTTTTATTCCCCCTCACGGAGGGGGCAAGGGGGAGGTTCTTATTAAATTATCCTTTTTCCTCCCCCTTTCTTGAGGCTGTCTCATAATTCTGAAAATGTTCAAAATTGTCATTCCCGTGCAAACGGGAATCCATTTTCCCACGAATAAATTCGTGGGCTATGATTATTTGATCCTGCATTTTCAAATTATCAAATTTGCAAATTATAAGATAATGAATTACG
>DYLM01000008.1 GCA_020722095.1 Chloroherpeton thalassium
TGGAAATGGACAATGAATTTGGCATAACAGGAAAGTCATACACTACCTAATTCCGCGACTATAATTCGGACATCGGTTGGTGGAGGAGCGTGAACCCAAAGCCCACCGCAAGAGAGAGATGAAAAGATTTTTTTTCGTAATTTTGAAATATGTATAAAGCAAAATTTGCAAAGTATAATGGGAATATTCCGTTTTTAGATTTTCTCAAATCAATTAGCATTAATGAGAAGGCAGAAGTATTAGCAGCTATTGATAAATTTTTGGAACTAAAAAATAGTAACAATAAAATCCCCATTAAATTGTCTAAATACCTTGTGGATGGCATTTTTGAAATAAGAGTTAAACACCAAAACAAGATTTCTCGTTCATTATACTTTTATGAGAAAGATAAAGTAATTGTTTTTACTAATGGTTTTACAAAGAAGACCGAAAAAGTTCCATTATCTGAAATCAAAAAAGCAATTAAAATTAAAAAATATCAGGAGGAATAAAATGGAAACTAATTATGAAAAATATAGAAATGAACTTCTAAAAAATCCTGAATTTCAAGTTAAGTATTATTTAGCAAAGGAAAAACTAAATATCGAGTTGATGCTGGATTCAATTGATGAAGCAATTACCCAAAAAAGTTCGATACTTACAATGAAAAGAAGAGTATCAAAATTAAGGAATTATATTTCGACCTTAAATTTATAAATTTCATTTTTGCTCAAAACCAATTTTGCAAATAATTCAGGCGTAGGCAGGGTGGAGGAGCTTGAACGCAAAGCCCACCGCAAGCGCGAGCTGAAATAAAAAATATTACATTTGATACATCGTTAATTTATTTAAACAGGAATAAATTGTGAAAACTTTTGATGAAAGTAGAAATTTTTTAGCAATTGAGGAAAAATATTCAAATTTTGAGGATTCAAAAATAGCGATTGTATCAGCTCCTTATGAACACACAGTGAGTTATGGTAGTGGTGCAGCTTACGGACCAGAAGCTATTCTTGAAGCCTCATCTCAAGTAGAATTCTATGACGATGAATTTGATAGTGAGTTGTGTTTTGATTTAGGCATCGCCACACTTGAACCAATTAACTTTGAGGACAAAGTAGATGCAGATGCTTTGGATTTAATTTACAATCAAGTGAAAGAATTGCTCGATTTAGGTAAGTTTGTGGTTACTTTGGGTGGCGAACACACCATTTCTACTGCACCAATCAAAGCACATTTTGAGAAATATCCAAATATGTCGGTTTTGCAATTTGATGCACATTCCGATTTGCGCCATTCATATCAAGATTCACTCTATTCGCACGCCTCGATTATGGCAAGAGTTGCCGAATTTGTGCCAAATAAACATATCACGCAAGTTGGGATTCGTGCCCAGTGCATCGAAGAATCACAATTTATCAAAGAAAATCACATTAATACATTTTATGCTTCTGGTATCCGCAATGGTAAATATGGCGAAAATTGGGTAAAAAGTTTGGTAGATACTTTGCAGAATGAAGTTTATATTACTTTTGATGTAGATGCTTTTGATCCATCGATTATGCCAACAACAGGAACTCCCGAGCCCGATGGCTTGCTTTATAGTGATGCTTTGAATATATTTAAAGAAATTAGGAAGCAAGGCAAGAAGATTGTAGGATTTGATGTAGTGGAATTAGCACCAGTCGAGGGTATTCATCATACTAATTTGACAGTTGCCCGACTTATTTACAAATTATTGAATTTTACATTTAGTAAGTAAAAACATTGTGATTTCTTCAAATTTCAAGTTAATTATTTTACAATATCATAATTGAAAAAAACGTTTTATTCAAATTATTACCATTTATGAGGTTGATATGGAACAAGTTATTGTGTCGAGTGATTATAGAATAGAAATTCCAGATTCATTGAGAAGTGAAATGCATATAAAACCTGGTCAAAGTGTTTTTTTAGTGAATGAAAATGGAATAATTAAAATTATAACTAAAAATAATTTCTTGAATTTATTTGGTATTGCAAAAGGAGTAGACCCAACTTTCATTAGAGATGAGAAGGATAGGGATTTATACCAAAATTAAATTAGAATTGTCATTCAAAAGTTACTACAAACAAAAAAACTGCCCCGATTGAGGCAGTTTTTTTTCGTCTTTTTTATTTAAAAAGGATTAGTTGTGTTCGTTATGGAATCTATAACGGCGTGCAGCTTTAGTTCTGATGAGTCTGTTTTCTACACTTGGTTTTGTATACGCTGTTCTTTTCTTGAATTCACGCAAAATACCGCTACGTTCATACTTTTTCTTAAAACGTTTTAACGCTCTGTCAATATTTTCATTTGATTGTAAAGTAACTCCGATCACTAACTTTCACCTCCTTTTTCTGATCTAATTGATTTTTTTGTCTGATTTCTTGGCTATTTTAAATTTTCTACTAAATGTTTTTCGCTGTTCTTCTCAAAATGTACAATAATTGCTCTTTTCCCATCGCTCAATGTTTCTTTGGATCTAACAACTCCCACATCGTCCCATACTGCGTGAAAAATAATATCTCCAACTTCGTATTCTAATTGTGGAGAGTATTTTTTGGCATCTTCACGAGATATATGTACAACTGCTTGGGAATTATCTACTTGCGATTCGATTGTATCTAAGTTAACAAGTTGAGTGTGGCGACTTTTGGTACATCTTGCCCATTGTTGACGCCCGTTTGGACCTTCAATTGGTTCACCGATAAGTTCGTGTTTTGTTTCTTTCATAAAGAAAGGTGAATACAAGAGTATATACTTAGCACGTCTTATCTTTTTCTTTTTGCCAACAACCATAATTTCTCTATTTATTTTAATTTAAGAACTGAACTAAATACAAAATTACGAAAATTTCAGAAAATAATTATCAAATTCTATCAGAAAATTATCAGAAAATCAATTTTTTTTCTTAATTTGATATTTTTATGTTTTAGTATTTGCAAATTCTTTTTAGAAATTTGCTAATGCTAATAAACTAAATTTTGGTTTAATATGCAAATTACTTCTTTTGAAACAATTGAAGGGCGTAAACTCCTCAAACAAATTTACTTTGAATTGAAGTTTCAAAAAACAATTAATAGTTTTAGTATGCTTTTTATTATGTGGAGAATTATAGTTAATAAAAACAATCTCCACAAATATTTAGAAATTGATGTTGATATTTCTTATTCTTTAGGTGTGATAAAAGGCACTTTTCTTTGGATAGAGGAAGTGTTTATTCGCTATTATTTCACTGTTCTCAACGCATTAGTTTATTTTGGAGCGGCGATTCTTTTATTATTAGTTGGGCTTAGGAAATTCAGCAATTTAATTAGTGATACAACAGTGATTATGGGCTTTGCTTTGGAAGCCTCGCTATTGATAATGATGTTTATATTTTTATTATTTAGTCCAAAAGATGACTTGATAGAAGAAATACAAGGTTCTCAATCCACAAGTGCCGATAGCGAAGAATTGATAAATGAAATCGGCGAAATTGCCCGTGATTTTGCAGATGCTTCATTAAAATTAGGTTATATCAATCAAAATTTAGCAGAAATTCATCAAAGCCAGAAAATGATGATTAATCAATTATCAGAATTAACCAAGAATTTTAGCAAATTGGCTTCGCCAAATGATGAAATGTTGCAAGTAATGCAATCAACAAACCAGCAATTATCAAGTTTTGAGCAACACATTGAATCATTAAACAAACAATTATCAGTAATTCAAAGTTCCAACATTGAATTTGAAGTTAAAAAGCAAGTTCAAGAATTTCTAACAAGTAAACTAATCGATGAAAAAGCCGCAAAATAGCAAAAAAACAATAGAAATTTACTTCATTTTGTATTTGGCTGCCTTGGTGCTGTTGATACCCGATTTGGAACAGAAAAATGTCCAAACTACTGATCAATCCAGCACAAACTATAATATTTTTAAAATATATCCCGACAAAACAATTTTGAATGCCAAAATCACTTTGGATAGCAGTGGCTCAAAAGTGATGAGTTTGGATTCGTTAAATTTGATTTATTACACTGGCGATGTTAGTTCGATTGATATTTCATTTCAAATTATAAACAAGAAATTGGGGCAATTTATCAATATTGATAATTCCGAAAATTCATTTAATTTCATAAAATTCAGAGAAGTTCCCGACATTTCGGCTTTTGCTTTTTGGTGGCATCCACCAATTTTGGATAAGCGAAATTACATTTTAGATGTAAAAGCCAAAGCCAAAGCATTGGTGCGGGTCAAAGATGGCAATCGCACAAAATTAGTTAATATGGAAGCACAAACGCAATTTAGTTTGATTGTAAGTTATTATGACCAACAAAGTGGAATGCCTTACTTTGTAGCACTCACAGACACCGCTACAAACAACACTGATTCGATTTTCAATAGTTTATTTGTGCAGAATTATTCCGATATTTATTTAGATTTTACCGAAAGAAAGGTAAAAAGTCTAACAACCGAAGAATGGGAAAATAAATTAAATGTATTTGGAGTGAATTTAAATACGGAATTAAGCCATAAACCTAACATTAGTATTTCTAATTCACCCGAAAATAATCTTGGCAGCGTTTATATTAAATCAATTTCAAATAATTCCATTACTCTTGCGGGCAAAACTCCTCAATTTGGTCAATCTAAAGTAAAAGTGAAATTAACTCGAAAGAATGACGGCGCCTCGTACGAAGATGAATTCATTATAAGTCCAATGCCAATTATGGAGCCAATTTATTCCTCTCAAATTCAACCAAATCAGAAGTATAAAATTGACCCAAATTTTCCTGAGTTGAACAATAAATCTTATTTTGTTAAGATTTTTGCAGACGAGAAAGTGCTGTATTCATCAAGCAATATTGCTCCGTTCAATTTTTCGGTAGACGAAACATATACCAATAAAACAATTTACTTTGAGCGTTATATCAATGGCAAATTATATGGCAAGACCTATAATATTTATGTAAAGCCATTCCCAGTTCCACAAATTGTGAAAATTCAAACTATAAGCAATAACAAATTAAGAATGGTTGTGAATACTTTTGGTAGCATTAACGGCAGAGAAAATTACGTCAAATCAGTGGAAATAAGTGGCAATGCAAATTACAAAGAATTGCTCGGACAAGCCTCAAGCAATAAAGATAATTTGATTTATACACAAATATTCGAAATAACGCCCAACGACAGCAACAAAGATTTTAAATTTAAAATTAGAGTGCAAGACCAAAAAAAGCAATGGTCAAATTGGACAGAATATCCATAAGGAAAAAATATTCTACGATGAAATCAAATTCAAGAACATTGCGGAATTTTTGAAGTCTTGTTCCAATTCAAAAGTAAATACTTCCAAATCTAATTCTTTTAATTCCGGCACTTTGCTTGTGAGAATTTCCCAAGGCGTAGACTTCTCTAAATCCAATATTCTCAATCCCTCGTGGAAACCTGCGTCCCACATTTCTGCTAATAAATCAGCAAATCTAACAGCAGAAATTAATTCATTGTTTTTGGGAGACAAATCTGGTGTATGGTGGTAGGCAATAACATCAGTCAATTCGTTGGGCAACTTCCATAATTTTGCAATTGCTTCGCCAACTTGAACGTGCGAGACCTCGAAAACTTTAATTTCGGCATCAATATCGGCATAGTTTTCGTTATCAATCAAATTGATAACTTCCATATATTTTGCAGAATCATATTGCAACATTGCTAATTTGCCGATTTCGTGTAGCAAACCGCCGATAAATTCATATTCTTTGTAGAATCTTTTTATCTTCATTGCAAGCGATTTTGCAACCATTCCAGTGCAAGAAGAGTGCCACCAGAATCTTTCAATCAATTTTGGAGATAAATTTTTATTTGCAAGTAAAAATTTTGAAAAAATAGAAACACCAAGCACAATATTAGTTAATCTATTCAGTCCCAAGTTGATAATTGCTTGGTGAACTGTATTTACTTCACTTCGAGTAGCATATAAAGGAGAATTAGCAACTCTAAGCAATTTCAAAGTTAGAGATGCATCTGTTTCAATTACGCGTGAAATATCGCGAATATCAATATTTTCATATTCAAGCAAGTGCAGAACCCTCGCCGCTACGGGAGGTAAAGTTGCAAATTCTTGCGTTTCTAATAGTCTGTCTAAAACTGCCATCAAAATGCACAATTATTAAAAAGTAAAAATAAGAATTTTTTTTCAAATAAATGCAATTTTATTTAAGGTTTATATGCACTTTGTATATATTTTTTTGCAGTTTTGTGAGAATCGTTCCATTCCGAGATGTCAAGAACTTGTTTATAGTACTTTTTTGCTTCATTTCTTTTGTTTAAAGCATCATAACAATTGCCCAATTTTAGCAATGTATATACTTGAAAACCCGAAGGTTTCTTGTCGATTTTTCTGGAACCTTCTAAACTTTTCTTAAAGTAATTTACCGCTTCAGACCATTTTTGTTGATTCATCAAAGCAACACCAATATAATATGTTGCCTCGCGTGCGGTAATTGCATTATAACCCGGTGCCTTGTTGACATATCCCTTCAACACATTTCTCCAAGTTTTCTCGTAATCTTGAGTCATTCCCAGTCGAACTTGGCAGCGTCCTAAATATCTTTGAAAATATGTGTTTTGAGGATATTTTGTGGATAATTCTTGAGCAATTTGCAAGGCTTCGTAATTATTATTTTCAAAAGTATAGTAAATTTGCAAAAGTGCTACTTTTGCTTCAACAGATGCGTATCGAGAATGTCGGGCTGCTGCTCTCAATTGGAATAAGCCTAATCGTGTATCGCCATTCGGGAGAAAATACATCAAAGGTTTGATTATTGGATATTCATCGGGCAATTTTTTGGATAGATAATTATACAGCCCCGTGCCAAGCATAATATCGTGATTAAATGGCGCTAATTGTTGGCATTTCTGCAATATGTCGTAGGCTTCTTTAGCATCTTGTACGGCATTAAACCACTCATCACGAATTGTGTAATACCGAGCACGGTAGCCTATAGCTCCACCTTTGAAGAATAGTGCATTAATATCAAAATTATTAGTATCTAAAATTTTATCGGAAATTTGCACTACTTTTTCAATTTTCTTTTTGAATAATGCATCATTTGAATAGTCTTCGGAATTTAAAGAAATTTTCCACCATTCTATCATCGCATCTAAAAAATAACCTGCGGGATGCACTGGATATTTTCTTTGCACTTCTTGGAATAATGCTTCTGCTTTCTCGAATTCCAGATTGTAGATATAGTCCGCTCCCGCTAAAATCAAACTATCAGCATCGCGGTACATTATCGCCCATTGTGCTTTGGTGTTCACACTTGATAAAAATACAAAACTGATAGTAAGAATTACTAATGTTAGAATATTTATTTTATTTTTTTGCTTGGGGTTCATTTTTATTTGTTGCTTTAATCATTTTATTCTTTATTCCATTGTAATAAGACGAATTTTTTGACTTCAATGTTTCATATTTACTAACAGCAAATATTAAAACGAGGAGAATGAAAGTGCTTACAATAGTGTTTTCAAATCCATAGAAACCGCCAGTAAGATATTTTGGCAAATCCATTTTTTCGTAATTGAACAAAGAAATATTACTTTCAACGCCACTTATATTTGAATTTAATAGAAGTGCTTGCCCGAAATTCCAAAAAAAATGAAAGAAAATCGGATACCACAAATTCATTGTCCGTAGATACATTAATCCAAGCAATATGCCTGCAAGAAATGTGTTGGTTGTGCTTAACATCGATGAAGAAGCATTCCCAAGATGAAGCAGCGAAAATGTAACTGCCGAAATTAGAATGGAAATCTTCTCATTGAATTTGAAGTGAAGTGAATTAATTAAAAAACTTCTGAAAAATATTTCTTCTTGAATTGCGATTATCATTAATATGATTGAAGCCAAAATTATTGATTTTGAAGATGGCTCGTTAATGATAATATCACTTTTCCCTAACGAATAATAAACTATGGTAATAATTGCAAATGGAATTATTACAAACAACAATGATTTGAGAAAGAAAATTGGTGTGCGTGCGGTAAAATCTAAACCAAGAAATTTTATTACTGAATGTTTGCAAAGAAATTCAATAAGAAAAATAGGAGAAATAAAAATTACAAAATTGAATAAATATGAGAAGACTTGGGCAAAATCTGATTTTCCATAGAGGCTACTTAATGCAACTGGCGAATAGGTCAAGCCCAAAACTAACAAAAATAGGACTGCAAAGTAAATTGCAATCCTATAAAACCAGTGGCACATAACTGACTGAAAGGTCATACTAATTCAATGAGTTACTTGATTGTAATATTAAAATGTGCTCTTCAATTTTCATTGCCATAGCGTTTTCTACTTGTTCGTGTTCGTTACCGTGAAGAATCAAGTTTAATTGAGGACAATAAGAAGCATAGTTATCCAATCCCCATTTGCGGATTAAAATATCATAATCCATTGGATTAGTAGATGTGCAAATTTTTATGTCTGTTGCTGTATTTTCCATAATTATATCCTTTTTTATTGCCAAATAAAATCAAAAATATTTGGGAACATCATTTTTATTGAAACTAAAATTAATAAAAAAGAGAAAACGAAAATGAGTTGTTTATCTTGCATTTTCTTCTTCAAATTTGCGCCCAAATTAGCAAAAAGCATCGAAGAAGGTAGCATAATTAATACACCAAGCCAAAAAACATATCCAATAAAAAATGTTTGACTAAAATCGCCACTCCCCGAAAGCAAATAAAACAAAGTGCCGACAATCGATATTGTTAGTGTTAAACCCGAAGAAGTACCCGTAGCCGGTTTTATTGGCATAAAGTAATTTGATAAATAGGGCACCGACACAAAACCACCACCCAAACCCGTCAAACCCCCGAGAACACCAATTCCAGCAAACACAAGTTGGTAAATAAGTGGACGAGAAATAGGCTGGATCTCTGTTATTTTGGATTTTTGATTTATCATATTTTCGATAATCATTTTGATAGCAGTAGCAGCCATAACAATACCAAATATCACACTCAATATTTTCTCGTCAATAATTTTGGCAACCAGCAAACCTAAAATAGTACCAAATAATACAGCGGGCATCGCCTTAATGAATGCTTCCTTATTCACATAATTCAATTTATAATTTGAATAAAATGAAGAAATTGAAACAAAAATCATATTTGTCATCGAACTTGCCATTGCACTTCTGATTGCATCTCCTAATTCAAAGCCAAATGAAGTAAAAATTATTGTCAGAGAAGGGACGATGATTATACCGCCGCCTATACCAAACATTCCAGCAAATAATCCTGAAACAGCACCTAAAATTAGGAAAATTAATATATTCACAAGGGATAAGTCCATCAGAAAGGAAATGTTAATGTATAATATTTAACAAAATATTATAGAAAATCAATTCCATAATATTAGCGGAAAGGGAGGGATTCGAACCCTCGGTACCTTGCGGTACACACGCTTTCCAGGCGTGCCAGTTAAACCACTCCTGCACCTGTCCTATTTTGGCTTAAAATTTGCATACAAAATTACGAAAAAAAAATGGAATATCGTAATTTGCAGTTTATTGAAATTACATTTCGGGAAAATTAGATTGAAAAGAAGAGAATTTATAGCAATTAGCACAAGTTTTATGACTGTTCTTACAGCCAAAGGTTTATCTATGCCTTTGGATAGTTTAAAAGCAGATCAAGATACAAACAATATATTAAAGCCAATTTTAAATCCACAAATTGAACAAGTTTCTTCACTACAAGTTGATTCCCCAATTTCTTATAAATTTCCTCCACTTCTTGCTCCGGGAAATAAAGTAGCATTTGCCTCACCATCAAGCACAACAAATCAGTGGGAAGTAAGCAAAGCAACCAAAGTGTTGAAATCATTAGGTTTGGAAGTAGAATATGGAAAAATAATTAAGAATCAGCAAAATAAAGCAAGATATTTAGCAGACGAAGACCAAGCGAGAGCCGAAGAATTTATGGAATTAGTTGCTCGCCAGGATATTGATGCAATAATTGCTGGGCGTGGTGGATATGGAGCGATGCGTATGGTAGATAAATTGGATTTTGATGTAATTGCTAAAAATCCAAAAATTTATATGGGTTTTAGCGATTTTACATTTCTATTGAATGCAATTACCGAAAAGGCAAAAATTGTTACTTTTCACGGACCAGTTGGAGTTTCGTCTTTCTCGCAATTTACGACAAATATTTTCAGACAAGTAGCATTTGCTAATCATCCTACAAATCTGGAAATTCCACTTCCAAGTTCAGAAATTCTGATTGAAGGAAACGCAAAAGCACCAATTGTAGGCGGGAATTTAACAATGCTTGTTGCTTCGCTTGGCACTCCGTATGAAGTTCAAACAGATGGCAAGATCCTATTTTTCGAGGATATTAATGAGCAATCTTATAAAATTGATAGGATGCTTACTCAATTAAAATTAAGTGGGAAATTTAGCAATTTAAAAGGAATAATTATTGGTCAATTCACGGGCTTGACAAAACGCAAGGCTTTTTATCCAAATTATGGATATTCACTTTTGGAAGTTTTTGAACAGATTCTGATGCCACTTAATATTCCAATTATGATGAATGTTCCAATTGGACATATTTCAGAACAAATCACCGTTCCATTAAATTCAATAATTGAAATGGATACTAAAACCAAAAAGATAGTTTATCACTATACAACAGTTTAATGAAAATCAACAAATATAATAGTTTATGAAGCAAATAACTTCTAAACTTATCAAAAATAATAAATTGCATACTTCGTTTATTTAATTTCAAAAGACAGAAGTCAAAATGGAACAAGAAGTACTAACATATCAACAAGTATTAAATTTGATAAAAGAAACTCGTGAAAGTCAGAAAAAAGCCTATGAACTAAACGAGAAATTATTTCAAGAAACAGATAGGAAGTTTCAAGAAACAGATAGGAAGTTTCAAGAAACAGATAGAAAATTTCAAGAAACAGCTAGGAGGTTTAAGGAAACTGAAAAATTAGTAGATAAAGTATCAAGGGACATTGGACATCTGGGAAATAAATTTGGTCGTTTTAACGAGGCACTTGTTATTCCTTCACTTGAAAAGTTATTTAGAGGAAAATTTAATTGTAAAAAAATAGCACCTAATTTTAAATTTTTTATGAATGGCGATTCTTTTGAAATAGATATGTTTGCAGTTTCCGATGATGCAATTTATATAATTGAAATCAAAAGTAAATATAGTGGCGATGATATAAGTCAATTGGTTAAACAAATACAAAAGGTTCGTAAATATGATAAAGATTTTCCAAATAGAGCAATTTATGGGGTAATTGTAGCAACTGATTACGACAAAAAACACATTGAAAAACTCTATGAAAAAGGAATATATTTTATTTCTATTTCTGATGATTTAGTGAAATTTGATTTGCCCGACAACTTTATTCCAAAGAAATGGTAATCTTATTTATCCCATATTTGTAGATTACAAAAACCTCCTTGTTGTTTAGGATAAATCTTTATAATAGTTATTGTTAGGAAAATATTAGGAAAATAATTTTGGAAAATATATTTTTTATTGCAGGGCCCTGTTTAGCTGAATCCCGCGAAATGCTACACGAAGTAGCAAGTGAATTAAAGGCAATAAGTTTAGACGCAAATATAAAAGTTATCTTCAAGGCATCTTACCGCAAGGCAAATCGCACAAGTGTAAATTCAGTGGAAGGTTTTGGCGACATCAAAGCACTCGAATGGTTAGCAGAAATCAAAGAAAAATATGATATGCCGATTCTTACAGATATTCACTCCCCCGAAGAAGCAAAAATTGCAGCAAATTATGTTGATTATTTGCAGATTCCTGCATTTCTATGCCGTCAGACAGATATTCTGATTGCAGCGGGAGAAACTGGTAAAACTGTGAATATTAAGAAAGGTCAATTTGCTTCGGCTGATGTTATGGTGAAAGCCGCTAAAAAAGTGCAATCCACGGGCAATCAAAATGTTATGCTAACCGAAAGAGGTACTTTTTTTGGGTATAATGATTTAGTTGTTGATTTCCGTTCCTTAAAAATAATGGCTGATGCTGGATTTCCTGTGATTTACGATGCTACTCATAGCTTGCAGAAGCCCTCGATTGGTGAGCAATCTGGTGGAAATCCTCAATTTATTCCAGCACTTGCGCGGGCGGCAGTTGCAGTTGGAGTAAATGGTATATTTTTTGAAACGCATCCCAATCCTAAGCAAGCATTATCAGACCAAGAAACTCAATTACCTTTGCAATTAGCCTCAAGATTTATTAATGATTTGATTTTAATTGATAAATTCATAAAAAATTTATAAATTTGTAAATATTCAAATAGTAAGCAGGAAATTTTTGCTAAAAAGATTAATTCATATCCTTTTTATTTTAGGCTTTCTTATTTCTGGATGCACTTCCGATTCAATTGAATACGAAAAAGCATTGAAGGAAGAAGCCGAAATGATACCCGACCAAGTTGCAAACAATGTGGAAGTTGTGTTCTTTGATTCAGTTTGGACCAAAGCAACTTTAAAAGCCTCGCGAGCCGAAATTTCTAACGAAAAAAACACAACAGAGTTAATTGGTAATGTGGAAATTGAATATTTTTCCAAACAATCGGGCAAAAGATTAAGTATACTTTATGCTGACATGGCAATAATTTACGACTTAACTAAAAATATGGAAGCCATCGGAAATGTGAGAGTTGTGTCGGATAGTGCCAATACCAAACTCGTAACCACATTGCTAAAATGGGACAATGAAAAAAGAATAATTTATACAAAAGAATTTATAACCTTAACTACTCCAAACGAAATAATAAAAAGTTATGGATTCGAATCTGATTTAAGTTTATCACATTATAAATTTTATAAAGTTAGCGGGATTAAACAATGAAAAAATATCTTATCGCAGGTAATTGGAAAATGAATTTGTTGCAAAATGATGCACAAATTTTCGGTAATAATTTAAACAATGAACTTCTTAATCGTAATTTATCCGATTCAGAAGTGTTGGTTTGTGCTCCTTTTACCAATTTATTTACATTAAAAAACATACAAAATGAAACTTTATGGGCATTGGGTGCTCAGAATATGCACTTTGCTGATAGTGGTGCTTACACTGGCGAAGTTTCTCCACTGATGCTCAAAGATGCGGGTTGTGAATATGTAATTTTGGGTCACAGCGAACGCAGGCAATATTTTGGTGAAGATAATGAATTGCTTACCAAGAAAATCAATAGTGCTTTGCATCATTCATTAAAGCCAATTTTCTGCATCGGCGAAACAATTGAAGAACGAAATAATAATATCACTTTTGATATATTACATCATCAATTGGAAGTGCTTAAAAATGTAGAACCTCACCAAATAAGCAATATCACTATTGCATACGAGCCTGTTTGGGCAATCGGTACTGGTCTAACGGCAAATTCTAAACAGATTGCAGAAGTACATAGTTGGATAAATAATTATTTGCAAATAAATTTCTCTACTTCACTCAAAATCCTTTATGGTGGAAGTATGAACGCTGGGAATTCTGCTGAAATACTTGCTATTGATAATGTTTCGGGTGGATTAATTGGTGGCGCTTCGCTGAAGTTAGACCAATTTTTGCAAATAGTAGATAATGCAATACAATTAACTTAATTTATGCCGTTTCACATACCAAATATATTAAGCAGTTTGCGGTTAGCTATCTCACCGATATTTTTTTTGATGTTGATTTCTTCCACTCCCATTTTTCAGCAAATATCAGTGGTGCTTTTTATACTTGGTTCTTTCTCGGATTATTTAGATGGATATTATGCCCGCAAATACAATTTAAGCAGCAATCTGGGGAAATTTTTAGATCCGTTGGCTGATAAATTTTTAACTACTGCTGCTTTTGTTGGATTTTTAATTTTAGGAATAATTCCTTTTTGGATGGTTATAATTATCATTGCTCGTGATTTAATTACTACTTTTTTAAGAATGGGAGATAAAGAAAAAATCAAAACTTCCAAACTTGCAAAATTTAAAACTTTGTTGCAAATGCTATTTATTGCTTATATATTAGTTCTAATATTTATTAGAAATTTGAATTATGAGACGCATATATTCGCAAAATACAATTCTATTATTTTTTCAGAACTTACATATTTTTCGATGCTTGCATTGGTTGTGCTTACTGTAATTACTTTATTTGATTATTTGAAGCCAATATTCTTAAAAAAAATATAAATTTGAAAAAGCTAAATAAAAATTATTCCATTTCGCCTTTGGGATTGCGCGGAACAGAGAAATAAAAAGTAGTTCCAATATTTTCTGTGGATTCCACCCAAATTTTGCCACCATTCTTTTCTACAAACTCTTTGCAGAGAATCAGTCCAAGACCCGTTCCCTTTTCTTCGTTTGTTCCTTTGGTTGATTGCACAAATTCTAATTTGAACAATTTGTCAATTCTATCTTTGGGGATACCTACTCCACTATCCGACACAGAAAACACTGTATAGTCATCTTTTGGGGTAGCTTGTATTGTTATCTTTCCATTTTGATGAGAATATTTCATCGCATTCGAAACTAAATTACGCAAAACTGTGTACAATAGGTTGGAATCTACGTAAACAAATGTCCCATATTCAATTTTATTGTCAATAGCAATATTCTTAATTCTTGCAATATCGGAATTAATTTCAGTTACGTTACGGGCAATATACGAAGCATCAATAAAATCGGGATTATAGTTAATTCTACCTGTTTGGCTACGAGCCCAATCCAATAGATTGTTTAACAATTGTGATAAAACAACAACTGATTCTTGTATTTGCAAATTAGAGTTATATATATCATTCAAAGAAAAATTGTTGTAATTACCTAATAAATCATCTAAAAGCGTGCTTAAAGCATTTATTGGATTACGCAAATCGTGAGCTATAATATCGAAAAATCTATCTTTTGTTTTTATGGCATCACGCAATAATTTTTGGGATAGACGCAATTCTGAAACATCTAAGCCGATTTGAACATAAGCCCAAATTTCGTTATTATCATCAAGAATTGGTTGAGTAATAATAAGCAAGGACAACCCCAAAACTTCATCTTCGTAATCAGTTGTAAGCCTGACAGATGGTTTGCCAGTTTTTTGCGACATTTTAATTGACTTAATATCAAAAAAAGAATTTTGTGCTGAATCGAACCTAATATCTTGGAGAGAGGCAATTTTATCGGGTAAATTAGGCTCCCATCCCAAAGTTGTCCATTGGTTGGAATCAATAATATCCAAGTTTGATTTAATGATATTTACTGGACCAGGTATTGAATTAATTACGGCGTATAGTCGCTGGTTGGTATTCTCCAAATCGGACAAGTATTTATGCTCTAATGTTTGGTCGATGATAACGTAAAACATTGTTTCAATATTATCAGAATCCAAAGTAAAAACACGATTTTTGCATTCCAAAATTAAATCATCAATCAGAATTGTTTTCTTAATAACATCCTTGTTTTGTTCTTGGAAGCACTTTCTCAAATTACTTAAACTATCTGGTATTTCATCAATATGTTTATTAATTATTGAAGAATTAAATCCATATTTATCAAGTAAATTACCGTGAATTTCCTTAATAATTCCCGTTGCGTCAATTTCACAAAATATCATTTGAGAATTATTGATAATACTCTGAATTTTTTCATTATTAAGCATCAATTGCTTTTCGAATAAAATTCGTTTGGAAATATCAATTAATATTCCACTAATGATTGCAGGCTTACCCTTTCTATCAAATTTAGTAACTTTGCCTATTGCATTAAGCCACTTATTGCCTTGATTCAATTTGAAATCAAAAGTAAAATCGCTGGTTTTATTGCTCTGAATTTGGTTCAGAAATTCTTGAAATTTATGTTTGTCCGTGTCGGGCATTAAAGAAATAATGTCGCTCGATTTCACTTTTCCACTAATGGTATTTAATCCGACATACGATAAAAAGCTGTTATTAACACTAACATAATCCGAAGATAAATCCCACTCCCAAGTGCCCAGACTTGCTGCATTAACTACTGTTTCTAATTTAGATGTAAGCGATTTTATTTCTTCTTCATTAGCAAGATTAACATAATGACTCCCGATAGAATTGGCAAGGAAATTAAGCAGTTTTATTTCATAATCTTTCCATATCCTGTCTTTAATTGTATCCACATAAAGGATAAATCCAATAAATTTATCCTCGAAAAAAGCTGGTGTTGCCAGTATCGATTTTATATTGAATTTATCAAATACTTTTTTTTCGTAATCAGTAATCTCGCAATCTGTGGTGCAAAAGTACTTCCCTGACGAAACTCTTTTAGCAATTGAAGGTGTAACTTTGAAAAAATTTATCTTTCGATTTTCCAACTTGGAATGATGAGCAATAAGCGTTTCGTTCACCCAAGTTATCTCGCTTTCCGAGAAAATTTCATCTCCTTCGTATCGTGTAAGAAATGAATGAATTGAAACGATTCCAAGGTGGCGACCAATTACATCAAATAAATTATAAACACTTTCCTTAGGTTCATTATTTTTTATAAGTTCTAATAATGCTTCGTTTATACTTGAAATAAAGTAAGTAGTTTCTACTTTCTCCTTTTGCTCCTGAGTTGCATCGGTAATATCTTCAATTGTTCCTATGATATACTTTATTTGCCCCTTTTCTATTATCGCAATAGCATTTTCATTTGTAATTAATGTATCGCCATTTTTTTTCTTATACTCTACATAAAAGTCATTAACCTTGCCTTCATTTTTGAGTATTTCAAGGAATAAATCTCGGTTTTTTATATCTGAATAAGCATTATTACCAATTTTATAGGTTTCTATAAATTCCTTCTTTGTATCAAATCCAAAAATTTTAACAATATATTTATTGATTAATGTAAATTGTCCATCGGGCAAAGTAATATAAATACCAATTGGGATTAAGTCAATAAAGCTTTCCAAATCCTCGTAGTTTGTACTGAGTAGTTTTGCTATTTTTGATAATTTTTGCATTAATCACTCCAGCACAAAATTGATATTTTGATATTTGAACGAAAGGACTTTTTGGACATTTTCTGCCTCCCGCTGAGTGCTAAACCCCCAAATCTTTACTTTGTACTTGGGATCTTGGTCTTTGTTAATCAATCTGTCATAGTAAGCACGATAACCTGCTTTTTCCCATTCATTTACATATTTCATTGCTTCGGATTCGGATTCTGCAATTTGTGCAGATAATTCAAAAGGTTCATAAGCTGGGTCTAACCATTTCATTTCCACTCGCCTATTAACTGCAATTTGCCATTCAGATTTGGGCAAATAATAAATTGGATTGCTATTACCTTTGGATTTTGTAATAATTTGGTCGGGTTTCACTCCAAAATTTACAAGTTGATTTTTAATTTCAATTGCTCTGTTTCCAGCTAATTCAATATCTTCGTCTTCTGTCAAATATTCATAATTGGAATAACCCAAAAGTTCAATTTGCATATCAGGATTATCGATTAATAAATCGGCTAATTCGCCAATTTTAGGCAAATATTCGCTTTGAACTTGTGTATTTGATAAATTGAATAATGCTAAAATTTGAAATGGAGTATAAATATTTGGCTCTTTGGTGTAAAAACCAATTTTATCTTCAATTAATTTTTCGCCATTATGATACGACACTTGCAAAGGTATATTTTGAATATTTTGCAAGCTACTTAATAGGGAAAATTCGGCTTGATAACCAAATTTATTGCTAAAATAAATTTCGTTTAGGGCTTTGGTTAGTGAATTATCTTCGAGCGATACCATCATATATGAACGAGCACCCGTGCTGTTTGAAAGCGGTTGTAACTGATAAGTTTTTGTGTCCAATCCAATTCCAATTGAGTAAATTGGAATTGACGCAATTCGAGCAATTTCGGAAATATCAGTTAGGCTATAAGTGATTGAAGAATTATCTCCGCTATAATTTATCGTAACAATAATTGGAATTTCGTTTGGATATTTAGCGGAATTGTCTTTTATCTTCTGAATAACTGAAAATAAGCCATTTGCATAAGAATTTAATTTCTTTGGCTCAAAGTCGCTTACATTAATTGACATCGAGGCATATTCGGGATTGGCGTTTGCAATTAATTCTTGCAATTCATTATTGTTTAAAAATAAACTAACTTTATCGTTTTGGTCGTAATACAAGAGTGAATTTCTGAGTTGTCCTATCATATTTTCGCGAGACTGCACAACAGCAGAATTTTCTATCAAAAAATATAAATGATAATTTTGATTAGTGTGATATTTTTTTATGCTATTTACTTTTAGTGGGATTTGAATACTTTCATCAATAAATTGTGCGGCAAGTTCTGATTCATTAAAATTCATACCATCTGCAAAATTACCAAATTTATCTAAAGGTAAAAAATTTACTTTTAAAGTATTGCCATCTAAGTCAAAACTCATTATTTTGATATTTGAAATTGGTTCTTTGATATTTGCGGGTTTAATTCCCGACATATATTCAGAAAAATCTAATGAAATTTGGTCAATATTATTTTTAAGGTTTTCCTTGCCTGTTTGAATTGGTAAATTTCTCTCAATAACATTGATTTTAATTGGAAATAACTTTCTATTTTCATTATTTATTGCATCTAAAGTTATGACTGTTGTGTCCTTAGGGAAGATTTTTATTGCATCAGTATTCTTATAATCATTTGAATTTATATATACTTTGGTTGCATTTGGAATATTCCACGAAACAACACAAGAATCGCCTGCATAAACGTTGTATTCTTGCTTTAAATCAATTGGAACTAATTCGCCAGTTACTGCGGGTTTTAATAAATCGCAAGATGATAATAATAATATCATCATCAAACTATTAACAAAATATAAATGTAACCTTCTTTTCAGCATAAAAATCAAATATTGCTTATTAAGAAAAATATAAATTAAGAAAATATCAGTAAAAAAACAAAATTATTGCAAGAAATTATGAAAAAAACTAATTATTTAACAAACAATTCCTTGCCTCTGTTTAAGCACTGTATATTAATATCAACAATTTTTTCGCCTTTTCTGCCAAAAAGTGTTCTGATAGCATTTTCCAACATTTGATATTCAATTCCCAAAAGATGCGAAGCAACTCCAAGCAAAATCATATTTGCCGACTTGGACGAACCCAATTTTCTTGCTTCTTCGTCAGCATCAATAATTAATGAATTAGGCAACTCCTCAATAGCATTCCAAACTTTTTCCAAATCAGGATAATTTGATATATTATTAAAAGGATTTTTATTAGCAATCACCCAACCATCTTTCTGCAAATAATTAACATATCTCAATGCTTCCAAAGGTTCAACAGAGATGATAATATCCGCTGCCCCCATTGGTATTAAATCAGAATAGATTGGCTTATTGGAAATTCTAAAGTGGGATTGAACATCTCCTCCGCGTTGGCTCATTCCGTGCACTTCACTTTGCTTGAAAAACAACTTGGCTTCGAGCGTGGCAAAACCAATTACAGATGCAATCGAAACAATACCTTGCCCACCAACTCCCGAAATAATAATATCCTTTTTGAATTTTTTTGATGCATTTTCCATTATTTTGTCTCCTCAATTATTTCGTTTTCTGTTTTGTATTTTTTAATTGCATCTAATGCGACGATACATTCTCGTCTGGCAATAATCACACTTGTTCCCATATATGCCAATTCCTTTTTGAAAATTTCAACATTTTCTTTGTGATATTTTTTGCGTGGGTCAATTATTTGCAAATGCAATGGATTTAATCCACAACCCAAGATAATACTCTCCAATCTGCCCATCGACAGCGACTTTTGCCCACCAGTCATAGCCACAACTTCATTATCTACAATCAGAATAGTGACAGGACTATTGTGTGCAATACAATCAATCAAGCCTGTAATGCCACTATGAATAAATGTAGAATCACCTATTACACTTACAGCGGGAACTAATCCAGCATCCGCTGCACCTTTTGCCATTGTGATTGATGCTCCCATATCCACACATGAATTTATTGAATTGAAAGGTGGCAATGCTCCTAAAGTGTAGCAACCAATATCGGACATTACTCTGCCCTTACTATATTCTTGCATTGCTTCATTCAATGCTGTGTAGGAATCGATGTGCGGACAACCTGGACATAATTGCGGAGGACGAGTTGCCAAAAAGTCATAAGTTTTATTTGTATGTTCGTAATCAAAACCAAATGCTTCAGCAAGAATATTTGGATTTAATTCACCTTGGCGTGGCAAAGTTCCATCTAATCTACCTTTTACATTTTTTCCAAATCCCATAAATCCCCGCAATTGTTCCTCTATGATAGGGGAACCTTCTTCAATAACCATCACTTCGTCAACTGAATTTACAAAATCTTGAATCATCTTTTCAGAAATTGGATATTGAGTGATTCTTAAAATAGGATGCGGGAAATTTTTATCTTGGAAATTCTCCATTAAGTAATTATAAGCAATGCCAGAAACAATCACTCCAAGTGATTTATCGTGGGCATCAATTAACTTATTAAAGCCCGATTCTGCTGATTCCTTTTTAAAATATTCTTGTTTGCCTAATAATAAACTATAACGATTACGAGCCAATGCGGGCAATAAAACAAACTGACGCAAATCACCTGGCATTTTCAATTCATTTGGTTGCTTTGGTTCTTGCAAAGTAACGCCTGCACGAGAATGAGCCAAGCGAGTAGTGATTCTCATCAGTACTGGAGTGCCATATTTTTCGGAAATATCAAAACCATAATGAACCATATCATAAGCTTCCTGTTGGTCGTGTGGTTCCAAAACTGGTATCATTGCAAACTTACCATAAAAACGAGAATCCTGCTCGTTCTGGGAGGAGTGCATTGATGGATCGTCAGCCGAAACGATAATCATACCACCATTTGCACCTGTGATAGCGGAATTCATAAATGGGTCGGCGGCAACATTCAATCCAACATGCTTCATACACGCCATTGTTCTTTTGCCTGCATACGAAACACCAATAGCAGTCTCTACCGCCGTTTTCTCATTTGCTGACCAATGAGCAACAATTTTCTGTTCTTTTGCCTGTTTGGATTTTTGCACATACTCGGTAATTTCGGTAGATGGAGTGCCCGGATAAGCATAAATAGCAGAGATTCCCGCATCTATTGCTGCTTGTGCAATTGCTTCATCTCCCATTAATGGTAATTTTCTCATATATTTAATTTCCTTTTATTTTATTTTCCTGCTTTAAATTTATTTTTATACTAGTTTGAAATATTTTTCATATTTTTGACAATTGCTTTGGCTTGTTTTACATCGCTTTTTATTTGGCGAACAAGATGGTCGGAATCTGCAAACTTAACTTCGCTTCTCAAGTATTGAAGGAAAGTAATATGCAATCTTTCATCATATAAATCTCCATCAAAATCCAAAAAATATACTTCTAATTGTGGTTTTGTATCATTAGTCAAAGTGGGACGCACTCCAATATTTGCTAAACCAAAATATTCTTGGTCTTCGATAATCGAGGAAACAAGATAAACACCGAATTTTGGAAGTAATTTGTGAATATTATCGGGTTTGATGTTGGCAGTTGGAAAGCCAATTTGCGAGCCAACACCACGACCGAATTGCACCTTGCCTTCAATAAAGTATTTGTAGCCAAGGAAGTCGTTTGCCTCGTCTAATCGCGATTCGTGAAGAGCCTTGCGTATGCGGCTGCTCGAAATAATTTGCTCATTTACTTGGAATGGCTCTACTTTTTCCAACTCAAAACCTTTCCCTTTGCTTAATTCACAGAGAGTTTCGAAATTACCACTTCTATTTTTACCAAAACTATGGTCGTAGCCAACAAGCAGTTTTTTCATACCAATTTTTTCAAGTAATAATTGAATAAATTCCGAAGATTCTAACTTGGAAAAATCGTGAGTAAATTCAATAATTAAAACATTTTCAATGCCGCTTTGTCTGAATAGTTCTACTCTTTCGCAAATTGTAGTTAAGAGCGAAATATCGGGTCTGCCTTCTTTTTTAATGACAATTTGCGGATGAGGTTCGAATGTAATTAATAAGTTGCGTGCATTTCGCTCCAAAGCACATTTTTTTAATCTGTCTATTAAAAAACGATGCCCTAAATGAACACCGTCAAATGTTCCCAAAGTAATTACTGTGTTTGCATCATAAGGCACTTCGTCTAAATTATGATAAATATTCATAGTTTGGCAAATTAAAAATGTAAAATTACCACTTTTTTAGGTTTTAATTGATATTTTTTCGGGTAGAAATGAAAATATTTTTTCAAATAATTTATTAATTATTTTTCATTTATTATAGTTTTTCCAAAAAAAAGAAAAAATTTATTTCAATAATTTTTTGAAGAACGAGTCAAGTTCTTTATATGCTTCTTCGGCATTATACAAATTCTCTATTGTTATTCTTGCATTATCAGAGATATAATGAATGCCATCGGGATTGCGGAAAAGATAATCAATACTTTTAATGAAATCATCGGAGGTCTCGGCAATTATAATATTTTCCATATTTGCAATTTCAATTCCCTCTGCACCAATTGGAGTAGAAATAACTACTCGTCCCAAAGCCATTTGCTCGATAATTTTGATACGCATTCCTCCGCCCGCCATCAATGGCACAACAAAAATTGGATGCTCGGTCATAAATTCTTTGGCATTAGGAACTTCTCCAAGAAATTCAACATCATAATGCTTTATCTTTTTTATTAACCAATCGGGAGCATTTCTGCCTGCAATGTAAAACTTCAGTCCTTCGTAGTAGCCTTGTATGCGAGACCAAACTTTATCCAAAAACCAAACCAAACCTTCCTGATTAGGAATCCAATCCAACGCTCCCATATAGGCTAATGAGATTGTTTTCAATGTTAATTCTTGTTTGGGATAATCTTCCAAATTTAAAGTAAAGTTCAAAGTGTGGAATTTTGTGTTTGGGGAATATTGTTTGATAAATTTTTCATCGCGGTTTGTTATTGGTAGGATGGCATCGTATTGAGCAAAAGTTGCAGTTTCCCACTTTTTAAATCTGGCGGCATTATAGCCATAGAAAAATTTCTTCAGAATATTAGTTTCGTTTTTGGCAGTTCTTTCCCAAATTTCAAATTCTACATTATGCGACCGCAAAACTATTGGAGTTGATGGAGCATACTTCTTTAGAGTTGGCAAATATAATCCCAAATGACTACCTTCCAGCATAATAATATCATACTTATTTTTGCTTAATAAATCAATTAACTTTTGGTCGAATTCTTTGTCCAAAAATCGCTCCAAAATATAAGGTAATTTTGAGAAAAATAAGTTGCGTATAGCATCGATAATTCTGGGATTTGTATCAATCTTATGTTCGATTACATTCAATTTTAATTTTTCAATTATATCTTTGTGGTCTTTTAATGAAGAAAAATGGCGATGCGGATTCATCATCAGAAATGTGACGTCATAACCCAGAGCAGAAAGATTTTTCAACATATAAAAAGTGGCAATAGAGCCACCATCAGACAATTTAAAGGGATTTTTTATGGAAATATCCAGAATATTCATAAATTCCATCTATTCAAACTTCAAAATTACATAAATTTATAGTAATTTGATATTAACAATCAAAACATTAATTTCAGTTAGAAGGAAAAATAAAGGAAAAATTGATTTAATTCGTTTTAAAGAAAAAAAAATTTGAAATGTTAAAAAACACTACTAATATTATCAAAAACTTAAAAAATACTTATAAAAAACAAGAACAACAAACAATTATGAAAGAAGATTCTCAAGTTAATGATGTTCAAAAAGAAATTCATAATGAAAAAACAGGGGCAAATATGATTGATATAGTTAATGAAAATCCAAACAATAACGACCAAAACGAAGTCAATAATGACCAAAACATTCTCGCAGAAGATGCAAATTCCATCGATTTGGACATTAAGAAATTTATTGAAGACCATATCCAAATGCAGCAACGAATTGAAGAATTGACCAGAGAACGAGATGATTTAAAAGAACAAGTTATGCGTAAAGTTGCCGAGTTGGAAAATTATCGCAAAAGAGTAATAAAAGAAAAAGAAGATTTGTTGGATTTTGCAAATATTGGATTAATCCGTAAATTTTTGGATTTATTAGATGTATTGGAAAAAGCACACGAAACTACTTTCTCGTCAACCAAGGATGTAGACTCCATTGTAAAAGGTATGGAAATGATTTTGGCAAAATTCAAGAAAATGATGGAGGAAGAAGGTGTTACTGAAATTCCAACGAATGTTGGAGATGAATTTGACGTTGAAAATCACGATGCAATTATGACTATGGATTCCCAATTGGAAGCAGGAAAAATTGCAGCTGTGTTCCAGAAAGGTTATTCATTTAAAGATAGAATTATCCGTCACGCAAAAGTAGCAACATCAAAGGAAAAGGAATAAGGAAGGGATTAGCATTATGGAAAAGAAGGACTATTACGAGGTGCTTGGTGTAGGCAAAAACGCTACACTTGACGAAATTAAGTCTGCTTATCGCAGAATGGCAATGAAACATCACCCCGACCGCAATCCTGGGAATGCGGAAGCAGAAGAAATGTTCAAAACAGCAGCAGAAGCCTACGAAGTCTTGGGCGATCCTGATAAACGTGCTAAATACGACCGATTTGGTTTTGATGGATTGCGTGGTAGTGGTTATAATCCTGGATTTAACGATATTTCGGATATTTTCTCTCACTTTCAGGATGTTTTTAGCGGTGGAATGTTTGATAGTTTCTTTGGCGGTGGCGGCGGTGGTCGCCGTTCTGGCAGAAGAAGAGGCGTTGGTGAACCCGGCAGCGATATTAAAATTAAGATGCCTTTAACTTTGGGCGAGATTGCTTTGGGAACGACCAAGAAAGTAAGAATTAGTGCTTACGAAACTTGCGATGCTTGCAGTGGAACAGGTAGCAAAGATGGCTCTGGTTACCAAATCTGTCCAACTTGTAATGGAGCGGGCGAAATCCGTCAAGTTACTCGTACTTTTTTAGGTCAAATTGTAAATATTGCTACTTGCCCGACTTGCGGAGGTAGCGGTCAAATTATCAAGGATAAGTGCTCAAAATGTGGTGGCGAAGGAAGAATTGATGCCGAGAAGCAAGTGGAAATCGAAATTCCCCCCGGAGTGGAAGAAAACCAATACATTGTGCTCGAAGGCAAGGGACACGCAGGCAAACGCGGTGGCAGACACGGCGATTTAATTGTAATTTTTGAGGAAAAAAAACATCCATTTTTCCAAAGAAATGGAAATGATATTATTTATCAATTAAAAATTCCATTTACATTGGCTGTATTGGGTGGAGAAATTGAAATTCCCACAATTAATAGTAGTAAGGTAATAAATATCGCGTCAGGCACTCAACCAAATGAGCAAATTGTTATTGAAAATGAAGGTATACCTTACTTAAATTCAAAGAAAAAAGTAGGCAATTTAATTGTAATTGTCAATGTAATTGTTCCTAAAAAAGTTAATTCGCAAGAAAAAGAATTATTGAAAGAATTAGCAAATTCAGAGAATTTTACAACCGATGCAAAAAGCAAGAAGTCCAAAGATATTTTCAATAAAGTAAAAGACGCATTATTTTAATAGAGAAGAAAAACCTTTTTTTCCCATTCCTTACCTTAATAGAATTGCTTTATTTGCATAACATTCCGAAGGTTTCGAACCTTCGGAAGGTTTATTAGTAAAATAAGATTTTTGAAATTGTAAATCAACGACTGGGCAACTGAAGCAATTCCAAGGCATATCGAGATACCAGAAATGCTTGCCAAGAATATTATAAAAAATCTGACTTCAAAAGATTAAAATATTAAGAAGCCTCTTTATTAATCACCAAAGACTTTATCGGGCGGGAAGTGCTGGATAAGTTTTGAACTAAACTGCTTCTAATTGTTGATAAGAAATATCATTCACATTTGCAACACTTTTGGCATGTTCGAAGGTCATACTTACAATATTGCCGTTTTCATCAAGTTCAACAAGCGAATTGTCATTGATATCTCTTGTTTCATAAATCAGATTATTATTGAAATTAATCACTAATGTATCTGTGTCTTGAAAATATTTGATTTGCATTATAATTTCTCCTTAAATGAACGATCAAAAAAAGCGTTATGAATAGTTTCGTTATCTTCGAGAATAACAATTCTTAAATACTTATTGTCTGCATCTGGAATTTTCGCCCATCTCCTTATTCGCCCATCGTTTTGAACAACTTCAAAAACAGGATCGAAAAAAGCTTTGGCAATCCATTCTTCTTTAATCACAGATCTATCTGGTCTAAGTTTTGTAAATTCAAAATATTTTGTATATTTCATTTCGTTTACCTTAATCAACAAAACGATTTTGTTTTATCAATATTTTGTAAATGAAACTCATCGGGGAAAGGGATTGCAACCGAAAATATTCAATTATCTTAAGAATAATTTGAGGAATCTTGTATTACTTTTTATGTATGATTTTTTATAATCTATTTCAGATATTTAGCCGAATTTTACCTTCATTATATTTGTGAATTAGCATAGCAATTAATGACTGATATGGAACTCCAGCTTCAATTGCTTTTAGACGCAAATTGCTAAAATCCTTGTCGGTTAGATTAACTTCTATCTTGTTTTTAAAATCAAAAGTATTAATAGAATATTCCTCATATATCTTTTTGATATCATCGTCAAAATCTGAAATCCAGGAATCAGAATTCAATGACTCTATTATTTCTTTTTCTTCTTCATCAATGAAATCTATCATAATTTTCTCCTAAAAATAATTTAGTTGCTTCTCTATTTGGATATATCGTTTTAAGAAAGATTTTATTGTTATCTTCTACAAAAGGCACTGTATAAACGTAGTTTTCAAATAAGACTTGAAAAATATATTGGTTGGGATACTTTTCAGTGTTTGGATGTTTTAATCTATCCAATAATCCACCATTCATAATTGCAAAAGTAATTTGTTCGAAAGATATATTTCTGCTTTGTTTTAGCAAATCATTTTTTTTCCTGATTCCATTCAAAGTGCTTCATTACTATTTGTATTTTTTTATTTGCATTTCAGATTAATTATAATAATATCACCGATATTCTTATAGTAAAATACTCGCAACTCTAACTCTTTTGCTGCTAATTTCTTTTGGGCATCGCTTTGATTAAATTCCTCAAGGCATTATTTACCTTTTCTGAATTATCAAAAACCTTGAAAACATCTTCGTCAATATGTATCAAACGTTCTTGTCTTTTTAAAATTGGTGCAAATTTATTTGGTCTGGATTGAGAAAAATCCAAATCATATTCAGGCAACATCTCAATTTCCTGATCTTTTTTTATTTTATCTGTAAAAGTCTTCATAAAGTTTTCTCTCCTTAGTAGTTGCTTTTCTTGCACTTATTAATCTAATATAGTTTTTCCTTTCTGTGTATGAGACGATTATTAATCTATTCCTATTTGAGTATCCGATAATCAGTTCTCTTACTTCATTATCTGAGTGAACACTATCATAAAATATTCTGGCAAAATCATCATAAAATACAGATTTAGCTTCCTCAAAACTGATTTTATGCTTCTTGAGGTTAATTTCTGCCTTATTCAAGTCCCAATCAAATTTTATACTCATAAATATTCTATTAAAAAATCAAAAGCACTTTTTTCCTATTTCTACACTTGAATCACTTTATATTATAAGCAAGTTAAAAACATCAAGAATATTTAATTACCTTTTTACAAATACGCATTAATTGTAATTACAAAATAATAAAAAAATATGAAATTACAAAGAATAATTTAAATATTCAGTAAGGGTGATACAGAAGTAAGAAACCATAGAGGTGATGTAAAAAAAACGAGTACATTTGTTTCGTTAATATTCTCCTAATTGATATTGGAACACACGACACTTTTTATTAATAAAAAACCTTGTTTTCCATTCATTACCTTAGTAGAATTGCTTTATTTGCACAACCTTCCGAAGGTTTCGAACCTTCGGAAGGTTTATTAGCAAAATAAGATTTTTGAAAAAGAAAATATACAACCAAACAACGACTTCTGCCTTAAAGTACAGCAAGCAAGAATAGTATCCCTATCTTGAAAAAATTGTTTATTGATAAATTTTAAAACAAAATTTGGTTAAATCGTCAAAACAATTAATACATTATTAATTTGGTACTTTATGAAACCATATTTTACAGCAATAATTGAAAAAGAAGATGATATGTATGTTGCTTTATGTCCGGAGGTTGATATTGCCAGCCAAGGTTATACAATTGAAGAAGCCAAAAGTAATTTAAGAGAAGCAGTTGAATTATTTTTGGAATATGCATCTGATAATGAAATCCAAAATCGCTTACATTACGATGTTTATATTTCACCTTTAGAGGTAAACATTGGGCAAACTGCTTAGAATATCAGGGAAGCAAGTTTGCAATATTCTTTCAAAAAATGGCTTTCAAGAAATCAGACAAAAAGGAAGCCATATAATTATGCAAAAGAAGTATAATGACACAACAATTACAATACCTGTCCCTAATCATTCTGATTTATAAATTGGAACATTACAATCCATTATTCGTCAATCTGGACTTTCAAAATCATTGTTTTTGACGCAGTAATAAATTGCATTTTTTTCAATTCTCACATCTGTAACTCTTTTGCTGCTAATTTCTTTTGGGCATCGCTTTGATTAAATTCGTGGGCTATTTGAAATTTTCATTTTCAAGTTTATCAAGTTTTAACTTTTTTTATTATTTTTGTAATATGCAATTGAAAGAAATAGTAAATAAAATCAAAAGCACTTTTTACATTACATCGCAAGAGTTGTACATTATTTCTATTTTATTGATTGGAAGTTTAATAGGTGTATTAATTCAACCTATAAACAATAATGATGACATTTTAATAAAAAACGCATTTAATATTGCAGAACAAAACACAGAAAAATCTATTGAAAGCAATACTGGGAAAACAACAGATGCCACTTCCGCCGAACTCAATTTAACCGAATCCACAGGCAATATTAATCAAACCCAGCAAGTAAAGAAATTGACAGCAGAAGATGCTTATGCTAACGAAAGCAATAAAATTAATCTAAATACAGCAAATAAGTCCGAATTAATGCGTATCCCCGGTGTTGGCGAAAAAACAGCCGAAAAAATCATCGAATTCCGTAAAACTCAAAAGTTTTCCTCACCAAGCGACATTATGAAAATAAAGGGAATTGGAACAAAAAAATACGAGAAAATGAAAGAAATTATCATTGTAAAGTAGATTCAACTTTAAATCGCCAAAGTTCCCAAAATTGTTGAGCTTATGGCACCCGTTGCATTCGGAACATTTCCATATTCTTGATTCAAAAACAAATAGCCTAAATATGCAAAGGCAATTGCTTCTTTTGCATCTGAGTTTATTCCATATTGTTCAATATTCTCAATGACAAATTCTTGGTTTCTTGATATAAGTTCATTCTTTATGGAGTCAATCAAAAAAGTATTATTCAAACCACCACCAGAAATAATTAACTTAAACTTATCTATACCTAATTTTTCAATTGAACTTGCAATGCAAATTGCCGAATAATGTGAAAATGTTGCAACAATATCATTTTTTGGAATATTTGAATAATTATCATTAAAAATATGCAAAACCTTATCAATAAACTCTTGGTTATAATGTTCTCGTCCAGTGGATTTTGGAAAGGGCAACTCACAATAGTTATCATAATCCCGAATTATATCCAAAAGCATTGAATTTACTTTGCCTGATTTAGCAATTTCCCCATTATTGTCATAAGTTAAATTAAAGTATTTCTCTGCAAGTAAATTGATTAGGATATTCCCGGGTCCGCAATCAAATGCAATAATATCGCTTATTTTGTCGGTTTCGGGAATTAATGTCAAATTGGAAATACCTCCGATATTTAATACAATAAAATTTGAATTGTATCTCGCAAACAAAGCAAAATCAAAAATTGGCACAAGTGGTGCTCCATTCCCACCCAAAGCAATATCGCCTGCTCGGAAATCACCAACAACGGGGAGAGCAATTAATTTTGAAAGAGCACTTAAATTTATTGCTTGATAAGTAGATGCTATCGATTTATTCAAAAATGCAGTTTTATTTGGTTGATGCCAAATTGTTTGACCGTGAACAGCAACAAAATCAATTTTATCGGAAAAATTGAATTCATTCATAAATTTACTTATTGCATCGGCATACAATTGAGATATATAATAATTGAATTGAGAAATTTCAGAAATACTTGAATTATTTGAATTTACAGTATTAATAAATTCATTAACTTCTTTTGGATAATCAAAAGTTTTGTATTTTAAAATAGTGAATTTTGAAAATTCTTCTTCTGAAAATTCAACTGCTGCAATGTCAATTCCATCGCAAGATGTCCCCGTCATTACTCCCAAACCGATGCGTGTTTTCCAATTAAATTGGAATTTTTTATCTAAATTCATACTAAATTATTTGTAATTCCTGAAAAATTTTCTTCAAAATTAACTTAAATTCATAAAAAATTGTTAATTTGTAGTTTAATTTTTTAAACAAGTGGAATTTTATTCACAGGAAGTGGTATTTTAAAAATTGTTTATTAAACATAACCGCGAGAATAAATGATTATTGCTTTACTTGTAGGAACCATCATTGGATACTTTTTGGCTATTCCACCCGGACCAGTTAGTGTATCGGCTATCAAACTGGCGATGTCTCCTGCACCTCGAAACGCATATTACCTTGCTTCTGCAACAGCAATGATGGACTTTATTTATGCCTTGCTTGCGATGTTTGCGGCAAGTGCTGCAAATCGCACGCTTGAAGCATTTGCAAACGACCATCAAACATTGCTGTATTTAGTCCAAATTATCATTGTAATTGGCTTTATAATTTATGGCATTGATAGTTTACGAAAAAGCAAAGAAATGAATAATCAGCAATTTGCAGACAATACCGAAATTAGCAGGTTTAAAAGCCTATCTCTCAAAGGACCTTTTTTCTTGGGCATAGTTGTATCGGTTTCCAATGTTGCAAATCCAACATTTTTGCCTTCTCTAACTTATCTATCAATTCAAATCCAGCACCTAACTTTTTTCGACCCAAATTTAATGAACAAGTTCATTTATGCAGTTGGATTTGGTTTTGGAAATTTCCTTTGGCTTCTCACTTTGTCGGGAATAATTAACACACATAAGCATCGAATGAGCAACTCATTCCAAAAAAGAATACAGCAATTTGCTGGAATTACATTCATAAGCTTTGGCACACTATTGGGTTATAGGATATTCCAAATAATCCACTGGCAAGAAATATTAAGATTTTTCCTTGTATTTTAAGCAATTTTTCCAAATTTCCCCGATTTCTATATCTTTTCAATCATTTTGACAAATAAATGAGTCATATTTGGCTCTGTATGATTGGCGGCGTCTATAATATCTTGCAATTCAACTGGTTTTAGATTATCAGGATAACATTCATCGGTGATTATAGACAAACCAAAGACTTCCATTCCCAAATAATTTGCCACTATGTTTTCGGGAACAGTACTCATTCCAACTACATCTGCGCCAATAACTTGCAGCATACGATATTCGGCTCGTGTTTCTAAATTCGGTCCCGACAAAGAAGCATAAACACCTTTGTGGATTTTGATTTTTTCTTCGATAGCAATTTCTTCTGCCATTTTTATAAGTCGGTGAGAATAAGGTTCGCTCATATCGGGAAAGCGTGGTCCTAATTCATCAAAGTTCTTGCCAATCAATGGATTAGATCCAAGCAAATTAATATGGTCAGTAATTACCATCAAGCTTTTCAGTGGAATATTGGAATTAACCGTACCGCAAGCATTCGAAATAAATAGGGTCTTCACTCCCATTTTTTTCATTACATATATTGGGAAAGTTGCCTCCTGCAAACTATATCCCTCGTAATAATGCATCCTACCTTGCATTATCACAACCTGTTTGTCCGCAATTTTCCCAAATACCAAATGCCCCAAATGGCTTTCTACAGTTGATATTGGGAAATTTGGAATTTCGGAATAATTTAGAGTTGTGTCAATTTGGATATGATCAACCAATCCGCTCAAACCTGTTCCAAGAATGATGCCGATTGTTGGCTGGGAATTAGTTTTTGTTTTAATAAAATCGTAAGATTCTTGTATTTTTTCTAAAAGATTCATATTTTTTTAATTTTATATTTTATTAATTTAATATTTTTTTTATTTGTTTTATTATTTGTTATAGTTTCTATTTCCAAAAATTGCAGTGCCAATACGCACAATAGTTGCCCCTTCTTCTATTGCAATCTCGAAGTCGTGGCTCATTCCCATTGAAAGCTCCCGTAATTTATCAATTCCAAGTGTTTGATTAAGTTCATTTTTCAGATTTCGCAACATAGAAAATTCCTTGCGGCTAATTCTTTCATCATCAGAAAAAGTGCCGATAGTCATTAGTCCAATTAGATTTAAATTTGGGAATTGCAACAATTCTTTTGCTAAATTTTGAGCTTTTTCGGGTTCCACCCCCGACTTGCTTTCCTCGCCACTTGTATTTACTTGCATCAAAATATTCTGCACTTTATTATGCGAAATAGCGCGTTTATTGATTTCTTCAGCCAATTCAACACTATCAACAGAATGGATTAGCCGAATATGTGGCATTAGATATTTAACTTTATTGCTTTGCAAATGTCCGATAAAGTGCCACTCAATTCTATTTGATTTATCGGCAAAAAATTGCAATTTGTCGCGTAATTCTTGAGCGTAATTCTCACCAAAAATGAAAATTCCTAAATCGTTAGCGGCTTTAACTACTTCGGGCGAAAAGGTTTTGGATACAGCAACAATTCTAATTTCACCGTGATTACGGTATTCCGCTTCGGCTTTATTCCGAACTCTCTGGCGAATTTGATTAAAATTGTCAATTATATATTTATATTGATTTAATTCTTCCATAATCATAAAGATTTAATTTACAAAAATAATTATTTCAAATTGATAAATCGTAATAAAAGTATTTGAAACTTCATAAACTTTACAAACTATCTTATACCGTTCTTTCGGCTACTCGCATTTTAGCACTACGCGACCGTGAGTTTATGGCTTGTTCATTTTTTGAAGGAATTATTGGATTTTTTGTAAGAATTCTCAAACTTGGCACTGAATTTGATGTGGAATTCTCATATCTATATTTATTGATATGTTGTTTTGGTTCTGAATGTTCTTTGAAAAGATTTTTTACAATCCTATCTTCCAATGAGTGGTATGATATTACAACTATCCTACCGCCAATTGCAAGAGCAGGGATTATTTTTTTGATAGCTGTTTCTAATTCTGATAATTCATTATTTATCACAATTCTAATAGCTTGAAAAACACGGGAAAGGGTATCATAAGGGTTGATTGGTGGCAAAGCCGAAATTACTGCATCGCGCAAGTCGTAAGTAGTTTGTAGAGCCTTGCCCCGGCGAACTGAATAAATTCGCCGGGCAATTTTTCGAGAAAATTTTTCTTCACCATAAATTCTGAATATTCTCTCGAGCTCTTCTTCTGTAGCTGAATTAATTAACTCTTCTGCAGTTTTCCCTTCGGGAAAAAATCGCATATCTAAATGCGAATTAGTTCGATAACTAAATCCCCCAGATTCGTTATCAAAATGTTTGGAGGAAACCCCCAAATCGAGCAGAAAGCCGTTAATGAGTCCCCACTCTTCAGCTACGCTGCATGCCTTGGAGAAACTTTCGTTTCTCGGTACAAATTTATGAACACTCGGCGCCATATATTTAGCCAATTTTTTAGAGCAATGATTAATTGCATCTATGTCTTTATCAAAGGAAATTAACTTTCCATCATCTGATAAAGCCTCGAGAATTTTTTGGCTATGTCCCCCACCGCCAAGCGTTCCGTCTACATAAATTCCGTTTTTGTCAGTTATCAAATAACTTATTGCTTCCGAGAGCAATACTGGTAAATGATATTCATAATTTTGTTCCATCGCTTTTTATTTTTAGCGTGTCATTACTTCTTCGCTGATTTTATCGTAATCGGCATCATACTTCGCTAAATATTCATCGAATCTTTGGGGATTCCAAAATTCAATACGATCGATAACTCCCACAATTGTTATTTCTTCATTTATCTGTGCATAATCTGCTAATTTTTTGGGAAGAATTAGACGCTTTTGTGGATCCAAAGTAATTTCCTCGCTAAACATTAAAAAGTGGCGAACAAAATAACGATTTTTTTCTTCAAATTGATTGAGGGAACGAATCTTCCGTTCCACCTCTTTCCATTCATTGGCTGGATATGCAAAAATACATCCGTCCTGACCACGTGTCAGCACAAATGTTTCTTCGCCTTCATTCTCTAATTGACGCAAAATCCGAGCTGGTATCTTCACTCTTCCTTTACTATCAATCGAATGTTTTTCTCCACCCATTAAACTGGACATAATTTGGGTATTCTCCAATCAACTTTCTACAAAATTAAAAAATATTTTGGGATTAACAACCACTTTCTCCCACTTTTGTGGAAAAATAATTTAAATTTTTGATTTTTTTTATTTTTTTTGGGAAAATCAGGAGAAATTAAGGAAAAATGTAAGTTAAAGCTTTCTCATAATTATTGCTGTCTCATATCTCCTCGAGTCTGTCTAATAAGTCAGCTTTGCTGTCATTCCCACGAAAGTGGAAATCCAATGTTAATTTGAAAATTTGAAAATTTGAAAATGTTTTATGGGCGTTGGGAGTTGGGAGAATAATCATAGCCCACGAATTTATTTGTGGGAAAAGGAAATTTCCACATTCATCCGATCACTCGCAGTAATCGGATGAATATCGTGCCTCTTCCTGTCGGTTTATATTTTAAAACCTTATTTTTCCCAAATAAACCTTAGTAGAAAAAAATGAAGCAAACCAAACATAATAACCTTATTCCCTTATTTGGAGATAATCTATTGAAATAAGGTTTGTTGATGGGAATTGTAAATCAATCTACTAAGGTTAATAATAATGATAAGGTTTTTTGATTTCTTATAATTCACAACCAGCCTTCTCTTTTATCCTGCTTAGTGTCCTTTGTGCCATTTTCTTTGCGTCCTTTGTGGTTAAAACATATTCCGATTGCTTCATTCAGATAAATTAGGAGTCTGTCTAATAAGTCAGATTTGCTGTCATTCCCGTGCAAACGGGAATCCACTGCCAGAGCGAGTTTATGGATTCCTACTTTCGTGGGAATGACAGCAAGGCTGACTTATGAGACAACCTCATCTGGAAAAGCCTCTCTATTCCTTCACAAATTTTGCAAATTTATACCCAATTTTAACAAAATACAAATCAGCGAGCAATTGCGAAATATCAATTCGAATATTCTCCTTCTGTGAAGGGTTAAGGGGTAGTTTATTATAAAAATGTCTCATCGTCATCTTGGTTGTCACGTGTATCAGTTGGTCTGACTGACTTGTCAGAAATATTAGCAAAAAAGAACCAAATTGTACATTATTAATTACTTTTGTGTTAAATTTGTTTTTTTGAATATGCAAAAATTTATGATGAAAGAAATTCAAATATTAATAGCAAGTTATCTGCTTCTTTTGTTTTATCTTGCAACTTCAAAATATTACAAGATAACTGCAGCACGTTTTTATGAAATTAAGTTTAGCTTCCTATACTTCAAAAATTTATTTTTTATTTATATTCCCTTCTTTTTTTCAATTTCTTTCTTTGTAAAGGCAATATCAAATATATTTCATCTCAATTTTTGGTTGCAAGTTGTACTCTTCGCAATAATTACATTTATTATCAATAAAATTGAAACAATTAAGCCAAAACAATAAATTACTTCAAAAATATATTTACAATTTCACAGTTAGCCTGATTACTAAATCACTCCGAACATTCATAAGGGGGAAATATACTGTATCTTGTGTTTGTCCCTGATACTTAGAATACCCAGTAACGATATAAAAAGCTGGGTTTGATTTCAAAATATCCGAAATCTTCTTTGCCTCCAATTCATCTACCAACATAATATTCTTTGGTGTTCTGTAATAATCAGTTACTTTCACATTTTTCTTGTCTGCAATTACAAATTCAGGATAATCAGGATTAACCTCAAAATCATTTGGATCTTGCGATTCAATTAGAAATGGAGATTTTGGCTTCAGAAATATGATAGTATATTTAACATAATCAAAAATCATCTCGTCAGTTGCTGGATTGAACGGCAACTTTGTTTCGGGATGCACCAATGAATCTATCCAGTAGGTAAATTGATAAATCTCTGCTAAATCAATTCTGTCCTTATTGTCCTTGTATTCAGCATATTCGTATAAATTAGTGAAGTCTTTCGTAAAACTCGGAGCTTTTCGATTATTTGAATAATCGTAGAAATATATTGGAATTTGCACTGTAAATTTACTAAAACTATCCACAGTATCGGTATAGCACGATGTAATAAACAATAAAACAAACAAAATTGCTACTTTTGAACTAATTTTTAATAAAATATTATTTTTCATTTTTTCTCCTATTTATTTTTTTGTTGAACTTGAACTTGCACTGTTCTGCAATAAAATCTGCCTTCTGGTGAGGCATTATCATATAGTAACTCATTTTCACCCACACCAACTGCTTCTATGTTCTTGGCTTTTAGCGACTTGCTTGTGGAATTTGCACGATTAGTTGATAATTTAGCATTATGGTCGGCTTCGCCGATTCTATCGGTATATCCAATCACCTTCACTTGTGCATCAGGCTCTAAATCATTATTAATAAACTCCGCAATTTTGGAATTTGCTTTGCCAAGCTCGGAACTATTGAAATCAAACAAAATCAAATTGTATAAATTAAGGCTAATATCTTTTTCAATAACTTCGATTGGTATTTTATTTACAGGTGTGATTACATATTCATCTTCATTTTCCAATTCTACATAAGCCTTTAGAGTATCATTTACATTGTGCATTTTGTTTAGGTCAATGTGAATTTTCACTTCATCGCTCTCGGGAACTGCAACATCTATACCGCTTAAATTACCTTGCGAAGTAGTTGCATTAAACTTGTAATTTTTAATTGGTTTAGGAGATTTTATAGTTTGTTTCACAGTAATGTCGCCCGGATTGATTTTCTTAACAACATCTTCAATCATAATTGGTTCAAGGATTTCCCAAGTGTCCGATGATATTTCTACGCGTTGATTTTCGGCAATTCCATCAGGATCTTTGGGGTTGGAGAATTTTTCTGGTAAATTTCTGCCGATAGTCTTAATCTTATCGGGCGATATTTGCCAAACATTTACAAGATAGTTTTTGAGGGTTTCGGCTCTTTGATTAGATAATTTTTTATTATTTTTTTCTTTGCCTTGATTATTATTGCAACCTGTTAAGGTAATTGTGGCTTCGGGATGTTCCTTTAGCCTTTTACCGATAACATTTAAAATATGATAATATGTTTCTAATGAATTTTTTCCAAGCAATTCATTATAGTTGAAATTACTTGCTTGTGCTTGATTAATTTGAATATATTTTGCTTGCATATCTGATGAATTTTCATCAAAAAATATGAATGGCAATAAAGCCCGCAACTGACGTGAGCGATAAATTTCCATTGTAATTTTTGTTAAACTATCTCCACCGGGTCCGAATACTGCAATATTTGCTTCGATTGGGATGATCTGTCTGTACAAATGATTTGCCTTGAAAGTTGGTTGCTTAATTGGAAAAGTACGAGCAATCACAGGAACTGTATCAATCAAATATGGAATTTGAATTGGGTCAAATACTTCAATATCTTCTTTTGTATCAATAAAGTACAAGGATAAACCAGCTGTTACCATTGGTTGAGTTGCCCAAGCAAAGTCAGCATTCAATTCCATAATTCCATAACGATAATTCACTCCTGCAAGAGCCTTGAATTTTGTAAAAGTTTCGAAATCAACTATCAATGGAAGTCCATTGCGTACTTCTGAATATGGATTATTGATAATTTCATTTGCATCGGTTGCCTTTCGTTGAGCTGTAATTGTACCGTTCATATCTTCTAATTGCAATGCTGTGTAGAAACCAAGACCATTTTTGAAATTACCTCCAAAATTCAAAGCAGCAGTCCAGCCCGAAATGTCAATTCCAGGCGAGCGAGAAATTGATTGATAAGAACCACCAATACCAAACGAAAAAGGACTTTCTTTGTCGAAAACTTTTATGTAATTTGATAAATTTTGGTTTACTGCAAGAGCATACCAAGTTAATGGTGCATTATTGATACTAAATCCAAAGTATTTGAATCGAAATTGAGTGTGCGTTGGAATACCAAAAAACAATTGAAAGGCTGGAATGCCAGCAATTGTTGAAATATTATTTCCTTCCATATAACTCACTGATTTATAAAATGAGTCGGGAGCAAATTGATTCTGTGGACTTGCAAATATTGGAGTGGAAATTCCACCATAGATTGTTGGCTGCGATATGTACCCTTTTTGATTTTGGTACATTACCCCATTTTTGTAATAAGCAGTCTCAACAACAGCAGTATTACCATATAAATCTGGTGTTTCTGCACTATAAGTGGTTTGGCTACTGGGAATAAACATTTGCGATGCGGATATATTTAAACCAAAACTCCACCCACCAGAATAATTCATAGTTGTGTAAAAACCAGAATTCAAACTCTGACTTAAAGATGTTGTAAGTGGTTTTAAGTATCCGCTTAGATTATGCGAAGTAAATAATCCAAATTCTCTATCTACTTCAAATTCATTTTGCGAGCAAAGAGCTGAAAAAGAAGCAATAAAGCAAAAAATGAGGAAAATTTTTTTCATAATTTTTCCTTTTAAAATTTACATAATTACTAAAATGCAATATAAAAAAATTATTTGCAATTATAATAAATAAGATAAAAAAATAATGAAGTTTAATATGATATATTAAGCATAAGTTAAAATTATGATTAATTTTTCAGTGCAGTTTTTTTATTTAAACAATAATTGTTTAAGTTTGTAAATTAATTTAGAATACAAAATGAATAATCTTATGAACTTGGACAATATTCTGATATACGAGCCGATGGATACCAATCCATTCTACCCATTTTCCATAATGCATCCTATTTGGGAATTACGCATAGGTGCTTTCAAAATTTACGAAAGATTCTTAAACTATTTTCCCGAAACTAATCTTTCATTTTACGGGAGAAAAGAGCATAAGCAGGCATTTTTCGCTAAAAATAATTTGATTGAAGCTGGGTTGCGACAGGGCAATTTGCTTGTAATAGATTCCCGCTACATTTTAGAGACTAATTTATTTGAACAATTATCCAAAATTTTTACGAAAAAAGTTAAAAAGTCTTTCATCCTTCAATACAAAAATGAAAGTTTTGGAATTTTTTTGAATGAAACTGACTTTACGAAAAGCGAAGAATTTCAAAGACCCGAATTATTAGTTCAACAGCATCTTGAAATATTCAACAAATTACCCAGAATTGAATTTGAAAATTTGTTTAAACTCAATTATCTTTATGATATTCTTGATATTGTCGGTGATTTAATTAACGAGGATTACGAATATATTAAGGCAAATTATCCCCCAACATTTGTGATGGGAGACGAAGGGGTGAATATTTTAAATTATGATAATATATGGCGAGAAAGAGATACTAATGTTATGCCGGGAGTTGTGATTGATTCTACAAACGGAGCGGTTATTATTGATAAAGGTGCTATTATTATGCCCCAAGCAACAATCATTGGACCAGTATATATTGGCAAACATTCCATAATTAAAGTAGGTGCAAAAATCTACCCCAACACTGCTATTGGCGATTACTGCAAAGTTGGCGGCGAAGTTGAAGATTCTGTTATTCAGGATTTTTCTAACAAGCAACACGAAGGTTTTTTAGGACATTCTTTTCTTGGCGAATGGGTGAATCTGGGTGCTGATACCAATACAAGTGATTTAAAAAATACTTATTCAAGTATTAAAATCAGAATGGAAAAGACTGAAATTGATACAGGTCGCATTTTCTTGGGATTACTTTGCGGAGATCATACCAAATCGGGCATAAACACAATGTTTACAACAGGCAGTGTGGCTGGTATTTGTGGAATTTTAGTCAATGAGTGGTTTTTGCCAAACTTTATTCCATCATTTTCGTGGGGTGGGGGCAAGAATGCACCAATTTATAAGGTAGAAAAAGCCATCGAAACAGCCAAAATTGTTATGAAACGAAGAAAAAAAGAATTACTGCCCGAGCAAGAATTGCTTATGAAAATGGAATATGAACGAATAAAATCGATGAGGTAATTAGTGGAATTGCTTGTAAATTTGATTGGCAACGCCGGGGAAATGATAAAAAATACCAATTTGAATAATCAAAATATTAAAATTATCAAAATTGACGAAAAGGACTTGGCAAAGCCAAAAAAAATAATAAAATTATTGAAATCTGGCGATTATTCAAATGTGTACTTCGGAACGATTGATTTGCGATTTCTACGATTTGAATTTTTTATGAAATTATATATGTTATTATCATTCCATTGGAATGGAGCAATAATTGACGAAAAAGGCAATAAAATCAACTTCTCATTAATAAAATTCTTATTAATTGACATACCAAAAATAATCGTAGAAGTAATTGCAAGTGTTTGGCAAATAATTTTCCACCATTTAAAAGTCTTTATAATATTATGGAAATACAAGAAAAAATAAATATACTTTTTTGGCGTACTGGATTTTACGGAGCATTAACAGTTGGTGGATTTGGAACTCTTTATCAGTCAATCACTAATGAATTCCTCAAAAGAAATCATAAAGTGCATTTTGCTTCGGGAGGACTAATGGATTTACACCCAGATGTTGATTTTCATTTAATTGAATATAGCAAACTACTTAGAAACTTCCCAGAAGTATTGAATTTTCCATATAATCAAAAATCTTCCAAAGAAATTTTAAAGTTGATAAATAAACATAATATTGATTTATTATATTTGCAACATCACGATTTCCATTATGGATTAGATCTACTAAAGAAGAAAACAAATATTCCACTTATATTACAAATTGACTCTATCGAGCAATGGGTTAAGCAAAATTGGGGAGGAAAGTTGTATTTTAAAAATATGATAAATTGGTGTGAAGAAATTGAGGTGCAATCCGCCGATGCTATCTTAGTAATATCTGAAACAGTAAAAAATCAATTAACTGAATTATATGATGTTGACCAAAACAAAATATTTATATCTCCAAGCGGAGTGGATACTGATAAGTTTAACCCCTCAATTAAAGGTGAAGATATAAGAGCTAAATATGGTTTAATAGGAACTGATTATGTGATTGGTTATTCTGGTTTGTTTAATCTTTATCATGGAATTGATACATTGGTTAAATCAATTCCTGCAATTGTAAACGAAATAAAAAATGTAAAATTCTTGTTAATTGGCGATGGTCAATTAAGACCCGAAATTGATGATTTTGTTGAAAAACATCATTTAGAACATCTTGTTACTATTACTGGTTTAGTGCCTTACAAAGATGTGCCTCAACATTTAGCAGCCTGCGATATTTTAGTAAGTCCATTTAATAGTTCTGCGAATACTACTTTCTTTAATAGTCCAATTAAAACATTTGAGTATATGGCAATGGGTAAGCCGATTGTTACAACTAATATAGGTGAATTGAAATCAATTTGTATTGATTCAGAAAATTCAGTTGTAATGGATGAAGGCAGTTTTGATTCACTTGCACAAAGCATATTAAGGCTTAAACAAAATGATGAATTAAGGACTAAAATTAGCAAAAATGCAAGAGATTTTGTTGTTAAGAATTTTTCTTGGTCAAACAAGTACAACTTGATAATGGAAGTATATAATAATTTGAAGCATAAAAAATAAGAAAATTAGACAGATTTCTAATATTTTATATAAATTTGTGTTTTATGTTATTGTAATTAGACTAAATCAATTAGTTTATCAAAAAAGGCGATTTTATGAAAAGTGCAATAGTTGTTGTCCTTGCATTTTATTTTTCGACATTTAATTTGTTATCTCAAGATTATAATAAATATTTAAAATTATACTATAATTTTAATAATGAAAATTGCTATGATGTTTCTGGTAATGGGCTTAATGGCACACCAGTTAACAATCCAACTTACATTGATGATGGAATAGAAGGTAAAGCAATTAGTTTTCAAGGTAAAGGTTATTATATAGATTTAGGCTCGGACGTTTCTGCAATTGGTTCTCATGTATTAATTCCATCTATTAACTTTCATGAATGTGGTGAATTTACCCTAAGTCTTTGGGTTCGTTACAGAGAATTATCTCATATTGCAGGTGAAACTTTTATTTCTTTTGGAAATCATTCTTATGGTTGGTTGGGCATTTTCAACAGTTCAATTATAGATTATCAAGAAAATAAGCAACTAATATTTACTGCAGGCGGACATTTTTGGGATAATGTTTTTTACACTGATTTTGATCGAGTTAAAGAATTTAATAAATGGAATCATTACGTATTAACATACAAAAATGAAGTTTTAAAAATATACATAAATGGAAATTTTATCGGTTCTTCAATTCATAAATTAGATGTCTATGAAAATACCGCAGCACTTGCAAGGCATTGGTGGTATTATGATACTGATAGAACTTCTGCTCGCTTCACTGGCGATATGGACGAAGTGATGATTTTTTGTAAGGCATTGACAGATGATGAAGTTAAAGATTTATTCCATCCTTGCCAAAAGCCAGATGCCGAAATACTTTCATCTGATAATTATATTTGTGAGGGAGATACTGTAACTTTGAGGCTATCCAAAAACTTTAAAAATATACTTTGGAGCACAGGCGAAACAAGTGATTCAATAAAAGTGACTCAATCTGGAAATTATTCTGTTCGCTATTATGACGAATCAAATTGTGTAGGCTATGATATCATTAATGTGCAGTACAACGGTGAAAACTATTTCTCCTACTCAATTTCAGAAAATAAAAAAGATGTGCAATTTGATTCAGTTGGATACTCGCAAATGAAGTGTTTGCCAATAACAATTACCAATATTAGCGATAAAGAAAGAGTATTAGATTATGCTCATTTGCTTTTTAATTTAGAGTTCTCGTTGCCACCAAGCCAATTACCAATCACAATTCCACCAAAAAGTAATGTTGAAATATTAGTTTGCTTAACTCCAAACAGATTAGGTTTAATTCGGGATACTTTGATTTTGGAAGATAATTGTAGTAGCCACCGAATACCACTCGAAGGCATAGGCAGTCCAAACCACTATCAAGCATCGTCAAATTGCCAAGTAATATTAACGAGCGAAACAATTGATATTGTGAATGGAGGATATTTGGGGATTGCACCATATTATGATGAACGAATGGAGCAATTGCAATTGGTGTTTTCGGGCAAAAGTGCATCAAATTCACAATTACAAGTAAGTATTATTGATAATTTGGGGCAGTTGATAAAGTCAGACCAAATTGCGAGTAATTCAATATCTGGAAATTATACCATTGAATTAAATGATTTACAAAGTGGAATGTATATTGCCAAAATTGAATATCTGAACAATATTCTAATTTATAAATTTATGAAATTTTAGGAAAAAGAAATATTATTGTTTTTCACTTTTTTTAAAAACAAGAAAATTTGTAGATGCAAAAGATGGGAAAAGCCAATTAAAAAGAAAAGTGAATTTAGTAGATCCAAACCCACGATTATAGTGAATAATCTCGTAATTCTTTTGCTTAAAGAACTTTTTAATTGAAAGTGGCTGACATAGATGTACTGCATCGTCATCGCTTCTTTCAAAGTTAATTTTGCCATCTTTCATTTTAGGATATATCATAATAAATTTTGGTTTTGAACTTACAAGATTTTCTAAATACCAAAAAATACTTCTAAATAAACCCGAGATTGCTTCAATTGGTTTATAAATTTGCCAAAATCTATCTTTTTTAAATAATGTAGTAATTAATCCCGTTATCATTGGAAGAGGACTTGACCAATTTGGGCAACTAATAATAAGATGACCTCCGGGCTTTAAAACTCGGTCTACTTCATTGAAAAATTCATTTACATAAATTATGTGCTCAACCACACATAATGAACTAATAACATCAAAGGAGTTGCTTTGAAATGGAATATTGCTATCCTGATAAGATACTAATCTTGCATTTTTATTCTGAATTTGCTTTGAGTATTCCTGCAATTTTTTAGGAGAAAAATAATCTAAACCAACAACTTCAGGATAGCCATATTTTGCAATTTCATCAGGGATTCTCCAAGAACCCGAACCAATATCCAAAACTGACGAAGTTTTTTTTGCAATTTTATTAATATTTTTTGCATATTCTTCGTAAACTGCTTGCGATCTTTCAAGTAACCCATATTCGTCTGGTCTAATATTGTAAAAATTTATCAATGCTTGTTGAACTGAGTGATAATCACTCTCTGGTAATCTTTTTGGATTCATTTTTTGGGAAATTGGATATTAAAAAAAAAGCAATTTAACGAAAATTATCAAATTATTATTGTATTTAACATAATTTTGCCTAAAATTTGGTATATAAATATGACTAAAATTTTGCAGTAATATTCTTTTTAATATCCACATTTTTCTGTTGTTCTAAAAATTATTTTTAAATTGCATTTTCTTTTTGTTTGCAAATAAAAAAAGTTATAAACCCTCGATGGATAAATCAAAAAAATTAACCCGTTACATTTTTATTACTGGTGGAGTGCTTTCTTCACTTGGCAAAGGCATCGCCTCGGCTTCGATTGGATTATTATTGAAACAAAGCGGTTTTTCGGTTACATTAATGAAATTAGACCCATACATTAATGTTGATCCTGGCACAATGAACCCATTTCAGCACGGTGAAGTATATGTAACTGATGATGGCGCCGAAACCGACTTGGACTTAGGTCATTATGAGCGATTTTTAGGTGAATCGCTTAGCAAGAAAAACAATCACACTACCGGTCAAGTTTATTTGGAAGTAATAGAACGTGAACGTCGTGGTGAATATCTGGGCAAAACCGTGCAGGTAATTCCCCACATTACCGACACCATCAAGTCTAAAATGAAATTATTTGACGGGAAAAAAGATTTTGTGATTATTGAAATTGGGGGAACTGTTGGCGACATCGAGTCCCTTCCTTTTCTTGAAGCACAAAGACAAATGTATATTGACTTAGGTCGTAAAAGAGTTTTGAATATCCATTTAACTTACGTACCATACATAAAATCATCTGGAGAGTTGAAAACTAAACCAACTCAACACTCTGTAAAATCATTGATGGAATATGGAATTCGTCCTGATATTCTTCTTGCCCGTAGCGAAAATAAGTTTAGTAAGGACATTAAACAAAAAATATCACTTTTCTGTAATGTTGAGGAAAAATCAGTAATTGATGTTCCCGATGCAACTCATACTATTTATGAAGTCCCACTTTCGCTAAAACAGCAAGGTTTGAATAATATAATTTTAGATAAGTTTGAGATGGAACAAGTCGAGCCCGAGTTAGATGAATTCAAGAAATTTGTCGATAGAATCAAACGTCCAGCAAATGAAGTTACTGTTGGTTTAGTTGGAAAATACACTCAATATCGTGATTCATATAAGTCGATTTTGGAGGCATTTATCCACGCAGGCTCGATAAATAATACGCGAGTGAATGTTGAAATGATTGATAGCGAGCAGATAACGACCGAAAATGTTGCCGATAAAGTCGGACATCTTGATGGAGTGCTAATTGGACCGGGCTTTGGTCATCGTGGAATTGAAGGAAAAATTAATGCAATAAAATATATTCGTGAGAATAATATCCCATTTTTTGGCATTTGCTTAGGCTTGCAAGTTGCAACAATTGAATACGCTAGGAATGTTTGTGGATTAACCCGAGCAAATTCTGCAGAATTTGAAATAAACGACCAAAATGTAATTGATTTGATGGAATCACAGAAAAATGTGAAAGAAAAAGGCGGCACAATGCGTCTTGGAGCATATCCTGCAATTTTATCTAAGGATTCGTTGGCATATCAAGCATATAAAACTACCGAAATTTCAGAACGACATCGTCATCGTTTCGAAGTAAATAATTCTTTTCGTGATATTTTAGTTCAGAATGGCTTGAAATTGTCCGCTACTTCCCCCGATGGCAATTTAGTGGAAATTATTGAATTGCCCAATCATCCTTGGTATGTGGGAGTGCAATTCCACCCCGAATTGAAGTCGCGAGTAATCATTGGTCATCCTTTATTCATTGGATTTATCAAAGCTGCTTTGAAAGAACATAAAAGAAAAGAAAAATAAATTTTTTAAGTTAATTCAAAAAATTAATTATCTTTTCAATAATCCAAATCTATTATTACATCATCACTTTCGGGAAAGGCACGGCAAGTGAGAATGTAATTATTCTTTATGTCGCTTTCGGAAAGTCCATCGTGCATATCCATATACACTTTGCCACTAATCAATTTGGCACGGCAAGTAGTGCAAGCTCCAATCTGGCAACTATAAGGTAAAATCAAATTTTGCTTTATACCAGCAGCAACAATCGTATCGCCTTTTGCAACTTGCAAATTATGTGTTTTGCCATATACACGTACTTGCACATTTCTATCAATAAGTTCGGGTCTATTATCATTATTCAAACTATCTAAATCTGCTGTAAAGGATTCACGATGAATTCGATTCTTTGGAAATTCCAGAATTGCCAATGCATTTTGGATATTGCTCATATATTCGCGGGGACCACAAAGGTAGAAATCTTGCTTTTTTTTAGGATTTTCCTGATTTTTCAGAATATTTCCAATTTGTTTGTAATTAATACGACCTCGATAATATTGCCAATTTTCATCATATTTTGTTAGAAAATGGTGCACTTTCAATCGTTTGGGATATTTTTCTTCCAATTCTTTTAATTCTGCAGCAAAAATAATTTCATTTTCATATCTATTTGAATAAAACAAATCAACTTTGCTCATTGGTTCAAAGAGTAAAATAGATTTTAGAATTGAAAAAAGCGGCGTAATTCCACTTCCTGCAGCAAAAAGTGAATAGTTCTGGGAGCGAGTAAAATCAGGAATAAATGTGAAATTTCCCATCGGTGGCATTACTTCGGCATAGTCGCCCTGCTTGATATTATGTGGGAAATATACAGATACTTTGCCACCTTCCAAAGACTTAATAGTAATTTTAATATCTTTATCAACTTTGGGGACGCTCGAAATTGAATAGGCTCTTCGTTCTTCCTGTCCATCAATATCAACTTTTAGTGTTAGATATTGTCCTGCTTGGTAGTTAAATACATCTTTTAAGTCATCGGGAATGGAAAAACATATTGAGACAGCGTCATTAGTTTCTCGTATGATTTGCGAGCATTGTAATTTATAAAAATTCATTTTTTGGAATATTCTTTTTGTCTAAAATTAATTTTAGTTAAGACGAAAAAGAGGGGAATTATTTTTAATGAATATTTTCCCTTTCCTTTTTTCCTTTTAACTTTCTTCAACCTTTGTGGCGATACTTTAATATTGTGGCTTTTTCAATTGTTATTAAGCCTTCTTGGACAACTTCGTCTAAATATGGCATCAACTTACTGATATTTTCCTCGCTGTCTACTATTTCCACAATAATAGGTAAATCTTCGCTTAGTCGAAGGACTTTAGTGGAATGCAAACGGCTACTTAACCCAAAACCCATTATCCCACGCAAGACAGTCGCTCCGGCTAAGTTTAGTTCACGTGCTTTCAACACAATTTGTTCATAAAGTGGCTTCCCATTTATTTTATCGAATTCTCCAATAAATATACGTAGTAATACTCCATTTTCGGGAATTTTCATAATTCACCTCAACCAAATTTAATATTTTGTAAAAGCCAACGAGTGGCTAAAAATGCAATAATTGTTCCAATAATCGAGAAAGCATTGTTAAGTAAGACAAATATTGCAAAATTGTAATATTCTCCATCGCGTAGTAAATTCATCGACTCTAACGAAAATGTTGAAAATGTGGTGAAGCCACCCAGAAATCCAGTGATTGCCAAAAAACGCATTTCTCTTGGTAAGTTCAGCATTTCTACAAATGCCCACAAAATACCAATGAATATTCCACCAAGAGTATTGACGCCTAATGTGCCAATTGGAAATAAAGAAGTTGCAAATTTTTGGATATAATTTGAAAGCAAATAGCGACTTACAGAACCAAGCCCGCCACCTACTAAAATATAAAACAATGTTGACATTTATTTAAAGTGCATTTTTACAATAAAGCAAAAATAAAGAAATTTAAAAAACTCATCAATAAAGTAACAAAAAATAATTAAACAAGATAATTGCAATAAATAATAAATAATTGTATAGATTAATTAATTATTTTTGATTAAACAAACTTTTTTATATCAAATCATTTTCTAATTCACACAATTATAACTTTTTAATTTTTGCTTTAACTTTCAAAAATTATTGTTAAATTTGCTTATTTGGAATTTGTAAATTACAAAATGAACAAACTATTATTTACTATTTTTTTGCTATTTCTATCCTATAATTTTTCCTTAGGACAATTTTCAATTTATGAAGAAAAATATAATGCTTTAAAAGAAATTCAACAAATTCCCGATAGTATGACATACTACGAATTTCTAAAAATCCAACGAACTGTAGATTGGTCTAAAATTGTGATTAGTGCAGTTGTGCCCGGATTCTTGCATTTTTATGCAGATAAACCTGTGAAAGGGTGGATAGTGGCAACGACTCGGCTAATTGGCTATGGTTTCGTCACCTATGCTGCAGTAGATCAATATAAATTGCTGAATAACTCAGAGTTTAGTACAAGTTTTGGATTGACTGAGCGGCAAGATCGAATGAATAGAAATAATGCGTACTTTGCCATTGGGGCTTTGATAAACTTTGCTGCATTTTTCTACGACTGGGCAGATGCAACAATAACGATTGAGTCGGAACGGAATGAAGTTTATTTCAAATATGGATTAGACGAGAAGAGACGAAAAAAGTTAGGAATTTCGTTCAACCAAGCCGATAAATCATTAAGAATTAATTATGAATACAAATTTTAATATCATAAATTTTCTAATTTTCAAACCAAAAAAACTATGGCACATATTTTAACAAAAGCAATACAAGATTATTATCCCGAAGATTTAAGTTATTGTTATGGTTGTGGTCGGCTAAATCCACACGGACATCACTTGCGTAGTGCTTGGGACGGCGAAGAAACAGTTGCCTACTTCACTCCATCAGAGCATCATATTGCCATTCCTGGATTTGTATATGGAGGCTTATTAGCCTCGCTTGTGGATTGCCACGGCACAGGTAGCGCTGCTCTTGCCGCATACAAGCAAGCCGGACGAGAATGGGAAACTTTGCCCGCATTTAGATTTGTGACAGCTTCGCTTCAAGTGAATTATTTGAAGCCAACGCCTTTGGGAGTAGAATTAGAAATTCGAGGCAAAATTGTAGAAATCAAAGGTCGGAAAGTTATTACAGACATAACAATATCGGCAAATGGCGATGTTACAGTTAAAGGACAAGTGATAGCAGTGCAAGTGCCCGAGAATATGCTGGGGAAATAAGGAGTAAAAGGCAAAAAAACATTAGATAGAATCAAACTGAGTCTCAGAAATATTTGCCTGTTTTAAAATACTTTTTAAAGTACCAATAGTGATTTCATTATGATTGGGAACTATAGTAGTGATTGTCCCTTCTGGTATTCTTTTAACAAATTTGATATGACTGCCTTTTTGAGTTGTAATAGAAAAGCCAGCAGTTCCAATTTTCTTTTGACAACTCTGAAGGGTAAAGGATTAGTAGGCATATATATTAGCTTCAAAACTTAATATTTCGGGTAAAACAGTTGCTGTTGGCTCTTCGTAATGTAATTCAATTGCTTCTTTCAGGTTTTCTAATGCTTCAATTTTAGTTAAACCTTGGCTTGCAATTTCAATTTCATTGCAATGAGCAACATACCATACATCTTCTTGCCAAACAGATGCAGTGAATTTTCTTAACATAAATTCTCCGATATGTTAATGGATGTTTTTTATAATCTGTGGAAATTAACGAAGCAATTTAATAAATATTATTTAATAATTTTGAAATAATAATAAATTTTTCGTTTAAAATGATAAATAAAAAATCCATAGGCCACGAATTTAATCCTGGGTGTTAGGCGCTGGGAGTGAATTACATAAAATTAAAAACCTTATTTTCATTATCAACCTTAGTAGAGAAATATTTTCCATTTTGACACCCCGAACCTTATAACCTTATTTGATTCAAAAAATCCAGAAATAAGGTTTTTATGTTTGGTTTAGTTCATTTTCTCTACTAAGGTTATTAGGTTAAATAAGGCTTTAAATTAGATTTTTTAATTATTTCCAAATAATCAACTTATGAGACAGCCACATCTGAAAAAGCATTTCTATTGATGTTAGATATTCATCCGATCACTCGCAGTCATCGGATGAATGTGGAAATTTCCTTTTCCCACGAATAAATTCGTGGGCTATGATTATTCTCCTAACGCCCAACACCCAATACCCAACACCCAAACAACATTTTCAAATTAACCCGATTATTTTGCTAATTATTTTGCTAAATTATCAATCTTTGTTAAATTTGTAGTTTGTATTTTTGTAAATTATAATATTATTAGAAAAGATGGGAACACTCACTAACTTTAGGAAAATATCACCTTATGCTTTAGGGCTATTTGTTATTGTATTTGTTGGCTTTATGGTGCTTAGCGACTCAGATATAAGCTCTTTAATCAAGAAAGGACAGACGATGCAAAATGCTGTATTAGGCAAAGTAAATGGTGAAGAAATCACCTACAAAGAGTATGAAGAGAAATTTTCAGCTCAAGTAGAACAAGAGAGAGCACAATCACAGAATCCAGACGCTGAAATCGACCAAGTGAGGATTCATCAACAAATTTGGAATCAATTGGTGGATAACATATTGATTAACCAACAAGCAAAAAAAATGGGCATAAAAGTTACGCCTGAAGAAATTCGCGATGAATTAATAGAAAATCCACCTGATTACCTTAAAAAATCATTCACAGATTCAGCTGGCAACTTTATGAGAGAAGTTTATCTTGAATTAGTTACTAACCCCGAATCTTATGTGAAGTATTTAGGTGCAGACCCAAGTAAGATGTCCGAAGAAGAAAAGCAAGAAGCAGTTAACCGTTTGCGTAAAGATTTGATGGAAATCGAAGATTATATTGTAAAATCCAAAGTTTTACAAAATGTTCAAAGAGCTGTAGGCGTTGTTAATTCATTTGTGTCGCCAAATTATGCTACACAAAAATTAATTTTAGAAAATTCATTTTATGATTTAAAGATCATTGCTTTCCGTCCTACATTGATTAAAAAAGAGGACATCAAAGTTAGCAACGAGGAAATCAAAAAATATTACGATGAACACAAGCAATATTACGAGCAAAAAGCTCAAGCCAAGTTGAAATATGTGATCTTCCCAATTCAGCCATCTTCGGACGATTCGGCTCGTGCTGCTCGCAATTTAAAGGATATTACTGATGCTTTGATGCTTGCAACTACTCCAGAAGCACGCGATTCAGTATTTGAAATTAAATTTAGCGAATATGGAGGCGAGACTAAAGACTATACTCCCATAAATCAAGTGGATTCCAAAGCATTAGAATTATTCAAAGGTATGCCAGATAAATCCGTAATCGGTCCTATACCAATGTCAAATTCACAAGTTTTATACCGTTTGAATGGTCGTAGAAGTGGCGTGGAAGCGGTTGTGAAAGCTAGCCACATATTAATCAAAATAGATAATAACAAAGATAGTGCACTTGCAATTGCCAATAGCATTTTAAAACAAGCAAAAAGCGGTTCGGACTTTGCAGAATTAGCAAAACTGAATAGCCAAGACCCAGGCTCGGCAATGAATGGTGGAGATTTGGGATACTTTGGGAAAGGTCAGATGGTTGCTCCATTCGAGGAAGCTGCATTTGCAGCAAATGCGGGCGATATTGTTGGACCAATCGAAACACAATTTGGTTATCATATCATCAAAGTTGTTGATAAAGTCACAGAGGAATTATCTTATTCCACAATTACAATTTCAACAACTATTTCGAATACTACTAAAAATCAAATTTTGCGTGATGCGTATTCAATTATGAAGCAAGCTGAATCAGGCGAAAACTTTGACACTTTGGTTGCAAGAATCAAGAAAACTGCCACAGAGACAACTTACTTTACTAAAGAAAGACCAATTTTCAATTCTTGGTACTTAACAAATGCTGCTTTTGGTGGCGAAGTTGGTCAAATTATTGAACCATTAGAATTGAAATATTACGGTGTAATTCTTGCTCAAATAACAGGTATCAAACAAGCTGGCATTGCTCCATTGGAAGACAAAAAGGAAGAAATTACTCAAATTCTAATCAAACATAAGCAATTACAAATGCTCAAGAATCAAGTAAATTCATTCTATCAAAAATTGCAAGGTATGACCGATTTGGAACAAGCTCGTGCGATGGATTCAAGCATTCAAGTAATCGTTGCTAATCAAGTTGCAGCAAACGCAACTATTCCTGGTTTGACTAAAGATCCAGTATTGATGGCAAAATTACTTAAAGCAAATAATGGAATTAATGCTCCAATTCTTGGTGAAAATGGATATTACATTGTGCAAGTTTCCAATAAAAATATAGCAAATGCAAAATCAGTTAAGCCAAAGTTGAAAGATATGTTAAAACAATTATCAAATACTGATTCTCAAAATGCTTTTTACCAATGGTATCAAAAAGTGAAAGAAGATGCCGATATCGAAGATTTAAGAAATAAATTTTATAAAGAATATTAAAAACATTTTTTTAAGTTAGTCAAAAGGGATTGCAGAGTTAAATTTGCAATCCTTTTTTTGGGGTATTGGGAGCTGGGCGTTAGTCGTTAGGAAAATTTCACTATTCCAACATTATCTTATTGAATTATAGAGCGGCCATAAGAACTACAAATAGCCGTTAGCAAGTTTTTAAAATACTACAAATAAATCTACGTCATAAATACTTAAATAAATTGAATTCTCAAAATCAAATTTATTATATTTTTGTAGATTTCTTAATTTTTTAAAAAAGTTTAAAAATGGATCAAGTTATAAATGTTGCATATCCCAAACAACTTGCATTTTCTTTAAAAATGCAAGACAATGAATTTATAATAGAAATGCAAAAACTTTCAATCATAAAATTATATGAATTAGGGAAAATTTCTTCAACTATAGCCGCAAAGACCTTAAATTTAACAAGAGTTGAATTTATAGAATTAATCAATAAATACCAAGTTTCTTATTTTTCGAATCTAACAGAAGAAGATCTACTTAACGATTTTAGAAATGCGTAAAATAATCTCGAATACAACACCAATAATAACTTTGTTAAAGATTTCTAAATTAGAATTGCTACAACAAATTTACGGACATATTATCATTCCTAAAGCAGTGTATGATGAAATAGAACAAGGAAAAGAAAAATCATTTTACACAGACTTAACTAAATTTAGTTGGATTACAATTAAGGCAATTAAAGGTAAAAAATCTACCGAGTATTTACGAGATTTGGATAAAGGGGAAGCAGAAGTAATCATTTTAGCAAATGAATTAAACGCTGATTTGGTGATAATTGATGAAAAGTTGGGAAGAGAATTTGCTGAATATTTTAATCTAAAAATTACAGGAACAATCGGAATAATACTAAAAGCAAAAGAATTAGGATTAATACAAGAAGTAAAACCACTGATAAATAAAATGCTTGAAAACGGAATTTGGTTAAATAAAAAATTGGTAGAAAGTATTCTTCAATTAGCTGGAGAATAAACAACATTGCAAACATTGCATTCTACTGCTAAATGCCAATAAACAAAGAGGATAGTCAATATTGTGTAAATAGCGATTTTGAATTTGCAAATACAACTATGTTATAAACCAGAATTTATTTTCCGCAAAATCACATTCATTCATTCCAATTCTCCTTTTGTTCTAACTTATTTTAAAATATTTTGGGCAAAATATTGCTAAAAATTGTTACTTCTATCAGAAATATGGAAAATTATTGCTAATTTTGTATTTATGCATCCGTAGGTCAATGGATAGACTATCAGATTTCGGCTCTGAGGGTTGGGGGTTCGAGTCCCTCCGGGTGTGCAAAATTGTCCTATATAAGTAGAACTTAAGAAAAATAGCACCAATAATCAATTCAAT
>DYLM01000060.1:0-1981 GCA_020722095.1 Chloroherpeton thalassium
AAATTAGGAAATAAGGTTATTGATTTGGTTTGGTTCATTTCTTTCTACTAAGGTTATTAGATTGTTAAATAAAGTTTTATTCAATATTTTTATTCAATATTTTTATTCATATACTTCCAAATACTGCAAATCTAACTATTTTATGCACTTACACAATTTTCAGCATCATTTTTGTCCATTAAGCCTTATTTTTGAATTAGCTGTTTAAAAAAAGAATATTTAGAATAATAAGGAATTAATTGAGCACAGTTTACTTCAGATTGTCTGAATATTGATTAAGGAATTCCATTTCGTTGATTGATAATGCACCAATTCCTTTGTTATGAATTTTTTCGAGAATAATGTTTAATTTTTCTTCATTTTCTTCGGGGTCGTCGCTTAATTCAATTAACTTTTGATTTCGTAAATCTTGAGGTCTTATTCTTGCTACTTTTGGACCAGCATAAATTGCTTCGTCAACTAATGAAGACTCCATTTTCTTAACACTTTCGCGTGCTTGTGTTAGAATTTGCTTAATTTCATTTATCGATTCAGTATGCTTTTTGGGTAAATATATTTTCTTAATAAACCAAACTTGCAAAAAGAACAAGCCCGCCATTCCAGCACCAAACATAATTGGAAAAGTAAATGCTGCAATTGAAGCAAAATCAGCTTTTTCATAACTTGGCATTCCAAGGGCAAAAATCATCAAGAAAAATACGAGTATGATATGCACATTTTTAATAATTGGCAACCTTCCAAACATAAATCTTTCTTTTGGGAACAAGATTAACGACAAAGTTAAAATAAATGAAGTAATTGCAGAGATTCCTCGGAAATCAACATTTTGTCCCCAAAATAGAACTGTTGCTATTGCACCTTGCATTGCAATAAGTAACGAGAAAAATGCCAGAAAGAACCAGCGATTATACATAGACCGAAGAATAGGGAAGAAAATCAGCAATACTAACCCTAATATTAGTATTTGCCAAATTGAGTTTTCGGCTAAAGGATAAGAAAATATCTGCCAAATATAACCTTTGCTGATAAGAATGCTTGGATTAAGCTTTAAATATTCTTCGAATGAAAAATGAAAAAAGAAATTAACAAGCACAAGCAAGGCAAAGGGAATGTAAAAATATAATGAAAGATTCTTTTTCAAAGTTGCCTAAAATACAATTTACATAAAAACTAATATTAAGACGAAATATAGTTGAAAAAAGTTACTTCACTTTGCTATTCAAGTGAGTTAATCAATTCATCTACTTTATCGATACTCATATTTTCGTAATAATCTTCATTAATTGCTATCATTGGAGCACCACCGCAAGCACCCATACATTCTACTTCTTCCAACGAATATTTCCTGTCCAAAGTAGCCTCCATATTTCCAATATTTAACTTATTTTGGAGATGTTCCCAAATTTGCTGTCCGCCACGAAGCATACAAGAAACATTAGTACATACTTGGATATGGTATTTGCCCATTGGCTTTTTGAAATACATTGTGTAGAATTTAGCAACACCATCGACGTGTGCAGGTGGCAAATTTAGCACTTCGGCTACATAAGCAATAACTTCGGGCGAAATCCATCCAAATTTCTGTTGAGCAAGCCATAATACACCCATCAAAGCAGATTGTTCTGTTGGATATTTTGCTTTTAATTTTTCTATTTCTATAAAGTCTTGTTCGTTAAATTTAATTTCCATAATTCATCAAATTGTAATTTACAAATTTAAGAATAATTATTGAAAAAAATATTATTGCAGCAAAATAATTCAACTATGATATTTGCAAGAGCATTTTTTTGTAATTTAGTAGTTAATTAATAACCAATTATCGTGCAAACATTCACAGTTGAAATTGATGTTGATACACCAAATGAGTGGCAAGTCTTTGTCGACAAGGAGCGAGACTTGGAAAGCAATTTGAACAGTTACACTACAAAATAAATTGAAAAATATTCGTCTGAATAGAAAAATGAGGGAGGTTAAAAATGAG
>DYLM01000060.1:2081-3577 GCA_020722095.1 Chloroherpeton thalassium
CATAATAGTACATCGTTACCAATACGGACCTTATGGTGAGCCGATGAGTTACGACAATGACCAAGAACGGCAGGGCTTTATCGGCAAGGAGCGAGACTTGGAGAGCAACTTAGCCGACCACGGTGTGCGAAAATATGACTATATGACTGGTTGGAGCGAAGCGGAAATCCCGACTTGTCGGGAAAGATTTACAAGCATAGATCCGCTGTGGGAGAAGTATCTTAGGCTGACACCGTGGCAATATGCAGGGAACAGCAAATCAAATATTTCTTTCATAGTTTCGTATAGATTTCAATAAAAACAGGTTATTATGATTGAGTTACATACCAAAATTGATTCAGATGAATATATTCTCGATGGTTTAAACCAATTCCTTGGAAAAGAAGTAGAGATTACAATTTCAGAAAATCTTGCAATAACCAAATTTGCAAATTTCTTTGGTTTAGCAAATGAAATCCAGATAGATGAAGAATCTATACAAAATCTTCGAGAACAGAGTTTGATATGATTTTAATTGATACAAATATAATAATTGATTTTTGGAAAAATCCTACAACCGACTACAAAAGAACCTTTTTAGAAAATGATGTTTTTATATGTGGAATAGTCAAATCTGAGTTATTTATGGAGCGAAAGACCAAAATTCTTTCGAGAAAATTTTAAAGTCACTATCAGATTTCCCAGAAGTACCATTATATAATCAATTTTGGATTGATTTGGGGACGAACCTAAACAAGCTAAAAAGAAATGGGGTGACTATACCTTTCCAAGATGCAATGATTGCAACATTGGCAATTAAATTCAATCTTGAAGTATGGACTTTAGATAAGCATTTTACGAAAATATCTCAAGTTTTACAAGAACTGATCATATTTAAGAATATTAAATAATTTACGGAGAAATATCTTGGGCTGACACCGTGGCAATATGCAGGGAACAGCCACACCACCACAAAATAAAATGAAAAATATTCGTCTGAAAGAAAAAATGTGGAGTTGTTATGAGAAATATACAGATAGATACTGAAGTATTAAGGAAAATTGTTCAAGAATCTGTTCAAGAAGCTTTAAAAGCTGAAAGATTTAATTTATACAATTCCTTTATTCCAATGGTATCAGATAATGAAATGAATGAAATAATCGCCAGATTGGGTGAAAAACCTCAGCCACAAAGTACCGTTGATTATACTGAATGGTTCGATAATGAGAATTGAGTTAAGTCATTCTGCAGTTAAATTTTTAGAAAAGCTTGACGAAAAAACAAAAGTCAAAATTAAAGAAAGAATTAATTTTCTAAGAAATCAAATCACGGAATTCGGAATAATTCCAATTAAATCATTAGATATCAAATGCTTGAAAGGTCAATGGGAACCTTATAAAAGATTAAGAATAGGTAAAATTCGAATCATATTCATTATTGATAAAGAAAATGATATTTTAAGCATTTATGATATTGACAACAGAGGTGATGTTTATTAATAACATCTCATACAATCA
>DYLM01000060.1:3677-6149 GCA_020722095.1 Chloroherpeton thalassium
CATTTATGATATTGACAACAGAGGTGATGTTTATTAATAACATCTCATACAATCAAGGCTTAATCGGCAAGGAGCGGGACTTGGAGAGCAACTTAGCAGACCACACTTCGGCTTTGCTCAGTGCAAGCGGAGTGAGTAATTACGACTATATGACGGGTTGGAGCGAAGCGAAAATCCCGACTTGTCGGGAAAGGTGCAGGAGCATATATCCGCTGTGGGAGAAATATCTTGGGCTGACACCATAGCAATATGCAGGGAACACCAACACCACCAAAAATAAATTACAAAATATTCGTCTGAATGGAAAAAATATGAGGATGATGTATGTATGTACCGATATTATATGAGAAAATCACAGATAGAGAGTTCCCTGTTGGATTTTATTATGCTCATCTGCCTTCTTTAGGTCTGACAACTCATGGGCAAGGTATTGAAGGAGCAAAAGCTGCTGCATTGGACTTGATCTCTGTTTGGACTACAAAAGAAACTAATCAAAAGAAATCTGATGATTTTATTTATTCAGTCTTGGAGGTATAATTGCCTCCAACTTCAAAACAAGTATTGGCTAAACTAATAAAATTAGGCTTCCAAATCATAAGAAGTTCAGGTTCACATCATATACTTCGTCATCCTGATGGTCGTCAAACCTATGTTGCAATGCATACTAAAGATTTACCCCAAGGTACATATAACTCCATATTAAAACAAGCAAAAATCACAAAAGATGATTTTGAAAAGTAATGATTGTATGAATATCAATCCAGTTTGTAATGACCAAGAGGAATTGAAACACCAACACCACCAAAAATAAATTGAAAAATATTCGTCTGAATGGAAAAAATGAGAGGGCAAAATGAATTCATATTTAGCTGTAATTGAAAAATGTAAGGACACTGGACTTTTTGTAGGTTATGTCCCCGGTTTTCAAGGGGCTCATTCACAAGGTGAAACCTTGGAAGAATTGAAAAAAAATTTGATTGAAGTAATTGAGCTATTATTAGAAGAGGGTTCTCCTATTTTTGAAAGTGAGTTTATTGGAACAGAAGAAATTTGCTTGAATTAGAATGCCAAAATATCCAATACTTAAGCCAGTAGAATTAATAAAGATCCTCAATTAGCTTGGTTTTGAACAAACAAGACAAAAAGGTTCACATATTATATTAAAACATAAAGATGGAAGAAGCACAACAGTCCCATTTCACCAAGGAAGAGATTTATCCCCTTTGCTTTTGAAGCAAATTCTTAAAGAAATTTCAGTAGATTTAGAAGAATTTAGGAAATTTTTATAATTTTTCCCCTTATGAACCAGAATTTATTTGTAAATGACGAACCCAGAATAGTACATCGCTATCAATACGGACTTAATGACGAGCCGATACACTGCGACAATGACCAAGAATCTTAATGGCTGCATTGAAATCTTACCACCATTCGTTTTTAGAGGTTCGGGTCATTAATTGCTTAATTGCAGTGAGAGGTTCGAGATTTTCAAATAATATTTGGTAAGTCTTATGTATGATTGGCATTTCCACTTGATGCTTTTCCGATAACATAAATGCTGCTTTAGTTGTTGCAACTCCTTCTGCAACCATTGAAGTTGCTTTTTGAATATCTTCCAAACTCTGCCCGCGTCCAATCAATTCGCCAACTTTGCGGTTGCGGCTATGCTTACTTGAGCAAGTTACATACAAATCACCAAGCCCTGCCAAACCTGATAAAGTTTGTGGATTTGCCCCCAAAGTAATTGATAACCTATTGATTTCAGCCAACCCGCGGGTGATTAGTGCTGCTTTGGTATTGTCGCCTAATTGCAATCCGTCAATTATTCCAGAGGCAATAGCAATTATATTCTTTAAGGCACCGCCTAATTCACAGCCAATAGTATCGTTTGAAGAATAAACCCTAAAATAATCATTCGAAAAAATTTCTTGAATAAAACTTGTGTATTCTACATCTTCGGAAGAAGCTACAACTGTTGTGGGAATTCTGCGAGATACTTCCTCGGCATGACTCGGACCAGTCAAAATGGCGTAATTGTTATCAGGTAAGCCCAAATCGCGATAAATGCAACTTATTCTTTGCAGACTGCTTTGTTCGATACCTTTGGAGATATTAATGATATATTTATCATCAAATTTTCCTTGGTATTTGCTTAATGTTCTTCGTATAAATTGAGTGGGAATTGCAGATATAATTATATTGTTTTTGTTAAAAACTTCATCTAAATTATTGGTGGCAATAATATTTTTATTTAATTTAACATCTTTAAGGAAAGATTGATTAGTGTGAAATTTGTTTATTTCAAATGCTATCTCCTTTTCGTAAGCCCAAATCAATACATCTTTACTATTATCGGTGAGAACTTGGGAAATTGCACTGCCCCAGCTTCCAGCACCAATAACGGCAATTGTATTGTTTGTAATTAACTCATAAAAGGGATTTATTTGAATCATTTTCTAATTACTTTTCTTT
>DYLM01000060.1:6249-7387 GCA_020722095.1 Chloroherpeton thalassium
GCATAAGAAAACCAATTTTCACTAATTGTAATTTTGCAAAATGATTTTCAGTTCCTTGTATTAATCTTTTGATATTAGCACGATGAGTGTAGATAACTAAAACAGCAATAAAAATATTAGCATAAATTAGGAATGTATAACTTGGCATATCAACTCCCAAAATATTATGCCTTACAAACATCGAAGTTGGCATTGACAAACCTGCAAGTATTGAGCCTAATGATACATACCCTGATAGAATTAAGGATATTATAAAGACAACTATAGCAATACTTAATTCAATAGGAGAAATTGCTAAAAATAATCCAACTGCAGTATTGATTCCTTTACCACCTTTGAATCCAGCAAAAATGGTAAATATGTGCCCCAATATTGCAATAATTCCAGCACTGAATTTAATTATTGTCAAGTCCTCGAATCCAGTTGAATTAGGGAATGATAAACCTGCACCAATTAATCCAGCCAGTAGCACTGCTGCCACTCCTTTGGAGATGTCGAGCAACTGAACAATTATTCCCCATTTAACTCCGAGAATGCGGAACACATTTGTGCTACCCATATTGCCACTTCCTTTAGTTCTGATGTCAAAGCCAAAAAATGTTTTGCTAATGATTACTCCCCAAGGAATTGAGCCAATTAGATAACTCAAGATAGCGATTGCCAATAATAATGAAAATGTTGTCATTTCACCTTATCATTTTATTCAAATTCTTTAAATCTTAATAATTGTTTAAATTATTTTTACAAAATTAACAAAAAATTAACTATTATTCTTAAAACCAAGTTTAACAAATTTTAGAAATTCTTCGAAATCACGAGTAAACGTTTCGGTCTGTATTAATTTACCTTCGGGTGTAATAATTACATAAAGAGGTAATTCAATACTGCCGAATTTATTTTCCTGAATCTTTTTATTGGAAATATAAGGTTCAACTAATCTATCAGTATATAATCTAACCAATACATAATTATCTAAAGCATCTAATACTTCCTTACGCTTGAAAAAGTTTTGTTCCATCCAGCGGCAATTAGTGCAAGTAAATCCAGTGAAGTCGATGAATACATTTTTGCCAGATTCCTTTGCTTTTATCTTTGCTGCTTCATAATTGTCAAGCCAAAGTGTTCCATTGCTTTCGCT
>DYLM01000060.1:7487-12453 GCA_020722095.1 Chloroherpeton thalassium
ACTGTACAAGTAAATGATGTTAATGAAAATGTTAATGACATTAATAAAACGCTTATAAAGCCTGATGATTGCCCGCTTTTCGTGTTTAAGAAATTGAGAAAACCCGTAGGCAATTGAATTTCGAAAGCACCAAATAAATTAAATGCAAAAATTACGAATATTGTAGCAATAAATAAATTCACCCAGCCATTTGCAGCAAAATCTCGAATTCCCGTTGCTCCAAATAATATTGCTAATAAAAATCCTAATGCTGTAAATGTAAAAATAATTCCAAAAGCATAAGTGAATGAATCTTGCCAAGCCTTTCCACCTTCTTTTTCTGCTCTTTTTGTAAAGAAAGAAACAGTGATTGGCACCATTGGAAAAACACAAGGAGTAAGCAGTGCTAATGCACCAGCAGACATTGCAAACCAAATAAATGACATTATTCCTTCATCTTTCTTTGCTTCTATTTCACTTTGAGATTTAGACACTACTGGTGCAGCAGTTGCCTCGGCTTGCTGTGATTTATTATTATTTTCTGATTGATTAACTGCTGGTGTTACGCTGGAAGAATCGATAGTATTTTCTTCGGCATTTTGCTGCAATGATTCTACAAATTTACTTGTGTAAATTGTTGGAGTTACGGTTGTTTTATAGAAATCTGGGGGCAAGCAACTCACAGAATCGCAAAATTGAAATACAAAAACTAATTCTAAATTATCTTTGCTGAAGTCAATATCTTTTTTTGCTTCTAAAGGAATTTCAAGTGCAAAACTGCCCTTGTAATATTTAATATCCATTAAGAAGCCTTCGTCATATTTAGTTTTTGTTGCTGGATATTGAATTTTCCCACTGATTTTTGCAAGCGATTTTGGTTCGATGGAAATTTCTGACTGCGTGGGACCAATTCCATCTGGACCAATTTGCTTTTGGAAAGAGTAAGTGTAGTGAGTTGGGTCAATTGTGATATTGACTTTTACGGCAAATTTTTCATTTGCTTTTACTTGTGCTTTGGAAACACTTGTTTTGAACTTTACAATATTGGATGCCGACAAACCGAATGTACTTGCAATAAAGAAAATCGGGAGTAGCAGATATATAAGTTTTCTCATATAATTATTTATTTAGTTAATGAATATCAAAATTTTTTTATTCTCTATCACCTTGGAAATAATTTACCAAACGTTGATTGGAAAATTTATCTTCGTGGATTGGTTCGTTTTGCAAAACAGAATGCAAATAATCCGACATAATTTTTGCAGGATTGTATCCATAAGTTCTAAGCAAATAGTTTAGTGCGATTGCTTCTGCAATTACAGTAACATTTTTGCCATGATAAACAGGCAATTTAATATAATCCATTCGTACGCCCATAACTTCTGCAAATGATTGCTCCAAACCAGTGCGAGTATATTCATCATTTGGATCATATTCTACTAATTCAATAACAATTTCCATTCGCTTTTGGAAACGAACGGCTTTAATACCATACATTGACCGCACATCTACAACTCCAATTCCACGAATTTCCATAAAATGCTTGGCTATACGGGTGCTGGTGCCCATTATCGTAGCATCGGCATTATTTGTAAGCATTACTGTATCATCAGCAACTAATCTATGCCCACGTTCAACTAAATCCAAGGCAACTTCACTTTTGCCTATTGCACTTTTACCATAAAAAAGTATTCCAACTCCATAAACATCAACTAATGTGCCATGCACAACCATTTGAGGTGAGAATTGGTCGTTCAAGTAACTTGTCAGTACATCAAAAACTACCGAAATATCTTTGTCTGTGCTTAATATCGCCACATTTTTACTATTCAGTAATTCAATTATATAATCAGGAAATACCAATGAATTGCTTAAAATTATACACGCAACTTTTTTTTCAAAAATATTTGTAAATGCGGTTATTTGTTGATCTACATTTAAGCTTTGAAGAAAATCAATTTCTTCTTTGCCAAACACATACACTTGGTTTAACGAGGAAGAATCATTATATCCAGCCAAGAGAAATTGCGGTCTATATATTATTTTGGTTTTAATCTCATTCCTGAGACTATCTGGGTTACTTAATACATCAAAAGAAATTTGTATAGATTTTTCATCTATAATATTTTGCACAAAGAGTGCATTTTTCTTTAATATACTTTCGCGAGGAAATTTCCAAATCATAATAAAATCAGTATAAGTTGAGAAAATTGAGCTTTTTGTTAATTTTTTGTTAAATTAAAATTTACAAAAACTGAAAAATACAGATAATTAATAAAATAATCGCAATTAATTAAAAATTTGATAAATTAGACGAAGTTTTTAACTTTTTAACTTATTTTTATTTTTTTCCAATTTTCACTAATAAATTTACGAATTCGTTTATGCTTGTTAGTGTGTTATTGTTTAGTGTGTTATTGTTAATTTGCATTAATTGAATTAAAAAATCCAAATTATTTGCAAATTATTAATTCACAAAAAATATATTGTATTAAATTAAATTTAGAGTAATTATGTCTTGGTTTGTAAGAAATAAGCAGAATATCGAAGATACTCAACCCGCATATATGCCCGATGGACTCTGGACAAAGTGTCCTTCTTGTGGCGAGGTAATTTACAAAAAGCAACTTGAGGTCAACTATTATGTTTGCTACAAGTGCAATCATCATTTTAGAATTAGTGGTTTTGACTATATCAATATACTCACTGATGAGGGAACTTTTGACGAAACTTACACGAAAATTAGATCTACCGATCCACTAAATTTCTCGGATACTAAAGATTATCCTGTTCGATTGAAGGAAGCGTATTCCAAAACAAATTTGAATGATGCTATCACCACTGGTGTTGCCAAAATTGGTGGAAATAAAGTTTCGCTTGCTGTGATGAACTTCAATTTTATTGGTGGAAGTATGGGTTCGGTGGTTGGCGAGAAGATTTACCGATCTGCCAAAGACGCTTTAAATCATAAAATACCATTTATTTTGGTTTCGGCTTCGGGCGGTGCTCGTATGCAAGAAGCCGCTTTATCATTAATGCAAATGCCCAAAACATCAGCAATTCTTGCTGAACTTAAGAATAATGGAGTGCCGTATATTTCAATATTAACCGACCCAACAACAGGTGGAGTAACTGCTTCGTTTGCAATGCTCGGAGATGTTAATATTGCCGAGCCTGGGGCTTTGATTGGTTTTGCTGGTCCAAGAGTAATAGAACAAACTATTCGCAAAAAACTTCCTCCCGGTTTCCAAAGAACTGAATCAGTTGTTGAAACGGGATTTATTGATGCAGTTGTGCCACGCCCAGAATTAAAATCAACAGTTATCACTTTGATAAAATGGTTTGTAAATTAAAATATTTTATCTATTGAGAAATTATTTTCAGAAATATTTTGTTTTTTCCTTAATTTTTATTATATTGCCTTTTGGAAACGTTCTTTCTCAAAATAAATTAGATTTAAATTTTATTGCTGGAATTGGTTCGTATTTTCCGTTTATTGACAACGGATTTATGGATACTTACCAATCAGTTATTGGTGGCGTGCAAGAAGAGCCGAAATACAAGCAATCCTATTATGCTTCCTTGCAATTTAGGTGGACAGATAATTACAAAATTTTTGCTAAAGTTATTAAATCAGAATATGCTCTGACTGATAAATTTGACAAAGAAACAGCACAAGGAAGTAATAAATGGCGAGAGCATATCGAAAATATGACTTTCCAGGATACGCCGATAATGCTTGGTGTGGAATTTGGTGATTACAAACAGAAGTATCGAAGTTTTTTGTCTATCTCGGGAGGAATAGCATATTCTCATATCACTTGGATTGAATATGTAAGTTCGTCAATCCCCAACGATATTCGGCATAGCGGCACTAATTACGATGAAATTGGTTATTATCCAGTTCTTGGTTTGTCTTCGGGCGTAAGTTTGGATTTCGACCCTAAATCGGTTCCAAAGTTAATCAAAGGAGTGGTCATTTCGGGCGATGTGATTTATACACATAGGAATATTAAGTTTTTCGGAGAACTTTACGACCAATTTTATACCGAAATTCCAGAATTGGTTCAAGAGCATTCGGTAATTCCTTTTGCATTTGGCATAAACTTTGCAATAAATTTTAATCTAAATAATGATAAATAATTTTCAATAAATAATATTCAATAGACAATATTGCTTTTTTACTAAAAATATTATTTTTTGAGAGTTACGAATATCAAAACAGCCGTATTATCGGCAAATAACAATTTTTCCAAAGTTAAATTTAAGAGGTAACTATGAAAACCAATGTAACATTCAGACATTTCAACTCACAACACCCACAACTGCATTCAGATGCGATTGATATTTCTGCAAATTTCACTAAATTTTTAGATGCAATTAATAGCGTAGATGTCGAATTTATCAATGACGAAAACAAAATTGTAGAATTTATAGTTAATGTAAATCGAGATGTTCTTAAGTCCTCTGCTCATTCAGACGACTTCCACAAATCATTACACGAAGCATCAGATAAAATGATCCGTCAGCTAACAAAATGGAAAACCAAACATTTTGAAAATCACCATCAAATTGAAAAATAATACTGTTTCAAATTATAATAAAAACTAAAAAATTCTTTTTAAAATCACATTGCAGGAGGCTATCTCATAAGTTGATTTTTCTGTCATTCCCACGAAAGTGGGAATCCAATGTTAATTTAAAAATTTGTATTGATTTAGATGTGCCACATCTGCGAGATGTGGCACATCTGAAAAAGCATTTCTATTGATGTTCTATATTCATCGGATGAATTTGTTCTGCCATAATAATTTCGTCGAATGAGTTATAGATTTGGATTTCAGAACCTCCCCCTAACCCCCTCACGGAGGGGGAATAAAAGGGGGAGGCTCTAAATTTCCGTTTGCACGGGAATGACTGCAAGGCTGACTGATGAGACAGCCTCATCTGTTTCAGAACCTTCCGAAGGTTTCAAACCTTCGGAAGG
>DYLM01000170.1 GCA_020722095.1 Chloroherpeton thalassium
GAACTAAATATATGCACAACTGCTTGACAGCGTAATGAAATGGATTTGTTGCTGGCGAGAAATTGTTTTTTAAACTTGTTTTCATAAACAAATCAATCTGCCCCTGAGCATTTTCAATATACATCTCTATTATATCATCTGTTATAAAATTTGCATCAACAAACTTTGACGATTGCCTAACTTCCGATACTGAAGCATATATTGCTGTCATTCTACTTTATTTTCTGTTTCAATTCCAGCTATTTTTCTTAGTTCATCAACACTACATAAATTTGGAATTTCAGATAAAATTTTTGCTCTCTCTGCTGCTGTTTTCAAATTTTGCTCCTTTGTCTGTGTATCCATACTAAACATCGGCTCAAAATTGACATTTATATTCACTTCTTTCCCTGAAAGCTTTTGAAACATATCCTCTACAAAAACCTCAATAGAATTTTTCATACTTGGAATTAAAACGACAGGCAGCAATTCTTCTAAAACCTTTGCTGCCGCAAGAGAGAGTGAGCGAGCATCACCGGTTAATAAACTTTCAGGTATTCCTGTGCCTATTGCGATTGCTCTGATAAATGGTCTGTCAAAATCTACACTGTGGCTCATATATTTGCTTTCAGTCACACTCGGTTTAATATATTGCTCGTGAACAAATTCACGAGTTGTTTTTCCAAAATCTTTAATTCGTTGTTGCAAATCTTCAATAACTTCTGGCGTTGGCTCATGGTTGTCATCTCCGACACTAAAATCGTATATCGGAAATCCAAGCTTGTTTATTGATGCAGCAAAGCCGTTGAGAGCGTTCAGATATCCTTGCGCTTGTTCAGAAAGATTTTGAACGAGTGATGTTCCATACGGTTCATCTCCTTTCTCATTGTAACGGAGCATCGACACATTTTCAAAGGGAATAAAAACCTCTTTATATGCTTCTATTTGCTGAATTAAACCTTTGATTTTGCTGCCTTCATAGACAATCCTTCCCATATTATCTCTTTGAAAATCTACCGAGCCAGAATGGATAATTGACAATGAAGGGCGCATATTATTATCCAAATGCACCTCCACAAATCCTGCACCGTAAATATCCGCCTGAATTGAAGCGTTAAAAATAATTTGCCTTATTCTTGCCATTCCATAACTTGGCGATATAGAATACAATATCCGGTTAATTTCCTCTTGGTTACCTTCCAATCTGATTAAATTTGAAACCAATGCTGCTCTTGTGACAATAGCCCTATTCAAAGGAGCACACTTATCAAAAAGTTCTGTTAATTCTGCTTTTGACAATTTTGTTGGCTTGTTTTCTCTTGCCTCTATTGAAATTCTTGAAATTCTTTTTTTTCCACCGAATAATTTTTCATAAATTCTTGATAAAAACATTTTTCTGTAAAATAAATTATGAAATTTATATTTATATTTTAAACATTTCTCACGGCAAAAATTTCCTTTATTTTCTTTTTTTCGCTTTGATGTGATATTTTTTCATTCCACACTGCTAAAGCAAGCGAAGCAATTGCATCTGGCAAATGCTCACCTAAAACAAATCTGCGTAAATCTGATAACAATTCTGTAAATTTTGCTGGAATACATATTCGTTGTTGTTCAAAACAAATTCTAAGGTAATCTAAAATCTGTTCCCTACTCTGCTTTGTAAATGTGAAGGATTTTAAAGGCAAGGAATATGGCTCTTTCATTCCAAAGTCAATAAATTCTTCTCCTGTTGTTGCGTCAACTAAAAACGATGTGACAGGATATTCGTTATTGTATCCCTTTACAACTCCTGCTAATTCACTAAAATTTAATTGCATTTGCGATGAAATCAAAACATAAAATTTATTTTCCTTTACTTC
>DYLM01000171.1 GCA_020722095.1 Chloroherpeton thalassium
TCTTTCTTGGGTTGTTGCCAATCTACTTTATAGTAATCACCTTTTTCTTCTAATACTTGTTTAAAGAATTCATCACCATATCCAACGCCTTTTGGATGACGACCGTGAGAAACATTCACATTATTAATGAATCCGTCATTATATTTTACAACAAGAAATTTCCATAAATCTCGCCATCTATCCACAACTTCTTCAGATTGTAAGCAAGAATAATCAGTTAAAAATTCTACTGCAAATTGCGGATTGGTGGCATATAATTCCTTTGCGGCATTTTCAATTGCATTCTGATATGCGAAAAATTTATTTTCAAAATATTGCTGTTTCTCCTGAATATCTTTTATGATATAACTATATTTAGTATAGGCTAAATTAGCAACCATATTGAATACCCAAAAACCCTTGCTAATATCAAATTCAGCAATCGAACCACCTACAAAAGGCTTTGGGGGACGAGTAATTGAACAATACAATGGCATATATACATTAGAATAATTATCATCAACGCCATACCATAAAATTCCACCAATTTGTCTCGGCAAAAAGCTACGCAATTGTGATACAAATGAAAATGCAGTTTGTTGAGTGCTAATTGGTCTTTCCCAAGCATAAGTGGTAACTGAGTCTGTTGACAATTTCCAAGTAAGATTTTTCCAGCGATATGGATTCCCAAAAGGACCAGCAGCAATACCTTTAGTCATATCAAATTCAGTTCCTTCAAAATGATCTCTCATAAGTGCTATTGCATCTTTCACAGATAATTTTTGGTCGGGTTTAATAAATAATGGATAAGGCTCTGCACCCACAACTGCTCTCCAATAATCACTTGATAAATTCATCGATGGAGCTGCACGGCGGAACATACTCCACACTCTTCCTTCGCAGAATAATAAAGCACTTGGATCTGCTGGGGAATATGCCTTTTGGAAACTGAATTTACCATCTATTGCAGGGTCATAGTATTTTTGCTTAATAGCAAAATCCACTACATCTTTCGAGCAAATTACATTTTCCTTATCATTCATATCAAAGTCTTGTATTCTTGATTGATTTGCGTGAGCTGAAATATAGCCATCAGGAATCTTAACAGCAACCCATACTGCACCTTTTTCAATGCTTCCTTTGGAAATCATTTCCAAAATAAATGCTTCGTTTGGATCTGCAACAGAAAATGATTCACCGCTACTATAATATCCATATTCAGCAACTAATTCGCCCATAATTTTGATTGCTTCGCGGGCTGTTTTGGCTCTTTGTAATGCAATATACATCAGAGATCCATAATCCATTATTGCACTTGTATCTCTTAATTCTTCCCTACCACCATAAGTTGTCTCGCCGATGCTTACTTGATATTCATTGATATTGCCAACCACGTTATATGTTTGGGTTACTTGTTTGATTTTACCGAGATATTTTCCTGAGTCCCACTCATATACATCAAGCATTGCACCTTCGGGATAAGTTTTAGCGGGCGAAAAGTAAAGTGGTTCCATAAATCCACCTGCATCTGCATTGTAGGAAATCATTGTTGAACCATCTTTGGAAGCTCCTTTTGTGATGATGATATTTGTGCAACTAATTGCATCTGTCGCTATCAACATTGATAGCATAAATATTGCTATTATTCCTTTTTTTAGCATATAAATCCTTGTTTTATTAAGTTTGTAAAGTTCATAAAGTTTTTAAAGTTCATAAAGTTTGTAAAGTTCATAAAGTTCATAAAGTTTTTAAAGTTTTAATGTTTAATGTTCGTAATGTATTAATCCCGTAGGGATGATAATATTATAGCTCATAATGTTTTCGTTCCGTTTTAATCCCGTAGGGATGA
>DYLM01000061.1 GCA_020722095.1 Chloroherpeton thalassium
AACTGGTTTTTGTCGCTGAATGCTAATAATCCCCGAAACAATTACCCATTTGTCGTTTTGTTTTCTTAGTGTTTTAGAAACTCTCAAAAACAAATCTTCCGTTAATGCACCTGCTTGAGCGTGAAATGGAATACCATAAATTACACTTGCTAAGGTTGCATTTTTGTCCATAGCAATAAACAAATCTGTAATTTCTCCATATTTAGTGTAATCGTATTCAGCCCATTGTTTCTGAATTGCATCTTTGTAGTCTGCAAAAGTTTTGATAACTTCGCCTTGGTCGGAACCAAAGAAAACAACCGAATCAGCAAGTGTTTTTAATAATTCAGCAAAGTTCTCATCTTCGCTTGCCTTATTGTTGGCTATTAATGTTTTAATTATAGCATTTTCTTCTTGTTTAATTTCGTCCAAAGTCAAGTATTTCTTTTCGTTGTCGCATCCCGAAAAAGCAACTATTGCAATGATAAATAGGGTTAATAACTTTTTCATAACACATCCATTTTTTTGGTATAACAATTGTTTTAGTTTTTGTAAATATAATAATGTTTAAAATACAACATTTTTTTCAAATATACAAGTAAAATTTATGAAAATTACATCAATTAATGCAGAAAATACTCAAAAGTTTGAGATTTATTCAAACTATTTGACAAAAAAAGGCAAAGTAGAGAACCATCAATCTATTGTGAATAAAGCAGTTGACACTGATAAATCAAATGAATCCTATTGGCAAGCACTATTTTTGGATAAAGCACTCGACCAAATGGTGAATAATCTACAGAATGATAATAGTCACCCATTATCAAAAAAGGAAAACGAACCAATTAATACTTATTTAGAGGCTCTTGGCGAATTAAATAAAATCAATGCTGAAGCAATCAAAGGACAAGGATTAGCTGCACATTCATTTATCGATTCTAAAAATTATTTAGATATAATTGCTGATTAAAATTGCTGATTAATACTATCCCATAAAAAAAGAATAGCATTAAATCACTTTGCCGAATAATTTGTAGATTATCTCTAATTCCCTTGGTGGTTTTAGCGATTCGTATCTTTTTGGATAATTTTTACGGATGAGTTTAAATGTGTCTGCACAAGAATCCGTATTCTGTTCTACAATTTCCCTGAATTTTAAATTATCCTCTGAAAATTTCCGATATTTATCTAATTTTGTGTATAAATCATTAATATTTGAAAAGTCTGTTGTTTCATCAATTTTGATTTGATGAAATTCATTTTCTAAAATTGAATAATTAGGTATAATCCCGGTATGTTTTTCAAAATAATTAAGTGCAATAAACGAGGCTTTTATCTTGCCATTGTAGGAGTAGCCCGCCAAATGTGGTGTTGCAAACATTGCTAATTTTAGTAAATCCAAGTCTATTTGAGGTTCATTGCTCCATACATCAATTGCCAAAGTTAGATGTTTTTCAACAGCGATGGCTTTCAGTGCTTCTTCGTCAATTATTCCACCGCGTGAGGAATGCACCAATAAAGAATTAGGCTCAATCAATCGTAATTTATTATAGTCCAAAAGATTATAAGTTGGATATTTGCCGTCCTTGGTTAAGGGTATGTGGTTTGTGATAATGTTTGATTGAATTAAAATTTGGTCAAGGCTTACGTGTTGCACATAGTTTGGAAAAACTCCTCCTTCATCAAGCAAAGGCGGATCATTAATCAGCACTTTTATTCCCATTTGATTGGCATAGTAAGCAACTAATTTGCCGATATTTCCATATCCAATTATGCCAATAGTCAAATTAATGGGATTTAACGAATTCGCAATCAAGTATTTAGAAACAGAAAATACTACATATTCTGCAACTGAATTTGCATTAGCTCCAGGTATTGAATAATGTTTAATCCCTTGAGAAATATGGTCTGTGCCTGAAGTAGCAGTTACAATAAAATCAATATCAGTATTTTTGAGGAGTTCGGGAGTGATTTTCTCGTTTGAGCGAATAAATAATGCTTTAATATTATTATTAATTAGATACTGATTATCTATATGAGAATTAGTATAACAAATACAAGAATCTGATAATGATTCCGATACAAATGGAATATTTTGATTAAAATATATATTCATAGATTAAAATTTTATAATTTTGCATAATTCAAAAAGTTTTCTTTTAGAGATAACGATATATTTAGATAAATAATTTTATTTATGAGAATTTTAGTTGTAGAAGATTTACTTGTAATGAGGCGACTTATTATAAATACGCTCAAGTCTTTGGGCTATGAGGATCTTCTGCAAGCGTCTAATGGCGAAGAAGCCTTAGAACTTATTATAAATCCCAATAGTAAAATTGAATTTGTTCTATCGGATTGGATTATGCCCATTATGGATGGCATTACAATGGTGAAATTTATCCGTGCCAACCCCGATACAAAAGACTTGCCCGTGATAATGCTTACTTCTATCAACGAAAAAGATAGCATATTGGAGGCAGTTAAATACAGAGTCAATGATTATGTAATCAAACCTTTTACACCAAAAATACTTCAATCCAAAATAGATGGAGTTTTAACGAGAATAAAGTATAATTTAGCTCCACAATTAGGTGCTAATGCACAATAAAGTCCGCATAAGTCTTTTTTAACTTCTCTTCCATATCTTTCTGACAGCTGACTTCTAAATAAATTCCATCATCTGCATCGTCTCGATTTATAATTTTACTGATTTCATAAACTTTGTTAATCATTTGCATTTTGGTATAAGGAAAGAATAACTTTATACTTTTATTTAATTTGTCAAATACATTTTCCATCTTCTCTAAAAGTTGCAAAATATTGATATTTCGTTCTGCAGAGATGAAAACAGAATTTGGGTATTCTAATTCAATTTGTTTGATTTGTTCGAAATATTCTAATTGATCAATTTTATTAAACACATAAATGATTGGTTTATCTTGTATATTCAAATCAGTTAAAGTATCTATTACTACTTGAATCTGCTCGCGGAAATTTTTATCTGAGACATCAATAACTATCAGAAAAATATCACTTTCGCGTGCTTCGGCAAGTGTAGAGCGGAACGAAGCAACTAAATGATGGGGAAGTTTGCGAATAAATCCAACTGTATCGCTAATGAGAGCCTTTTTACCGCTTGGTAAAGCAAAATTCCTAACTATTGTAGAAAGTGTAGCAAATAGTTTGTTCTCCACATAAACGCCAGCATTCGTTATTGCATTCATAAGCGTTGACTTGCCTGCATTTGTGTAACCAACCAAAGCAAAGCGTGGAAATGCACCGCGACTTTTGCGCTGTTCATAATTTTGTACTTCTATGATTTTCAGCTTATCCTTCAATGCAATAATTCTATGGCGAATTATTCTGCGGTCAGTTTCAATTTGGGTTTCGCCTGGTCCTTTTGTGCCAATACCTCCATATTGCTTGGATAAGTGCGTCCACATTCGCGAGAGTCGAGTGAGTAGATATTGATTTTGGGCTAATTCCACCTGCAATTGTGCTTCTAAGGTGCGAGCATTATTGGCAAAAATATCCAATATAATACCGCTTCTGTCTAATACTTTTACTTGCAATTCATTTGCTAAATTTCTTACTTGAACCGAGGAAAGCTCATTATCAAATACAACCATTTTGGCATCATTTTCTTTGATTAACTCCTTCAATGCCTCCACTTTGCCTTTGCCAAACAAAGTTGCTACATTTGGATTTATTAATTCTTGAAAGATCTCATCTGCTATTTCAGCTCCAGCAGTTTCAACTAATAATCTTAATTCTTTTAAATGCTCAAATGCAACTTCGCGGTCTTCACCTTTTTTAATAAAGGTTGCTATGATTGCTTTTTCCTTTTCTTGATTAACTTCGTAAATTTCTTTCATTAATTAATTTGATTTTGCTTGTTTTTTAGTTCCCGAATTGCGCGAATTTCTTTGCGGGCATCTTCGTAATATATTGATTTTGGGTAATTTAGTATGATTTTTGTAAAAGTGCTTTCGGCTTGGTTGGGATTATTAAGTTTTAAATAAGAATTTGCAATTTGAAAATAATAAAAGTCAATATTAATTGAATTTGGAAATTTATCCAAAATTTCATTATATATGCTTATTGCATTATTAAAATTATCGTTTTCATAATTTATCTTTGCTATATTGCTAATTGCTTTTTCTTCCAAATCAGAACCCGCTCCTAATTTAGCGGCATCTCTGTAATATTTGAACGCATTGGTAGTGTCTTGAATAAGTTCATAAAATTCTGCTTGAGCATAATTTTTTATAGAAGCTATCATATTTTCATTTTGTGTTAAAAAACTCTGAAATTCTAACACATCATTAGCGATTGCAGAGGTTGAATTCATAGGTATTTTTGCTAAATATGCTTTTGTGCTATCAAATTGTCCTTTGTAATAATAGATTTTTGCGATATTGTAATTTGCTAAATCTTCGTATTCTGATAATTTGGTATTATTTTTTGGAATTTTCTTAATTATACTTTTATTTATATCGATAGACTTTTCAATGTCATTAATTACAAGCAAATAGTGCGAAAGTTTGAAATTTGCTTGAAAGTAGACTTCGTCCATTCCCCAACGAGTATCCACTTTTTGTAATAGTTCAATTGCTTCTTTATATTTTTTTTGATATGTTGCAATTATTTCAGCAAGTCTATAATAAGCACTATATTGTATGCTATTATTTGGGAAATCTTTAATGATCTTTTTATAAATAGCTATAATATTTTCTAATTCTTTTGGCTCGATAACCTTATTTTGGGATAATTTACGTTCCATTGTTTGAGCAAATCCATATAAGGCAGACGGCAAGTTTGGATTATCTTTTTTGGCATTATCAATAATGTAGGTATATGCTTTTATGGCAATATCGTAGTTGCCATCATAACGTGTAGCATTTGCAAACCGTAAAACCTCACCAAAAGATTTATTGAAAGTTTTATCTAAATCAATTGAATATTCAAGTGCCTTGTCAAAGTCTTGGATTGTACTAAAAAACCAAATTTTAAGCAAAAACAAATTAATATCATTGCGATTAGATTCATTTCTTTTAACTAATTCATCTTTCAAGAAATTTTTGGCGTCGTCATCAATCATTAAAGCATAAATTCTTCCTTCTGCTTTATTCAAATTGGGTTTATATTGTAGTTCTATTAAAATTTCATTTAGAGCATTTCGATAATCACCTATTAGCATATAAAGTCGAGACAACTCGTCCGAAAATAAATCGGGTTGATTGCTTTTATTGCGAGCAGATTGATAGAGTGAGATTGCTTTTTGATATTGCCTCAATGCAATTTGACTTTCGGCAAGTGCAATAATTTCTTCTTGGTAATTTACCGATGATGCCATCTGTTCCCACAATTTGTTTGCTTCGTTCGCTCTGCCTTTCATCCAATAAGCTTCGGCTAAACTTAATTGAGTAAGAAAATCTTTATATTTCTGATACCTAACCTCAAGATATTCAAGCAATTCGCTATATTTTCCTTGTTTTTTGGTAGTTCTCACCCAAGCGGCAAGGAATTCAAGTTTATCTTCGTTGCTTTTGAGTAATTCAAAATAAATTCTTGCCGCATCTTCATACTTCCCTTGTTGCTCGTAAGATTCAGCTAACATAAATTTATTATCGGCAAGAGATTGAGCAAATGAAAACGAAGGCGTTATCAATAGGATAGCAACCAAAAGTGCAATATATATTTTAAATAATTTCATTTTCAACTGAATTAAAGTATAATAGACGTTAAGTGAAAAGAAATATTAAAAAAGCAAGATAATTAAAAAGGTTGCTAACGCTAAATCTATAATTATTAAATTGTCATTTCTGGGCAAATGATCTAACCAAAAAGTTGGCTTATTAGTTATAGTTGTTTTCTAATTACAATGAAAAAAATTATTTTCTCTTTTTTGTAATATTTCTCTTTTTTGTGTGTTATACATATTTATATTTTCTAATTACAAATAAATGGAGTTTTTATGCAAAGAAAATTTCTAACTTTGATTACTTTATTAGTAATCGTTTTATTGTCCTTGTATTCTTGCAAAGATAATTCTGCTAATCCTATCGAAACCGAGGATATTTCTGGAATAATCATAGATGCTAACAACTTACCAATTAGCGAAGCTCTCGTAGAGGCTTACGAAACCGGAGAATTGCTCAACTTAGTTTGTAGCGATACAACAGATGAAGAAGGCAATTTTACTTTGCCACAAGTGCCATTGAATTTCGAGAAAGTTCATATAATGGTGAAAAAATCTGGTTTTCCTCATTTTAAAGTGAAGTTGAAAGATTTATTTGACAATAAAGACTTTGAAAAAGACAAGAAAATTAAAATGAAACGCGATGATACTTGCAAAGGTTATTTAATCGCAGTTGTAAAAGATAGCTCAACTGGCAATCCTATTCCAAACATTTGGGTTAAAATTCTTCAAGATAAAGAATTAGTAGCTAAAGTAAAAACTGATTCTCTTGGTAAAATTTCAGTTGGAAATTTGTGTGCAGGAAATTATCGCACTGTAATTATTTTGGATAATTACAAAGGTTTAGAAGAAAACTTTACTATGGGCGAAAGCGATTCCTTAGAATTAACATATTTATTGAAAAAGCAGGAAAAACAAAATTGTTGCGGTCAATTTACAATTGTTGTAGTAGATGATTCAACAAACGCTCCTGTTGCTAATGCACAAGTAAAATTGGCAAAAGTAGGTGGCGATTACAGATATTTAACTACAGATGAAAATGGCAAAGTAGTATTTAATGAAGTATGCGATGGTAAGTATTGGATTCGCATAGCAAAAGATGGATTTAAAATAAAAGAAGAAGATGGCTTTGAGTTTTCAGATTGCGACACATTGTCAAAAACTTATGCAATTCAGCGTCAGCAAGAAGAAGAAAAATGCTGCGGAATGTTCTATTTTACAGCGAAAGATTCCGTTACAAATTATGTATTAGCGAATGTTGAAATTAAACTTTCTAAAGAAGGTTGGGCTGGCGCTAAGAAATACACTTCCGAAAATGGACAAATTTATTTCAACGAACTATGTGCGGGGAAATATTATGTAAGGATTTACAAAGAAAATTACAAAGTTATCGAAACTTCATTCACACATTCAGGAAATTGCGATACAACTAATTTGACTAAGTATTTGGTTAAAGCTGAGCAAGACACTTGCTGCAATAATAAGTTGATTGTTTATGCAAAAGACGACTCTACTGGAACTGCCCTAAAGAATGCTAAGGTTCGTTTATGGAAAGGTGGCACAATGGTTACTTATAAGTTGAGCGATGATAATGGAAAAGCAGTTTTTGAAGGACTTTGCAAAGGTACTTATGCCTTTGATATTATCCGTGAAGGTTATAAATCAGTTGAGAAATCAGTAGAATTTGGCTGCGATCAAACTAAAGAATTTACAATGGAAATGAGCAAAAATCTACCATGCCAAAACGCAATATTCAAATTCAATACCAAAGATTATGACTCACTTTTTGCTTTGACTAATGTGAAAGTAATTATTAAATCGGGCGAAGATGTAATTGAGGAAGGCTACACAAACCAAGAAGGTTACTTTGTTGCTGATGGCTTAATTGCTCCTAAGAATTATGTAATTACATTCACTAAAGAAGGTTACGAGTCAAAAACAATAGAAATAAAACTCACAGAATGCAAAACTGTTGCCGAAACAATCAAACTTAAAAAAGATTAGACACTAAATAGGAGGCTGTCTCATAAGTCAGCTTTGCTGTCATTCCCACGAAAGTGGGAATCCATAAATCCGCTCTTGCAGTGGATTCCCGTTTATGCGGGAATGACAATTTTGACATCTTTTGGACTAATAAGACAGCCTCATCTAAACCAGATAAGCCAATACAAATTATCAAATTAAATTAGATTGCTTCCCTAACGCTCGCAATGACGTCTTAAACCCAAATCCTTTGGACGAAGCAATCGCAATATGTTTAACCACAAAGGGCACAAAGAAAATGTCACAAAATGGCAACAATTTTGTCCATTGCTCCAAAGCTGACTTATGAGACAGCCTCATCTGCTAAAACTAATAACTTTTCCATAAAAGTATCTCTCTTATTTAACAAATTTACAAAAACTTTTTACAAAATGTAAATTCTACTAATAGTAAAACAATCAAAACGGGAAAATATAACATCGAGTGTGAAGTTTTTTTATTTTTTTTCAAAATAATCAAAAAAAAATCTTGTTAAATTAATTTTTTTTATTTAAATTGTATATAGAAAAGACGCAATTTTTGAAAAACTTTTTCTATGTTGTAAAAAATGTAGAAAAATTAGATATTATTCGCAATTTTACAAAGTAAAAATCAAAATTTTACTAAATTAATACATAAAGCAGCAAAAGTATGGGGGAAATTAATAATAATAGGAATCCTATTCCTAATAGCAAATTACGTATCTATTTGCTTTTTGTCGTACCAATTTTATTAGTAATTGGTACGATTATTTATTCTAATTTCTGGCAAGCAAACCAACCCATTAATGAAATCGTTATCACAGGCAACAAATACTTATCCAGGACTAAAATCCAAAATCTAATATATCAATATATCCTCACAAATAATCCAAATTCATTGAATTATGATTATATCAAAAATTTGATTTTGCAAAATCAATTTATAAGCAATTGCGATTTTAACACGACATATCCGAATAAAATTATTATCTCGCTAAAAGTAAAAAATGTATTGGCAAAAGGTAGCGATGAAAAGGGAATTGAATATTACTTAACCGAAGATGGCGAAATGATCAAAAAAGGCGATGTTCGAGTTGGTTTTAACTTGCCGACAATTGATTTTGCAAAAATACCAAAAAGCAATAAGCAAAATAATTACGTTGAATTAGCTAATTTTCTTAAAAAGTATTACCTTTTAGAAAAATTACAAGTAAAAGCAAAACATATTTGGTGGGACAAAGAAGGTGTTTGTTTCACTATTTTGGATAATATTATAGTAAGAGTAGGCAATTTAACTTCTATTGAAGAAAAATTTCTTAAATTTGAAATATTTTTTAATACAATTTTGAAAGAACTGGAAATTAAACCCAGTTTTATTGATTTGCGATGGGCAAATCAAGTTGTAACATATTAGTTTTTTTGATTGGGGGATAAATTGGAAGAACAAGCATTACCAGTAAAAATGGCTCTCGACATTGGAAGTTCCAAAGTGTGTGCCTTGATTTCTACGCCCGATATTACGGGCAAGAAGATCGAGGTAGTAGGATTGGGAATAGCCGAAAGCGATGGCATACGCCGTGGTGTGATTGTGAATATCGACAAAACAGTAAAAGCAATAAACGATGCTGTGCATTCAGCTCGTCAGCAGTGCAATTACGATATCGATACTGTTACAGTTGGTATTTCGGGAGAACATATCAAAGGCTCAATCAAAAATCACGTGATTAGCTCTACAAATCTACAAAAACAAATTACCAAGCAAGAAGTTAGCAGATTAATGCTCGAAGCCTCACGGATGCCAATTCCTGCTGATAAAAAAATTATCCATTTGTTTCCACAGCAGTATTTTGTTGACGACCAAGATGGCGGTATCGACCCAGTTGGAATGAGCGGAGTGCGTCTCGAAGCCCAATTCAATGTGATTACCGGTCCGACTACCTCGTTGGATAATGTGTATAGATGTTTAGAAAGAACAAATTTACAAGTTGAACACATAATTCTTAATTCACTTGCAAGCAGTTATTCTGTTCTGCAAGAGGACGAAAAGGAAGTAGGAATTGCACTGATAGATATTGGTGCAGGCACATCCGAAATAATTGTGTATGTTGATAATATTATTAGGCATACGGAAATTATTGCATTTGGCGGCGACCAATTAACAAGTGATATTAAAACCGTTTTGGGTGTGGTAAAAGCCGATGCCGAAAGATTGAAGCGAGATCACGGTCATTGTTATGTAGAAAGTATGCATCGTAGTGATGAATTGCAAGTGCCGGGAATTGCTGGAAGTAGTCCTAAACGATTTCAGCGAAAATATTTAGCTGAAATTTTAGAGTCGCGGATGGCAGAAATTCTGATGTTCGCCAATTTAGCATTAGAGCAAGCTGAAATAAAAAGTTCATTAAAAGCAGGAATCGTTCTTACAGGTGGAACAAGTTTACTTCCGGGAATAGAGCAACTTGCGTCAAATATTTTCGGATTGCCCGTTAGATTGGGATTTCCTACAATGATTTCCTCACGCGGATTAGCCCCCGAAGTCGAAAATCCAATTTATTCTACTGCTGTTGGTTTAGCAATGTATAGCTTTGAAAAATTCAATGATAACTTATCATTCAATGATGAAAAGAAAAAAGAAGAAGACAAAATTAAAGAAGTTGAAAAAGAACGCGAGCAAGCAAAATATGTTTCAATTTCTACTATCGAAGACAATAATAGAAGATTTGCAACAGAAAAGAAATCGATTGAAAATATTAGAGAAGATGAAGACAAAAAGAATGATGATTTAATGAATGAAATGCAGAAAGAAGAGGAAGATAATATTGAAAATTTACCCAAAGAAAGCATAAAAGATAAATTTACCTCAAAGTTGAAAAAAATATTTGAGCAATTTTGAGAAGTATTTATTAAATTTATGGTTAAGCAATCTAAAAAACTGAATAATTTAAAATTGCAACTTAAATTTAATAAAATTGAAAATAGAAAATAATATATAAATATTGTGGGGGATAAATATGTCAAATGGCAACCAAATTTCTATTGATTTAGATAATAGCGACATCTTAAAAGCCAAAATAAAGGTAATTGGCGTTGGTGGTGGCGGGTGCAATGCTATTCAAAGAATGATAGAAGGCAATATCCAAGGTGTAGAATTAATTGCAGCAAATACAGATGCACAAGCATTGAAAAATGTGGCTGCACCTTCCAAAATTCAACTTGGATTAAAACTTACAAAGGGACTCGGTGCAGGAAGCAATCCTGAAATCGGTCGGAAATCTGCCGAAGAAAGCGAAACCGAATTAACTGAAAAATTAACAGGTGCAGAAATGATTTTTGTGACTTGTGGAATGGGCGGTGGCACAGGAACAGGAGCAGCACCTGTAGTGGCACGTATTGCAAAAGACACAGGAGCATTAGTTGTGGCAATTGTTACTAAACCATTCGATTTTGAAGGTAATAAACGAAATGAAGCTGCTAAAAAAGGTATCGAGGAAATCAAAAAATTTGTAGATGCAATAATTGCAATTCCAAACCAAAAAGTACTTGAAATTTCCACAAAGGAGACAGAAATGGAAGAAGCATTCCGTTTGGTTGATGATGTGCTATTCGATTCCACTCGTGGCATATCGGATATAATCAATGTACCAGGTAAAATTAATGTGGATTTTGCTGATGTTAGGACAATTATGAAAGATGCAGGTCAGGCATTAATCGGCATTGGCAAATCATCGGGCGACAATAGAGCCAAAGAAGCCGCTTTAAAAGCAATAAAATCACCATTATTAGATGATATTTCAATTGAAGGTGCAACTGGTTTATTAGTTAATATTTCATACGGAAAGAGTTTGAAGATTAATGAACCTCAAATTATTGCAACTACTATCCAAGAACTAACGGGTGCAAATGTGAATTTAATTCAAGGTATCGTTAGCACTAATAACGATTCTGATGAAATTAGTGTTACTGTTATTGCAACAGGATTTCCTAACTTAAATCCAGCAAAAAACGGAAATAACGGCATAGTTAATAAAAATATTTTTGGTGAAGAAACTACCAACAACAACAAATCTCCAAAACAAAAAACAACACAACAGCCACATACAAACAATTTTAATCCGATTAATCCAAGAAATTTTACTACACAAGAAAATCCGTCACATAATTCAAGAATATATTCATTGGACAAAGTTTCAAAGCCAATATCGATTCCTACTGGAGATGAACTTAAAGATTACGATATTCCAGCAATTAATAGAATTATGAATCAAATGGGACCAACACCTGTTATAAACACATACCACGAGCCCGTGCAAGTAGTTGCTGTTCAAGACGAACGATACGATTATAATGAAATATCACTAACAGATACTCGCCGTGGCATAGATATTATGAATATGAGTGGAATGACTAATTTCCAAAGAAGTTTTAGATAAAAATAATTAATAATAAAATTAATCACCTTCCGAAGATTTGAAACCTTCGGAAGGTTTTTTTGTTTTGTTTTTTATCATATCCTCCCCCTTGCCCCCTCAC
>DYLM01000062.1 GCA_020722095.1 Chloroherpeton thalassium
GCGAATACATAAGAGATTTATTTTCTTATGCAAATATAATTCCTTGGGACTTAACTTATGGAATGAGAAACGTAACAGATGGTTCAGACCAAAAAGGGAAGGAATTATTTATATCAAACTATTTAGAGAATTTACCCCAAAATCAACAGCTTTCGTTGTTTGAACCCAAACGAATCATAAATAATCAAGTGGACTTTTTACATTTGCTATATTAGATGAACTGACATGAGTATAGATTTGCGTGGTTTTTATCGAACTAAATATTGTAAGCAGATTTAAGTTCTTTGTTGTTCATTTTGTCATCTTTCATTCTCATAAAAGTTGCGTCATTATCTGTTTTGCTGAAACTATTTCTTCCATTTAATATTCTTTCTTTCTCATCATATTTTGCCAATCGGCGTGGATATTCTTTTTTAGCTGTATCAGCTATTACTTCTGGGCTTATTTTTACGTAATCTATTACTGCGGTATCTGTCATTTCTGCTTGTGCTACTTTTTGAGCATAAGACCAAAGTTCATTAATTCTTTCAAGCATTTTCTTTTTATCATTTGTTAAATAATATTATTCTTCATAAAATACTTTCTCTTATAAAATAAAAATACTATAAATTAGTTTATAATTATGATTAAATGTTTGCTAATTGTTTTTTTAGAGGAATGAATTAAAATGGATTTTCAGAATTTTACAATAAAAGCACAGAACTCTATCAAAAATGCACGAGAAATTGCTTCGAATTATTCCAATCAAGCAATAGAAGCGGTGCATATCCTTGCAGCTTTGGTGCAAGATAAAGATAATTTGGCTTATGATGTTATAAATCGCATTGCAGGGAATGTTAGTCAAATTCAAATTCAAGTGGCTGCTGCTATCGAAAAGCTTCCAAAAGTGTCTGGTGTAGCGTTAAATATATATTTATCAAATAATGTAAATGAAATTTTTATAGCTGCCAAAAAAGAGGCAAATTTCTTCCGCGATGAATTCATAAGCGTTGAGCATATCTTATTAGCATTGTTAGAAGTTAAATCTTCAGCAAAGGAAATATTAGAAAAATCGCACATAACAAAGCAAGCCATTCTGAATGTGCTAAAAGACATTCGAGGGAATAAAAGAGTAACCGATAATAATCCTGAAGACAAATACGAAGTACTTAAGAAATTTGGACGAGATCTAACAGATGAAGCTCTTAAAGGAAAGCTTGACCCCGTAATTGGTCGCGACGAAGAAATTAGACGTGTGATGCAAGTGCTGTCGCGAAGAACCAAGAATAATCCAGTGCTTATTGGCGAACCTGGAGTTGGCAAAACTGCTATTGTTGAAGGTGTTGCGATCCGTATTGTGAATGGCGATGTGCCCGAAACATTAAGAGAGAAGAAATTGATTGTGCTTGATACGGGCTCGCTTGTGGCAGGAACGGGTTATCGCGGTCAATTCGAAGAGCGAATGAAGGCGATAATAAAGGAAGTCGTAGATGCAGAAGGTCGCATTATTTTGTTTATTGATGAAATGCACACTTTGGTTGGTGCTGGATCGACTGAAGGCAGTTTAGATGCATCAAATTTGCTTAAACCTGCTTTAGCTCGCGGTGATTTGCACTTAATCGGAGCAACAACACTTGATGAATACCAAAAATACATAGAAAAAGATGCCGCTTTGGAGCGTAGATTCCAAAAGGTTTTTGTTGCCGAGCCAAGCGTGGAAGATACAATTTCGATTTTACGAGGATTGAAGGAGAAATACGAAATTCACCACGGCGTAAGAATAACCGATGGAGCGATAATTGCAGCGGCAGAACTTTCGGACAGATATATTTCGGATAGATTTTTGCCCGACAAGGCAATTGATTTAATTGACGAAGCAGCATCTAAATTGAGATTAGAGATTGATTCTATGCCCGCGGAATTGGATAATATCGAGAGAAGAATACGCCAATTAGAGATAGAAAAGCAAACACTTTTAAGGGAGTTAAAGGAAAATGATTATACTGACAAAGATTGACGACAATCAAATAATGGTAAATGCCGAAGAAATCGAAACAGTAGAAACAGCCCACGATACCATAATAACCTTGCGGAGTGGACGAAAGATTATTGTTAAGGAAAATTCAGCAACAATTAAAGAAAAAACTATCGAATACAAGAAATCAATTAGCGGAATATAATTGAACGAATACGAATATTCTATTAGATAAATCGTGATTTCCACTTCGTTCCAACAATAGTGGAGCCATACTCAAGAACCGCCCAATTTGTATATCATAAACTCGTGTCCCCATATTCATATACTTACTTTCCAAATCTTTGTAATTAAGAAATGTCAAGAAAAAGTTGAATTATGAATCAATCCAATTTTCTATCACAATTCCTTGTAATCGTTCAAATTCTCTTGTATTTCTTGTTACTAATGTCATTTTATTTTCGATTGCTGTTGCACCAATCAATAAGTCAAAATCACTAATTGGTTTGCCAATTGATTTTAGCCTTGCTTTTTCTTTTCCATAAATTTTGATTGAGCTAAAATTGGAATTATTTGTACTTTGTCGGCAAAATCCTCAACAACTTGTAAATTCTTTTCAACCTTTTGGCTTCTTTCCGCTCCATAAATTAATTCTGCAAGTGTTATTTCAGAAATTGCAATATGATGATAGCCAATCTTTTCGATTTTCTTTTGTAGTTCGTACTCACCCTTGAAATAATGAATACAAATATTAGTATCTAAAAGGTATTCCATTAGAATTCCTCAATATCATCATTATCTATTCTGTCTGCTTTTATTTCCTCAATTATTTGCTCTGAAGTTCTTTGGTCATCCCAAGCTCCATAACAAGAGGAAAAATTGAGATCTTTTTTATCTGTTGAATTTATTGATTGAGTTAATTTAATTATAAGATCTTTCTTCAATTCAACATCCCAATTCTTAACAAATCGAAAATATTGATCAATATTAAATTTTGGCTGTAAATTAATCATAAGTTAAACCTAAATTACTTTGAGTTAAAACGCAAATTTACTTAAATAATTTTACATTATTATATTAATAACCCTAAAATTCAGTATTAGGGATATTAAAACTGAGCTTTTAGCCAACTGCCATCAGCCGATTCCCGCCGCCTTTCTCCTTCTATGGTGCAAGACCAGTGGGTTCGGTGTAGGGAATGGGGTTATTGAGCAGCAACTCTATATATAAATGGCTTATATTTAGGTCGCGGGATGGACTTATTTGCGTTTTTAGCAACTTCCATCCAAAGTTCTTTTGCAATTAATACTTCAGAAAGTGCTTCTTCGGGGGATTGTCCAAAAGCGGAACAAAACTTTAAATCAGGTATATCGGCAACATAACATTTGTCTTCATCACTATAAAATAAGTTTATTGCATAGTCTTTCAATTATTCCTCCATTTTGATATTATATTTTTCAACTAATGATAAAAATTGCTTAATTTGGTATTGCTTTGCTTTTCCATTGACATTTTGGATATTAATAAATTCCTAAATTCCATCTTTTTTGAATATGTGATGGCTACCTTTGCATCTTTCTTCAATAAATCCAAATGTATTTAAAATAATTACTAATTCATCAAAAGTTACATTACTTGAACCTGATGATAATTTTTGTAATATTTTTAATTTCTTCATAAGTAAAAGACTTATTAAATGTTTTTCTATTGTATTGAAAATATCCTCAAATCAAATTTTCCATCAGCCGATTCCCTCCCCCTTTCTCCTTCTCGGGTGCTAAGCCCGTGGGGTCTTTGTATGAGATAGGGTTATTTGTATATTTCTCTACGGTGTCCAACCCTTAAAATAACTAAGTTTTCTTGATCAATATCAAAAATTACTCTAAAATCACCAATTCTAAAACGATATGTGCCTATCTTTGTGTCTGATAACTTAGTGCAATAAGAAAAAGGGTCAAATCTAAATTCTTTCAACTTTGTCAGAATTCGCTTTTTGGTAATATCATTAAGACTTTCTAATCTTTCAAAGACCTTTTGGTTAATAGTACCTTAAACATCAATATCCTCTAAGTCGAGGAATTTTCCATTATTATATTCGATTCGGGCGTCTTTGATTGATGTTACAAATTCTTTGCTATCTAATGCTTCTTTATCTTCAAGAGCATCATTCATTGCTTTTCGTACTGTTTCGTAAATCAAGTCTTTGAACTGACTTAAGTCTAAATTTTGAAGAGTTTCCATTTTAAGCCTCATTAATTTCTACAAAATTACAAAATTATTTGGGAAATTATTCCCACCGCTTTTCTCCTTTTCGGGTGCTAAGCCCGTGGGGTCTTTGTAGGAGATGAGGTTATTGCAGTGACTTAGATAATTTCATTTGTGATTTAATAGTTTCATTAATAAGTGTGCTTATGTTTGTATTTTTCTTTTTTGCTAATTCCAGAAAGAATTCTTGTAGATCCTCATCTAAATATATCGGCAACTTGAATTTACCATCAATATTGTGGAATTTTCCTCTTTCTCCATTTGAAAAATCATATTCTTTTTTCATAATTAACCTTTGTAATAATTTATTTCAGTTTTGGTTGCTTTACGGGCTGAAATTATTCTTATTAATGCATTTTCTGAATCTATCTCTTGAAATGTATGAACAACTACAATTAATAGACTATTAAGCCCTAATCCTATTGTGATCCATCTGTCTTCGTAATCACTATGTTCATCGTCAAAAATTGTTAAAGCATTTGGATATCTAAAAATAGAAACAGCAAAATCAAATTTATTTTTGTGTTTCTTGAAATTAGAAATAGCCTTTGTATTGTCCCAATCAAAAAGATAATTCATACTATTTTCTTTTCTACAAAATTACAAAATTATTTGGGAAATTATTCCCGCTATATTTTGAGAATTAATGTTTTGATTTAAATAATATAGTATAGTTAAATTTTAAAGATAAACTACTTAATATAATGACTTCCACGATTGGTGCGGTCTTCGATTGCGAAGTTAGTAACAGCATATGCAGTGGTAACGCCATTCCTTAGTTGGATAATTTCCTTGCTCATCTTTGCTTTGCGATAAAAGTCTTCAACTTCGCTGGATAGATGGCGGAAAATTGTTTGTGCTCGGTGCATTCTTGCCTTGGTACGAACCAAACCTACATAATTCCACATCGTATTTTTGATATTCAGCCAATCTTGAGCAATTAAAGCATTGTCGATATCTTCGGTGCCGTCTTCCCAATCAAATATTTGTGGGAAATACTCATCTTCTTTTGTAATTTCCGAAACTGCATTGCCCGCTACCCAGCCCCAAGTGAGAGCTTCTAATAAAGAAGTGGAAGCCAATCTATTAGCACCGTGAACACCAGTGCAAGCAACTTCCCCAACTGCGTATAGCCGTTGAAGCGACGTGCGACCACGCAAGCTAACTCCAACGCCACCGCAAGAATAATGAGCAGCAGGAACAACAGGAATTTTCTCGCGAGTCATATCAATATCAATACTCTGTAGGTATTTATTAATTGATGGGAAGCGATTTACAATCCAATCTTTATCTAAATGGCGTACATCTAAATAAACATTAGGACTTCCAGTCTCTAACATTTCATAATATATCGATCGGGCAACAATATCGCGCGGAGCCAATTCCATTGAAGAATGATATTTGTTCATAAATCGCTGCTTGTATTTATTCACAAGTATTCCACCTTCACCTCGAACTGATTCTGAAATAAGGAATCTTTCGTGTGCTCCGAAGACAGTTGTTGGGTGGAATTGAATATAGTGCATATTCAGTAGCCGAGCACCAGCTCGGTAAGCCATTGCATAGCCATCGCCAGTGGATTCACTTGGATTAGTGGTATTTATGTAGATTTGACCCAACCCGCCAGTTGCCAAAATAGTATTATTTGCAAAAATAGGAAAGACCTCGCTTGTGGTATTGTTCATAATATAAGCACCAAAACAAGCAGGTTTTTCGTATAGATCCAATGGATTAGTGGAGTGATGCGATAGTGTGAGCAAATCAATAGCAGTATGATTGTTTAAGATTGTAATCCTTTTATGTTTTTGAACATAAGCAGCAACCGTTTCTGAAATAGCTTTTCCCGTATGGTCTTTGCTGTGAATAATACGGCGAACAGAATGAGCGGCTTCTTCTGTTAAATCTAAAGCACCTTGGGATTGGTCAAATTTAACGTTAAATTTATCAATAAGTATTTCTTGAACTAAATTTGGTCCTAATTCAACAAGTTGTTCCACAGCGGGCTGCCAACAAGCGCCGTCTCCGGCAACGAGTATATCTTCCATAAGCTTGTTTTTGTCATCTTCGTTGCCACGAAAGATAATTCCACCTTGTGCCCAATAAGTGCTTCCACTTGTTAAAGTATCAGTTTTATTTATTAAAATTACTTGCCTTCCATTGTCGGCAGCGGTGATTGCAGCAACCATTCCTGCAAGTCCGCTACCAATTACTAAAACTTCAGTTTGCATAAACATTTTGCTTTTTTCAAATTATAATAATTCAAAATTAACATTAAATTAAGAATATAATTGCATAATTACTTTCAAAAAGGTCATAAATGTAAAAATATTCGGAATAAGAAGTTCACTATTGAACAGACAAAATTTAATACTTGGATAATTTTAGACATATTTTATAAATCTGAAATTGGGAAAAAAAGATTTTTAGAATAATTATAAATGCTTATTATTGTGCAATAATAACCATTTGTGAATGAAAAGAATAATTATAAACAAAAATAGACAGGCACTTATTTACCTGGCATAAGATTATAATAACTCCTTAACTTATTTTATTACAATAATTTGCAAAGATTTAAGGGTCGAGAAAAGTGTGGAACACTATTTTTTGGTATATTTTTGTAGAGGAATAAAGGGAATTAAAATAAGTTTGAGAAAAACTCAATAAATATGGTCAATTTGACAAAGGAAAAAAAATTGGCACATACATTGTGGAAAACTCAACTTAAACTTAAATGTTATTATGATAATTAGATTTTGTAAAATATCACACGGAGGTGAATAATGCCTTTTGCGATTGGTGGAAACGCCAGAATTAGGACAAACACTCCTGCGGAAAATGCTTATAATGCTTTAGATATATCGAATAGAGATATATCGTTAAGACAACTACGGCTATCCACAGGTAAGAGAATCAATAATGCCGGAGATGATGTGGCAGGATATATCACATCAAGAGCATTGTCGGCACGAAACGGAGCATTAAATGCTGCACTATTAGCAGTTGGCGATGCGCAAAATGTTTCATACATTACAATGGATTCATTGGAAAATATCAATGATTTACTTACGAAAATTAAAGATGCTACTGCCCAAGCAGCTTCGGGTGCAACAGGAACAGACGAAAAAGTAGCATTAGCTAAAGCAGCATATCGTTTTGCTCAACAAATACAGACAGTAGTGGATTCTACTGTTTTTGGTGGAAGACAATTATTAGATGGATCTTTCTCGGCAGCTTTTGTTATAGGAAGTAACGCTGCAAACAATCTATTAACATTGAACGTAGACTTAACAATGAATAATCAAGAGTTCAATGTGGAAAGTAATTACTTCAATGCAAACTCGATGAAAACTGATTTCTTCGGTGGCATTACTGGCTTGGATATGCGTGATTTTAACGAAGTTAGTGCAACTGACTTAGGTATTTTTGATTTTGATAAAATTCAATATACTTTAACAAGTATGGCAGATGCTATCAACAATGTAAATAAAGTTGCTTCATTCTTAGGCGGTATTGTAAATAGATTGAATTCTCAAGAGAACATTTTGAAAAATCAAATTGTGAATTACAATGCAGCAATTTCAAGGATTGAAGACGCAGATGTTGCAAAAGAGCAATTACAATTAGTAAAATCTCAGTTCTTGCAACAAGCTTCACTTGTATCGTTAACTCAGGCTAATGCAAATCCACAAGCATTTTTACAATTAATACAAGGTTAAAATAAGTAGGTGATATTATGCCATTTGCAATAGGTGGAAACACAAGAATAAGGACAAATGTTCCAGCAGAAAATGCATATAATGCGTTAGATTTTTCTAATAGGGATATTTCGTTAAGACAACTTAGGCTCTCAACTGGTCTTAGAATTAATAATGCAGGCGATGATGTGGCAGGCTACATAACCTCACGAGCATTAACAGCCCGAAATGGGGCATTAAATTCGGCAATTAATACAGTTGGCGATGCCAAGAATGTGACAAGTATTGCAATGGACGGATTGGATAATATTAACTCGCTATTAACTAAAATTAAAGATGCCACTGCCCAAGCTGCATCAGGAGCCTTAGGTACTGATGAGAAAGTTGCATTAGCCAAAGCTGCTTATAGATTAACTCAACAAATTCAAACGATTGTAGACTCAACTGTATTTGCAGGTTCACAATTGTTAGACGGGTCTTTTAGTGCTAACTTCGTAATTGGATACAATGCAACAAACAACCTTCTAACATTGGTAATTGATTTACAAGAAGAAAGTACAGAATTCAATATTCCCTCGAATAACTTCAATGTTAACTCGTTAGGAACGGGTTTCTTTGCAGGAATAACAGGATTAGATTTACGGGAATTGAACAATGTTTCTAGCACAAATCTTGGAATATTCTCTGATACACAAATTGGAACTACGCTTACAAGTTTCGCCGAAGCCTTGAATAATGCAAATAAAGTAGCAGCATATTTAGGCGGAATTCAGAATAGATTAGATTCCCAAGAGGATTTACTTAAAAGCCAAATTGTAAATTACAAAGCTGCGATCTCGAGGATAGAAGATGCAGATGTTGCAAAAGAACAATTACAATTAATAAGGTCGCAATTCTTGCAACAATCTTCGCTTACTTCGTTAGCCCAAGCAAACCAAAATCCAAGTGCATTCTTACAGTTAATTCAAGGATAATTAACGAGTAAAGTATTTATCAAATAAAGAATTAGGTTTTGCTTCGATAGTGGCTTGCTGAATAGTAGGAACCTCCCAGAAGAAGTTCAATTTTGAGCGTTTTTCAATGTCTTTGATTGAAACTAAATGACTTTTAAGTTGACTTTTAGTTGGAGTAGTTTGCTCAAAAATAAAACCAAAAATAGCAAAACTTCTAATATCTGTGATTTTAGAGTTATTAGCTATTGCCAGAATTTTCCAATAACCGCTCGGTATCCGATGTGGTTCATTTGCATTTGGTAATAATGGCATTTTCTTTTCGTAAAGCGGTCCCGTCATCACATACACAATTCCAAATTCCAATGTTAACTTCCTTTCAAAATCTTCCAATTCTTTCCAAACTCCTCTATTCAAATCGGATTTTTGCGGAGTGATATTGGATAAATAGTTTGTCTCGTAGGCAACATTAGTTCCTTTGAAATTTGCCAATGGCGCTTGATGTCCCCTATCTATTGCAAGAAGTTTTGGAGCATTATCATAGTCATTTGGCTCTAATGTTTCTTCGTCTTCAAGCCAAATATCTGCCTGCCATTTTCTTTCTTTCTGCGATGGTCCCGAAATTGTAGCACTATCCAAGCGATAAGCAACCCAATCGGCAAATTTTGTGCTGTCATTATTGCTTAAAGCATAAATATCTCTGATAATTAGATCGTTCGTCGCCGGCGTTCCTTTGGGATATCCAAAGAAAAAGTGTTTGGAATGAATTTCTGTATATTGCGAAACAGAAACTTGAGTAAATAATCCCAAAAAATAAATTGAAATTATAATAATTTTTATGTTATTCATACATTTTTTTTTGTTAATTTACAAAATTACAAATATCCTTTTCAATATGAATACAAATATTAGTATTAATAGAATTAAGAGTTATAACAACATAGCGACAATTATTTCTATATTTTCCCTAATAATATTACTATTCTTAATCATTTATACTCCTAAATTAAAATGTGAAAGTGATGCAACACAAAATCAAATAGTTCTTGATGATAGCTTGGATTACGAATTAGACAAAACAGTATCTGATTCTTTGAAAATTGAAATATTAAACCAATTAGTTAGGAAATATCTTATTGCTGATGGTAAAAGGTCGCGTCATTATGCAGAAAAAAGTCTGGAAATTGCTAATAAATCTAAAAATCCATATTTATTAGCTATGACTTATAATTCCTTTAGCTTAGTAAATTGGGCAAGTGGCAAATTTCCTGTTTCGTTGGACTACTCGTTTAAAGCATTGCGAATTAATGATAGTTTAAATAATTATAAAGGTATGCTAAAAAATTTTGGTAATATTGGCAATGTATATTCTGAAACTCAGCAATATCAAAAGGCGATTGATTACTTTAAAAAAGCATTAGCTATCGCAGAGAAATACAAAATGAAGCCCGAAATTGCTAAAACTTATGGAAATATTGGCATTGCTTATAATGAGATGGGCAACAATGAAATGTCTATGAAATATTACAACAAAGCATTATCAATTTATAAAAATTTGCAGGATACAGTTGGACTAATTAGACTTTACTCAAATATTGCAGTTGTGTATTATTTTGAAAAGAAATATGAATCCGCAATTGAGATAAATAAGATTACAATGGAACTTGCCGAAAAAATTGGAGATAATCGCTCAAAGTGCCTGCTACTGGGAAATAACGGAACAATATTGATGAAAATTGCTAACGACTCCAACAAAACTATTGTGGGAAACAAGAAAAAGCAATTATTAAACGAGGCAGTTGAGTATTTTAAGAAAGCTATTGCCCTTTCCCAAAAAATGAATTTTCAAGATTCAGAGATGGAATATTTAAATGGGTTGACTATGGCTTATGCAGGTCTGGGAAATTACAAATTAGCCTACGAGAATTTGAATAAGTTTATTCAAGTAAAAGATTCATTGTTTAATATTGACAACCAAAAGATTATTGCTGATTTAGAATCGAATTATGAAAAGGAATTGAAAGACAAAGAAATTAAAATATTGAAAAAAGATAAACATCTGAATAGAATTTATTTTCAAACTGCGATTTTGTTAATTCTTGCCTCAATTGTATTAATTTATGTATTACATCGAAATTATATTATTACAAAGAAGTTTAACAGTAAATTAGAATCCAAAAACACTGAACTAACAGAAACAAATGCAACAAAAGATAAATTATTTACCGTGCTCTCGCACGATATTAGAAATCCATTACAAACCATATCTTTAAATTCTGAACTTCTCGAAACTTTTTATGGAAAAATGAATGATGAAGAAAGGTTGCAAAGAATTTCACGAATAATGGAGACCTCAACTTCTTTGAATAATTTATTTGAGGAATTATTGCAGTGGGCTCGGGCACAATCTAACAAAATTGACTACAATCCTGTTGAGTTTAAGTTGAAAGATTTGGTTGATGTCGTAATTAAACTATTAAATGAGAATGCAATCATAAAGAATATAAAAATAATAAATCAAGTTGATGAAAAAATTGCTGCTTATGCTGATATGAGTTTGGTGAATACAATTTTCCGAAATTTGATTAGTAATGCAATCAAGTTTACAAATTCTGAAGGAGAAATTGTTGTAGATTGTACTGAAGATGGTCAAAATAAAGTTAAGTGTTCAGTATGCGATAATGGAGTTGGAATTGCATCCGAAAACATTCCTAAATTACTATCAATAACATCTACTTTTACTACTCGTGGTACAAATAATGAATCGGGCACGGGCTTGGGCTTGATATTAGTGAACGAATTTGTTAAGGTTAATAAAGGGGATTTGGATATTCAAAGCACAGAAGGAAAAGGCACAACAATTTCATTTACTTTGCCAAAGCAAATTGCATAGTATATTATGCAACTTTAATACAAATAATAATAGAATTATCAACAGAATGGCAATTCTCCGTAGAAGACGAAGGAGTAGTGATGTCGAAAGATACAGTAGATAATTTATTTTATTTAGGAAACGTCAAAACAACTTTAGGACGAAAAATGAAAAGGGAACAGGTTTAGGTTTGATATTGGTTAATGAATTCGTGCATAAACATAATGGCAAGATATGGGCGGAATCAGAAGAAGGCAAAGGAACAAAAATCACATTTTCCATTCCAAAATAAGGCAAATTAGATTTTATAAGTACAAGCATTTAATATTGTTAAATTATTCTTAATTTTTTATTCTTTTTTAACCAATTAAATTTAAACAAAATGAA
>DYLM01000172.1 GCA_020722095.1 Chloroherpeton thalassium
AGAAATGACGATGTGCCATATTTGTTGGGATTAAGTTATCCAATTTACGATGCAAATGATAATTACTTGAACGATGTTACTATAATTGACGGAAATCTTGGACAAAGTGGAAGCAATTTTGAAAAAGGTGGAATTGACAGATTTAGTGTCGGTGCTGGAATTGAAGCAGCAAAAAATGTTTATTTTGGTGGAAGTTTAAACTATTTGTCTGGTAGTTATTCAAGTAATAGAGAATATTACGAAGATGATGTGCTTGGAATTTATAACCAGCAAACCGATATTTATGATGCAAATACAGCTAATTTTCAAACATTTTACTTTAATGATGCCATTTTGTGGAATATAAATGCTTGGGAATTTAGACTTGGAGTAATTGTAGATTGGTTAGATTTTATTCAATTTGGTGCTTCTACAAAATTTCCAACAACATATAATATTAACGAAGATTACTATTTAGAAGCTTATTCAAAATTTAAGGCACTACTGGGAAGATTGTGGATAAAGGCTTAGCTTTCCAAGGAAAAAGAGTATTGCCGTTCTAAAATTTTCAAAGTTTCTAAAACCTCTACCAATAGTTTTAATCTCTTGAATTTTCCCATTTATCCATTCAGCAATTGAATTATCGATATTATGTTTAATGTAATTAAGTAACCCTTCAGAGTGCTTAATAAGCATTTGACCAACCTTAATCATCTTAGTTAATGAACGCTCTTTTACATCATTATACCACTCTGCAAAAAAGAACTTACCATCATTAATTGTTTCGCTGTTAAAAAATTCCTTAAAATTTTCTTTAGCCATCCAAGCTTGAGATGTTTTTAAGTTCATCTCTTGTATTTCTTGAAATCTTGTTAATTGATTTTCTGTCATATTTTCTTTTTTCTTCAGAAATATATGTTTAGTCTTTATTAAAGTTCGATTATTGTTCTTTTGTAGTTCTCGTGCTTCTGCTCGTCTTGTTTTATCTACGGCTTCATTTAGGTATTTGATGATGTGAAATTTGTCATGGACTATCGAGGCTTCTGGCAATTCTTCTTTTACTGCATTCATGAATCCTTGCCACATATCCATGCTCACTGCCTTTATTTGTTTCTTCTGATTTGCCGATAACCCCTTGTTTAACAAAGATTTAGATGCACTTGTTGTGCGTGTTTCTCCTACTTCTATTACACAATGCTCTTTTGTATCACTTAGAACTGTAATATAATTGTGTCCTTTCTTCATGCTTTTTTCATCTATACCTAAATATTCTATATTTCTTTCTTCTCTATTGAGTAATCCTCGTTTTACTGCTTTTTCCATTATATGGTGAAGTACATCAAAACTTACTCGCAAAATCTCTGATACTTTTGTCTGGTTTTTTGATGCCAATAATAGGTCTATTGCAAATCTTTCAAACATCATTGTCGTGCGGGAATTTGCCTCTGACCATGGGGTATTTACTGTTTTTACTCCATGTTCCAAACACTTTATTCGGGGGACTTTGCTTATTAAGGTTGTTATCATTTGGCAAGTATCAAGATGACGCCAACTGCGTTCTTCTCGATAATCATATACTGAAAACGCTTTCCCACACTCTGGGCAATAGCCTTGTGATGAATTGTAATTTATTCTTACTTTGACTTCTGAATCAGTTAGATTTAATTCTACTTCTGATACTTCCCATGGGGTTGTAATACCTAAGATTTGTGCGTATAAAGTTTTATCATTCATGATTCTAATCTAATTTATTTTTATCTCTTTCACAATCTTCCCAGTTGTGCCAAT
>DYLM01000173.1 GCA_020722095.1 Chloroherpeton thalassium
TTTCACAATAAAATTGCGCTATCTCTCTTCGTTTTTGGTTATCTCTATCTAAGTATTTTAATTTAACTCGCAAAACTGCTGCTTGAATTTCGTCTAAACGCGAATTTAATCCTTGATATTCATTTTCGTATTTTTTCTTAGACCCGTAATTAGCAATAGTTCTAACCGCCTCTGCTAGCTCAGCATCGTTTGTCGTAACAGCGCCGGCGTCACCCAAGGCGCCGAGATTTTTACCCGGGTAAAAACTATGTCCGGCGGCATTGCCCAACGAGCCGGTTCTTTTATCTTCATAATAACAACCCTGAGCTTGCGCATTGTCTTCAATTAATAATAAATTATATTTATCAACCAGCCTTTGAATTTCCGGATGCATAGCATTTTGTCCGTAAAGATGGACAATCATAATTGCTTTTGTATTTTCTGTAATTTTTTCTTCAATTAAGAATGGGTCAATATTATAGTTATTAATATTAGGTTCTACCAAAACCGGTTTAAGCCGATTTTCTGTTATTGCAAGTATTGAAGCTATGTAGGTATTTGCAGGAACGATTATCTCATCGCCTTCTTTAATTTTGCTCAACTCCATGTAAGCGCGTAAAATTAATCTTAAAGCGTCAAGTCCATTCGCAACACCTATGCAATGCTTAGTCCCTATAAAACTAGCATATTCTTTCTCAAATGCTTTTAATTCATCCCCAAGCAGATACCAACCGGAACGAAAAACTCTTAATAACACTTCTTCGATCTCTTGCTGATAAGTTAAATTTATTTTTTGAAGATCTAGAAATTTAATCATTAAATTTGCGTTCGGTTTATATCTTTCGAATCACTCTGGCTGGTACACCAATTACTAAAGTATTTTCTTGTACATCCTTAGTTACAACAGAGCCCACACCAACAAAGGCTCCTTTCGAAATTTTAATATTTGGTAACAATGAAGCACTTGCACCGATTGTAACATCATCTTCTATCTTTGGTCCAATTATTCTATTATCTTCATATAATCTTTCTTTTACAATATTATCATTCGTCGTTGAAACCAATACACTTATGAAAACATTATTCCCAATCTCACAATTACCAGTAATATGGCATAAATCCATAATTTTTGTATTACTACCAATTTTTGTATTGTAGTTAACAGTAACATATCTACTTATAAGACATTTATTCCCGATAATAACCCCTTCACGCAATGAAGCTCCATCTCCAATTAATGTATTGTTACCAATTTCTACATCATAAAAGATCACTGCGTTTGGTCCAACAGCACAGTTATTACCAATCTTTACCTCTTTTTTAAATTCAATTGGTCGAGCTGTAGCGCCTGCACCTTTGGGTGTTTTCCCAATATAAGTACCTGGAAATATCTCTGTATCATCACCGATTATAGCATTTTCTTCGATTATAACGTGTGGATGAATAATAACATTATTACCAATTTTAACATTTTTTCTAACGATTGAAAATTCACCGATAGAAACATGTACTCCAATTTGATCAGTTTCAACAACAGCCAATTTATTAATCATTTTTAATCCTATAATTTTAATTTTATGAATTGGTTATAATTTCTTACGTAATCCTTTTCATCATAAAGCTCAGAAGCAAGGACAAGGCAAATTGAGCCTGATGAAAAACTTTGTTCTGCCGCCCAAATGCCGGGTGGTATATGCAAACCTAAATAGGGTCTATTCAAGTTAACTGTTTTTTTGCTTTTCCCGTCATCCAAAAAAATATCAAAACTTC
>DYLM01000063.1 GCA_020722095.1 Chloroherpeton thalassium
GAACGCATTATAAAAGCCAGCAGCAACGAAGGCGATTTAATTGCCGATTTCTTTTGTGGCAGCGGCACAACAGCAGCCGTAGCCGAAAAACTGGGCAGAAAATGGATAACTACTGATTTAGGCAGGTTTTCTATTCACACCACACGCAAACGAATGATTGGCATACAACGCGAATTGCAGAAAAGCGGCAAAGATTTCCGTGCTTTTGAAATTCTCAATCTTGGAAAATACGAACGCCAGTTTTTTATGGACGACCTTACCAACGGAAAACTCAAAGCCAAAGAAGATTCGTATGTTAAGTTTATTTTAGAAGCCTACAAAGCTAAACGCATTGAAGGGCATACAACGCTACACGGCAGCAAAGCAGGCAGGTTTGTAAATGTTGGTCCATTAGATGTTCCCGTAACGCAAAGCCGTTTATTGGATATTTTTGAAGAATGTCGCCAAAAACTATACACCCAAGTTGATGTGTTGGGTTTTGAATTTGAAATGGGTTTAACACCGCAATTCATTCAGGAACTGAAAGAAAAAGGCGTTTCCATCACATTGAAATACATCCCCAAAGATGTATTTGACAAGCGAGCCGTAGAAAAAGGACAAGCTCGTTTTTACGATGTTGCTTATTTAAACACTAAAGAAAAAATAGACGGCAAAAAAGTAACGGTTGAATTAACCGATTTTGTTACGCATTACACCCAAGACGATATTGAAGATATTCAACAAAAAATGCGGGCAGAGAGCAAAGTGGTAATCGAAGACGGGCAAATTATAAAAGTGGAAAAAGACAAAAACGGAATTATTACAAGAACGATACTTACCGAAAACTGGTACGATTGGATTGACTATTGGGCAATAGATTTTAACTACGAAGACAAGAAAGAAATAATAAAAATCCACAACGAAAAAGGCGAAGTGGTAGAGAAATGGACAGGCAATTACTTGTTTGAAAACGAGTGGCAAAGTTTCCGCACCAAGAAAAATCCAACACTTGAATTTACAAGTACGCCACACGAGTACAAGGAATCGGGAAAGTATAAAATTATGGTTAAAGTGGTGGATATATTGGGAATTGATACCAGTAAAATAATTGAAATAAAGATAGATTAATTTTAAAATTAAATAATTGCTTTTTTTGCTAAATATTTAATTCCATCAAGAACTAATGTGGGGACTATTTGCAGGTGTGGGAATCGCAAATGCAATTCTTCTGCTATCCAAAACGCATTGCCACCAGTAAGGAATACCGTTATTTCCTTTTCTTCGTGTGATTGAATTTGTGTAATGAAATTTTGAATTGCTCCGATTGTTCCATTTAAAATGCCAGAGCTAATGGATTGGTTTGTGTTTTTACCTAATAATTGTTCGGGTTTGATTAATTTGATGGATTTAAGTTTGCTTGTGTTTTCCACCAGCGACCTAAATTGTGTAAAAATTCCGGGCATTATCGTTCCGCCCTTGCAAACATTATTCTCGGCAAGAAAGTTCATCGTTGTTGCAGTGCCACAATCTATGGTGATTATCGGTGGTTGTGCATATTGCAAAGCCCCCATAAGTCCCAGCACTCTATCCGAGCCAATTCCTTCGATTTCTGACAAATCAATAATCCTTTGATTTTGTAATAATTCAAATACAAGTAAAAACTTATGAAAAGAATTTTGCTCAATCATTGACTTTATTTGTGAAAGCTTTTCGTCATTAACCGAAGAAATAACAAATAAAGTATGCTGATGTTCCAAACTTTTGAAAAAATTGGAAATATCCGCAAGCCAATCTCTCCGATACGAAAGCCGAATTATTTCACCCGAACTATAGATTTTTATAGCGCTATTGCCAATGTCAATAGCAAAAAGGGTATATATCGAACCCTCAACCGAGATTATATCTAACTGAATCGCCATTGTCAATTATTATCCTTTGCTTATTTCTAATTAATTCAAGTCTGCCATCGTCCAATATTCTGGAAAATGTGTAGTTAAGTTCGTCTCCGACTACTTGTATCTGTTTTTTATTTAAGTTTAATGAAAACTTCCATAAATCAAAAATTTCCAAAGAATCCTTATAATCAGCTAAATAATAAAGCTCGCTAATTATTGCATTGATAATTTCGCTTATGTTTGCATCATAACCTAAAAGGGCTAATGAAGTGGAATTATCTGCAATTTCGGGGGGGAACTTTTGCTCCGATACATTAATTCCAATACCAATAATTGTGCTGGTGCATATAGATCCCATAAAGCTGTGTTCAACCAAGACGCCAGATATTTTGCGATAATTCGGGTTAATCGCATCGTTTTGCTTTGGAGTTGGCACAAAAGCATAAACATCGTTAGGATATTTTAAAGCAAATTTCTGTTTTGGAAAAAGTCTTTGTAAGGCATTAATTACGATAACTGAAGATAAAGCTTGGAAAACAGGCAAGTGGTCGGAATCAAATTCGTCTATATGTTTGATTGCTATAGACAAATACACATTATTTCCATAGCTGCCGTACCAAGTGTTTGTGTTTCTGCCACGCCCTTCTGTTTGATAATTTGCCGAGACAATCGCAACTTTATCGCGATTCAATAACTCGCGTGCATAATCATTTGTTGAAGTAATTGTATCGAAATTATAGTGTTCGAATATAGGTAATTTTATTTTCAATTAATTTGCTCATCTAATTTAATAACAAAATTATGCAAAAAGTAGATTGAAATTGTGATTTAATATAAAAATAATTGAAATATTAGTTTTTAATAATAAAATTTCAGTAAAATTACAATTTTAAAAATAACATAGTTTTGTAATCGTTTTAATATTTAAAATAATTCTAAATTAAGAAAATTAATGGAAACTAAAAATTCAGCAATAGAAGTATTAGAAAAAAGTGGAATTAAGCCTACAATTCAAAGAGTAATTATTTTGGAACAATTAATGAATTCCAGAATGCACCCCACGGTCGAGAGCATTTATTCCGAAATTCGCTCAAAATTCCCCACTCTCTCCTTGGCAACAGTTTATAATACTTTGGAGATTTTAGAAAAGCACAAATTGATTCGTTCAATTAAAGTGGAAAGCGAGCATACAAGATACGATTATGCTTATGATGATCATATTCACTTATTCATCAAAGAAACTAATGAAATTATTGATTTTTATGATGAAGAAATAGTTTCTTTAATTAAGAAAAAACTAACCGAGCATAATTATTCCAATTATCAAATTGAAAATATAAATGTTGAATTAAATCAAGTCAATTAATATTTTTTTTAATAATTAAATTAAACAAAAAAGGAGATAAAAAAATGTCAGAAAATCACGCACCAATGATTGGGGATAAATTCCCAGAAGTAGAATTACAAACAACACACGGCAAAATGGTTTTGCCAAAAGCATTCGAAGGCAAATGGTTCATTTTATTTAGCCATCCAGCAGACTTCACACCTGTTTGCACAACTGAATTTGTTGCATTCCAAAAACTATACGATCAATTCAAAGCATTAAACACTGAATTAATCGGTTTGAGTATCGACCAAGTTTATTCACATATCAAATGGGTAGAATGGATTAAGGATAACTTAAATGTAGAAATTCAATATCCAATTATTGCCGACCACGGCGAATTTGCAAAATCATTAGGATTGATTCATCCAGTAAAAGGCTATAATACAGTTCGTGCTGTGTATTTTGTTGATCCAAAAGGCATAATTAGATCTATTTTGTTCTATCCACAAGAATTAGGTCGTAATTTTGATGAATTCTTACGGATGATTAAAGCATTCCAAGTATCAGATGCAAATGGAGTGGCAATGCCTGCAAATTGGCCCAATAATGAATTGATTGGCAACAAAGTGATTGTGCCTCCAGCATCGGACTTCAAAGCAGCAATGTACAAGAAATCTCGCTACCAAAATTATGATTGGTGGTTCTGCTACAAAGAAGTTGGACAAGAATAAAAAATTGCCGAATCTAATTAAATTCATTGAAATTAAGTAAAATTATAAGGACATTCTTCCTTGATTTTAAAAATAATCTTGGAAGGATGTTTTTTTATTTTAAAACAGCGAATATACTACTTTAACATTTACTGTTTTATCGCCATTTAGTTCAAAGGAACACTCTTCGAAGTTGGGAATACGCATTGGAGGTTTAACATTATTTGATGTTCCCCAACCTTCCATTGGAAGCCCGATAATACTACGGTCGATTTTTTCGTTTAAGTTTTCATCGTGATGAACTGTGAATGCGTAAGTACTTTTGGGCAAGTCTTTAAAAATAACCTTACTTGAATGATTTGAAATTGGACTTATCAATCTTCTATTTGCCTTGGTTGTTTTAGTAGGAAAGGATTTTTTATTCTTAATATCGTAAAGATGCACTCTAACATTTCCATCATTTGATCTAAATTCTGATACCTGAACTGTAAGTGTGCAAGTATTTTCATTTTCTGATGCAATTAAATTATTGAAAGACAGTAATTTTAAAATGAAAATAATTGCTGTATAGATGCTTATTTTTAATGGTAATCTCATAACAGAGCCTCCTAATTTTCCAAAAATATTAAGATAATAAATTTATTCGTGTAAAAAGAAAATCCAAATTTGCTTTTTTGAGAATTGCTCGGTAATAGTCAGTTTCGCCTAATTGCATTGTGTCAATTTGACGAAAGTCTTCCATATATCGCTGACTTTTGTTTTTATCAAACCAATAAACTAACCTGATTTTCCCATTTTTTATTTCCAAACCTGTTATGCCTCTTTTGCCAGTTACTGCACCAGAATTAAATAGGCAAGGGACTACAACTTCGTCTCCGTAAATATTGCCAAGTCGGTCAAAGTAGTGATTATTGTTAGTAGCTAATTCTAATTCGCGTTTGAGTATTTTAATTTGTCTTTCTAACCTTGTACGAGTGTCATCAATCTGGGATTTATGATACATCTTTAGCAAAGACTCCATATTGAACTTGATTGCTTCAATTTTAGATAGCGACTCGAACACGGGACGATGAGTATGCCCAAGTATAGAGATTATCTTTTTGGATTTGGCAAATTCATAAGCAATAGATTCTGTTAGAAACTTTTTGTTATTCACCATCGAGACTGCTGTATTACTAATAGTTCTAAATAAATACTTAATTGATAGATGTACTAACAAACTATATCGTTCTAATGTGCTTGCTGTTTGATGACCGTGATAAATGAAAACTGATTTATTGCCGTATAGAAAATTAATTGCATCATAAAGTGGAAAATCATAACTGGAAGTTACTTTATTCTGGAGCAAATAGTCGTGATTCCCTATAATTTTATACAATGCTGTTTTTTGCTGAAATTCAAGGAATATATCGTAAATTGGTTTCCATACTTTTTCTACAGTTTCAAGTTTAAATTTATACAATTCTTCTACATCGCCATTCAACACTAATTGGTAATTCTTTGGCAAATAGTGATTTGTAAGAATTTGCGAAAGTAAATCAGAATTCCGTTGGAAATCATCATTCATTCCTTTGTTGCCAAGATGCAAATCGCTAAAAATAACAATTCTGGTATCTTTATTTATTCCAATTTTTGGTGCTGAAGTTAGTAAATCATCTAATTTCTTGTAAATGGCTTCGTTTAAATACATCGTAAATTTTGATAGAGTAATAATTTATTTAAGATAAAAATTTAAATACAAAAATCGTCTTAATTTGTTAATTTTTAATTGATTTTGTGTATTGAATTAGTTAAGAAAATATACACGATTAAAAAATAAATTAAGTCTAATATGATAATTATCTTCAACTAAATTTAATATTATGCTAAATTAAATAATTTAACTATAATATTTTGGGAGAGTTATAACAAATTGTGTGCCTTCGCCGACCTGACTTTCCACTTCTAACTTGCCATTGTTTTTCTCAACAAATTCTTTGCAAATTATCAAGCCCAAACCAGATGAAGGTTCGCCCTCGGTTCCTGGTCTTCCCACTTTCTCGCCAAGAATGAATAGTTTGTCAATTTTATCTTTGGGAATTCCAATGCCATAATCTTTGACGATAATCCGAACATTCGGTCCGTCTTCTTCTAAAATTACAAGTATTTTAGAATTGCGTTGGCTAAATTTTATTGCATTGCCAAGCAAGTTTCTGATAACAGTATCAATCATATTTTCGTCAACATCAATTGTCCAATCTCCATCATATTTGCCGATTATTTCTATCTCTTTTTTGGCAGACAATTCTTCTGCTTGCGAGATGGTTTTTTGGAGTAATGCCTTTGCGTCTATTGGCTTGCTAATTAAATGAAAAAGCCCTCTTTGAATTTGCGACCAAGTGAGTAAATTTTCTAATAAAGTGTTTAATTTTATAACTGAATTGGATAAATGGTGATTTAGAACTTTTTTCTTCTCATTGTCCATTTCATCGTATTTTTTTGATAATACATCGGTATAATAAATAAAATTATGGATAGGACCTCGTAGATCGTGAGCAATTATTGAGAACAAAGTATCTTTCAACTTAATGGAATCTTCTAATTGCTTTTGCGTTTCAAGCAATTTTTGATAATTTTCCATTTCGAGTGTAATATCACGAATTACGCCCACAAAACCCGAAAAATTATTATTGTAGTATGTAGGTTTTATTAAAAGTTCCCCCCAAATATATCCACCACTTTTTACAACAAATCTTGCTTTAAGGGTAAGTTTATTATTCTGAAAATCATTTTGGTGAGAGTTTATTATCTGTGAAATAAAATCATTACATAATTGAATATCGTCTTGATAAAACATTGTTGTAATATGCTTATTCAGGATTTCGTAGGGCTCGTAACCTCTTTTCTCTTTATCAGTTGAATTAACATAAGAAATAAATAAGTCATGATTTACATCAATGATAATGTCATTTATATTATCAACAATAAATTTATACTTATTTAAAATCAAAGTTCACTCCAATTATTAAAATGAGTTATTTATTTTAAAAGAATTTCAATAATTAATATTAAAGTTATTATAAATTAATAAAAATAAATTAAAAAAATGTAAAATAAACAATTTTGTGGAAAATTAATCAGAAATAAATGATTCTAATACATCCATATTTTCCGGACTTCCCATAAATAGCGGTGTTCTCTGGTGAATATTGTCTGGCAGAATGTCTAATATGCGTCTTTTCCCGTCTGTAGCTCGCCCGCCGGCTTGTTCCAATATGAATGCTAATGGATTCACTTCGTAAACAAGTCTTAATTTTCCATTGGGATATTTAGTATTTGCTGGATAAATATAAATTCCACCATAATGTAATAATCTATGCAAATCGGCATTTAAGGTTGCAATATAACGTAAAATGTGAGGATACTTTTTATCATCCGAAGGTGTTTTGATAAATTCAAGGTATTTACGAATTTTTTCATCTACCAGAAAATAATTTCCCTCATTAAAACTATAATAAAAGCCAAATTTTGGTACTTTTATATTTGCTTGGCTCAACAAAAATTCACCGATTGTTGGGTCGTAGGTAAATGAATGCACCCCATTTCCAGTTGTATAAACCATCATAGTGCTACTGCCATAAAGAGCATAGCCCGCAGTTATTAACTTATAGCCTGGTTGCAAAATATCTTTTATATCGCAAGTGCCATTCGTAGAAGCCTCGGCACGGCGATAAATTCCGAAAATTGTTCCTACTGTGATATTTACATCAATATTTGAAGAGCCGTCCAAAGGATCGAACAATACTATATACTTGCTACTTTTATTATGTCCCATCATCACAATTTCATCGTCTTCCTCCGAAGCAAACGCACACACGAGCCCACTTTGCGACATAGTTTTTTTAATGATTTCATTAGCATATTTATCCAACTTCTGTTGCTTTTCACCATGGATATTCGATGTTCTGGCAAAGCCCAAAATATCATTAATGCCTGCTCTGCGAACTTCTCGCGAAATTATCCTTATCGATAAAGTCAAATCGTGCAGCAAAGAGGTAAATTCACCCGTTGCCTTTGGGTGCATACTCTCTTCTTTGGCTATGTGATGGTCAATTGTAATCAACCGATTGATATTGTGTAAATTCACTACATTGCTCCTTATAATTTTAAATTCGTCTGAATAATCAAAATCTACTTAAAATTATTAATAAAAATATTCTGTTATTAAATTAAAATTTTAAAAATTTCACTTTTTTAACATTCAAAAATAATCAAACTTTCGTAATTTTGAATTATTATTTAATACAATTATAGTTTTTTTATAATTATAATTAATTTTTTGCAGATAAATGAAAATATTAGGATAAAAAATGTCATTCGTCCCAAATACAGAAGCGGAACTTAAGGAAATGCTCCAAACGATTGGAGTAAGTAGTTTCGATGAATTAATTAAAGATATTCCACAAGAGGCTCGTGCCGGTAAATTGGAAATAAATGATCCAATGAGCGAAATGGAAGCCCTAAAATTAGTAACTTCCTTATCGAAGAAAAATACTTCTACTTCACAATTTACCTCATTTCTTGGTGGTGGTATCTACGACCATTATATACCATCAATCGTTGGTTCGGTTTTAGAACGCCCTGAATTCAAAACTGCTTATACACCTTACCAAGCCGAAGTTAGCCAAGGCACTTTGCAAGTAATGTATGAATTCCAAACTATGATTGCTCGCTTGACAGATATGGATATTTCAAACGCTTCACTTTATGATGGTGGCACAAGTTTGGCTGAAGCATTCTTAATGGCTTATGCAAATAATAAGAAAACAAAATTTTTGATTGCTGGTACAGTTAATCCATTATTTTTGGAAACAACACAAACCATAACTGCTGGCCGCAAACTAACTTATGAAGTTTGTGCAAAACCAGATGGAAGTGCTGATTTGGATATGTTAAGAGAGAAAATGACCGATGAAATTTCCGCTGTTATCCTTCAAAACCCTAACTTTTTAGGTAATCTTGAAGATGTATTTGAAATTGAAAAGATTACTCACAGCAAAAATGCTTTATTAATTTCAGTTTTCAATCCAATTTCTTTAGGCTTAATTGTTCCTCCGGGCAAATATAATGCAGACATTGCTTTGGGTGAAGGTCAGCCACTTGGTATTCCAGTTAGTTTCGGCGGTCCAGTTATCGGATTATTCACTTGTAAAGAAAAGTTAATTCGTACTTTGCCCGGTCGCATTGTGGGTATGTCTATTGATGCTGAAAATAACCGTGTATTTACTTTAACATTGCAAACACGCGAGCAACAAATCAAACGCGAAAAGGCAACTTCAAACATTTGCACTAATCAAGGTTTAATTATGCTTGCTACTACTGTTTATATGGAAACAATGGGCAAGCAAGGATTAATTGATGTGGCAAGCCAATCATACCACAAAGCACATTATTTGGCAAGTGAAATCGCAAAAATTCCTGGTTTTTCGCTTTATAATAATTTGCCATTCTTTAATGAATTTGCGATTACAACACCAGTAGATGTTTGTCAAATAAAAGAAGAAGCAGAAGCAAATGGCTTTTTTGCTGGTATAAATTTAAGCAAATACACTGACCACAATGGACTTTTAATTGCTGTAACCGAAAAAAGGACTAAAAAAGAATTAGATGATTTTGTGAATATTCTAAAGAAATTTGCAAAATAAGTTTAGAGTGGCTGTCTCGGAAGCTAATTATGCTGTCATTCCCACGAAAGTGGGAATCAAATGTTAATTTGAAAATGTTGTATAGGTTTTGGGTGTTGGGTGTTAGGCATTGGGTAAATTTGTAGTGGCAGAGCTTGCTCTGCCTTGATAAATATTCTTTTTATCCTTCCGAAGGTTTCAAACCTTCGTAAGGTTGATTTTAATTTTCCCACGAATAAATTCGTGGGCTATGATTAATTGATCCTGTATTTTCAAATTAACAAATTTGTTTATGGATTCCCACTTTTGTGGGAATGACAGCAAATCTTAATTGTGAGACAGCCACTCAGAATGACAATTTTAAGAACTCCCTTTTTATTACAATTCTATTGTTTCACCGTAATTCATTACTTTGCATTTAAATCCATATTTCTCAACGAGTTGCTTGAACTCATTTGGGTCGGCAACAATTGGAGGAAATGTATTATAATGAATTGGAATAACTAATTTTGGATTTACAAATTGAGTAGCTTTAGCAGCATCGCTTATGTCCATTGTAAAGTTGCCGCCGATAGGCACAAGGAAAGCATCAATCTGGTTAAGTTCACCAATCAATTTCATATCCATAAAAATTCCCGTATCACCAGCGTGGTAAATAGTTTTGCCACCCATAGTGATGATAACGCCTGCGGGTTCGCCCATATATTCACCTTCATTATTTGCAGAGCCGTGATGGGCAATAGTAAATTTTACTTTGCCAAACGGAAAATTGTACGAGCCGCCAATGTGCATATTATGTGCATTAACACCTTTGCTTGCAACATAGTTAGCCAATTCATTGACAGCAATAACCAAAGCATCATTTTTTTCTGCAATTTGCAAAGTATCGCCAAAATGGTCGCCGTGAGCGTGCGTAAGAACAATAAATTTTGCTGCAACATCTTGCCATTTAATCGTAGCCGTAGGATTGCCTGTGATAAATGGGTCGATAACCACTTGATTTTCACCATCATCAAGAATAAAAGCCGAATGAGAAATGTAAGTTAATTTTAGCATAATAAATACTCCTAATAATATAATATCTAATATAAATTTCAACGAAATTAACAAAAAATTATTAAATAGATGAGCAAAAGAGGAAAAATTGGTTTGAAAAATAATTAATTCTCAAATAAATCTAATTTCTCCTCTATAATAAATACTCTGACAGAGGCTTCAATGAGAACAAAAAAAAAGAGCTGCCGTTTCTGACAACTCTTTTATTTACTATTGCTTTGATTGTTTAACGAATAATTATCATTGTTCTTGTTAAGATTTCATTGTTTAGTTGCAAAGTCACAATATAATTTCCTGAAATCAATTTGCTAATATCAACATTTTGAATATAAGTGCCTCTATCCAAAGTTTTATTGTTTAGAACTGTTGCAACTTCTTTTCCTTGCATATCAACAATACTCAATTTCACATTTGGAATAAAATCAAGTAAAGTAAAGGCAATTGTAGCAGTTGTATTAGCAGGATTTGGTGAAATAGCCTCCAAATATCCGCTTGTATTTGATTCGAAGTTGCTTTGCTGTATCCCTGAAATTGGGTTCGTTAATTTTAATTTTCCTGTAGATATTTTTTGAATTTCAGTATCAAATGTTACAAACTCAATTTCGGAATTTTCGTTATTAACATTTGAAAGTGTTAAGTAAATTGGCTTTACTTGGACATTTGAATTAATTCCGGCAATACCTTGAGATGGAAGTGTTACAATATATGAACCATCTTCGAGAACTTCAGGAACAAGGTAGGTTGAGCCATTCATAGAACTTGGAGGTCCTACAGCAATAATTTTAGCATTGTCTGTTGGTTTAAAGCTTATTGCCGATATTGTTTCTTTATAACCATTTGTATTGTTGATATAAATCGCATAAGTAAATACATTTTGTGGTTTAGTTGTTTGGTCAATACCAAATTCATCAGATTCACTTATTGGTATTCTTGCCGTGTATTCAATTGGTTCTGTTGTTAATATATCCACGGCATCATCAAGTTTATAGAAGTATCTTACGTAAACTTTAAATTGTTTAATATTTTGT
>DYLM01000064.1 GCA_020722095.1 Chloroherpeton thalassium
CCTCATCCCCCTTGCCCCCTCAAAGATGGGGCATAGGTAAATCCCCCTCACTGAGGGGGACGAAAGGGGGAGGGTCTGATAGATAATATAAAAAATAGAATATAAAAATAATATCAAAAAATAAAATAAAAAAATATGTTTAGTACAGTAAAAAAAATTCATTTTGTTGGTATAGGTGGAATTGGAATGAGCGGGATTGCAGAAATTCTTATCGATCAAGGTTTTTCCGTTTCGGGTTCGGATTTATCGTCAAATGAAAATACTCAATATTTAGAAAATTTAGGGGCTACAATTTTTTACGGTCACCAAGCCTCGAATATCCAAGATGCCGAAGTTGTTGTTTATTCAAGTGCTGTAAAAGTAGATGAAAATGCTGAAGTTCAGGAAGCACTTGCCCGTAGAATACCTATCTTAAAAAGATCCGAAATGTTAGCAGAAGTTTCAAGAATGAAATACACGCTTGCAATTTCGGGCACTCACGGAAAAACTACAACTACCTCGATGGTTGGCTTAATTATGATAGAAGCAGGACTTGATCCTACGATAATTGTTGGTGGCAGGCTCAAAGACTTTGGCGGTACAAATGCCCGCTTGGGTAATGGCGAGTGGATAGTTGTGGAAGCAGACGAGTACGACCGCTCCTTTTTGCAATTAACACCAACAATTGCAATCGTTAATAATATTGAAGAAGAGCATATGGACATTTACAAAGATGTAGATGATCTGCAAAATACTTTTATCAAATTTGCTAATAAAGTTCCTTTTTATGGATTTGTGGCTGTTTGCATTGATGAACCTGGGGTGAAGGAAATAATTACCAATATCAATAAAAAAATTATAACTTATGGTTTATCCAAAAATGCCGACATCAGAGCCAAAAATATCGTTCAAAATGCTCGAAATAGCGAATACGACTTGTTTATTAACAATGAATTTGCCTATAAAGTTGTAGTAAATGTGCCGGGTTTGCATAATATTAAAAATTCACTTGCAGCAATTACAGTTGCTTTACAAATAGGTGTGGATATAACAACAATCGTCAAAGCATTATCTAAATTCAGCGGTGTATATCGCAGATTTGATATAAAAGGCGAAGTAAATAATATTATGGTTGTTGATGATTATGCACATCATCCATCGGAAATTAAGGCAACACTTGAGGCAGCAAAAAATGGCTGGGACAAAAGGATCATTGCTGTGTTTCAACCACATACATTTTCGCGCACGCAAAAGTTTTATAAAGAATTTGCTCGTTCGTTTGATGATGTGGATGTGCTTATTATCACTGATGTTTATCCAGCAAGGGAATTGCCAATTGAAGGGATTAACGGCGAATTAATTGCAAATTATGCTCGTAAATACGGGCATAAAAATGTAGTGTATATTCAGAATTACGAGGATATTTTGGATTATTTGAAATCCGAAATTAAACCGAATGATCTTGTAATTACTATCGGAGCTGGAAGTATTGTGAAAATTGCAGATAAACTTTACGAACACTTGTCCAAAACTTAAAAGAGTAATTTTCTTGCTTTATCGGGGTTGTCTAAAAATATTAATAGCCTTAAATCGACTATAATTAATTATAATTTAAACTAATCATACTTTATGAATTATTCAAAATTTTTCTTTGTTTTTCTACTATTTTTTGTAGTAAATTCTGTTTCTCGCAATGCTTTTTCTCAAGATTTATCAAAGATTAACCCACTGATTTTACTAACTGTTGGTGATGAGAAAATTACTTATGAGCAATTAGAAAAAGCATATCAAAAGAATATTACTAAACAACAAAAGCATCTCTATATGTTGCCCGAAGATAGCTTAATGGATTTCTTGAATTTATATGCTAATTTTAGGCTTAAAGTACTCGAAGCTAAACGAATGGGTTTAGACAAGGATTCTGCGATTATTGCTGAAACTTTGCAAAACAGAAAAATACTTTCAGAATCTTACTTATTTGATAAAAAAGTATCTGATTATGAAATTAATAAGATGCTTGATCGGAGAAAGTATGAGTTCAGGATTGGAATAATTTTTACAACATTCAATCAAGCTCCCGTAAGAGATACTGCTGTGGCTTACGAGAAAATCAATAAAGCAATGAAGGAAATCCAAGAAGGTGGAAGCTTTGAGGATGCAGCAGTAAAATACAATGACGATGAAAATTTAGGCAGAAAAAGTGGAAAAGTAGACCAATGGATTACATCAGGCAAAATTTATCGCGAAATTGAAGATGCAATTTACTCAACTGAACCAAATAATGTTTATCCAAAGGTAATATCAACTCCTTTTGGATATTTCATTGTGAAAGTTTATGATAAGCAGCCAAGATATTTTGTTTTGGGGGCTCATATTTTATATAAATTAGACGGACCAACTGACTCGGTCAAAACAGCCGAAGATATTGCAAAAAAAGGATTACAAGCAATAAAAAATGGCACTCCATTCGAAGAAATTGCTAAAAAAGAATCAAGCGATAATGTTACTGCCGAAAATGGTGGGGTTTTCAAGGAATATTTTTCTCGTTCCACAGGATTTGAAAATAGCAAAGGAATGTTAGACATTAAATTTGCAGATGCACTATTCAATTTAAAAGATGGCGAAGTTTCGGAAATTATCCCAACAGATTTTGGCTATCATATTATTAAGAGAATTGCAGAGCGAGATTTATATGATAGCGAAGAAAAAGATGAATTAAAGAAAATTTATAGAAAGCAGTATTTCGAATCAGATAAAGCAAAATTCTTGGATAATGAAATGAAAAAATTGGAATTTTCAATTAATCATAAATTGATGGATCAACTTTTATCAATACTCGATACAAATGCAAGTAATATCAATAAGTCTTGGTCGGACAGTATCCCTGCAAATTTGATGAATAAAGATTTTTTCTCGATGGACAAAAAAAACTATACGCTTAAAACATTTATTGATTTGATGAATACTCAAAGCAATCTACGGGGATTTGCTATCAACAAAGATGGATTAGTTCGTGCTATCAAAAAGATATTAGAGCCTGATGTTATTGCTTTTGCAACTAAAAATTTAGAGAACGAATTCCCGGATTTTAAACAAACTTTGAATGAGTTTAATGATGGTGTTTTGTTGTTCAAAGCAGAAACAATGGAGGTTTGGAATAAAGTGAAATTTGATACATTAAGAGCGAAAAAATATTACGAGAAAAATAAAACTAAATATATAACCGACCCAACTTATGATATTTCTGAAATTTATGTATTATCTGATTCGTTAGCACAAGAAATTTACAAAAGTGTACTTAAAGGAGATAACTTTGATACATTAGCTTCTAAACTAACTCAACGTTCTGGTTTTCGAGAGAAAAATGGATATATGGGAAAAGTTTCGGGAAACTCAAATAAATTTGGTAAAATCCTTAAAGAAAAGCAAATTACAAGTCCAATAGTGCTGTCGCCACAACCAATTGAAAATGGCTATACAATTATAAAAGTAAATGCTTATGAACCGCCTCGCCAGAAGACATTTGAGGAAGCGATACCAGATTTTGCATCCAAAATGCAAGAGGAATATCAAAAAGAATTATCAGCAAATTGGATTGAAAAACTTCGAAAAACTTTCAATGTAAAAGTTGATAAAAAGAATTTGAAAAAAGTTATGGAATATAAATAAGGATTAATTAGAACCTCCCCCTAACCCCACCTGTCCCGACCTGTCGGGATCACGGAGGGGGAATAAGAGAAAAAAATCCCCCTCAGAGAGGGGGACAAAGGGGGAGGCTCTGGTAAAAATATTTAGTCCTCACCCTAAATTGAGAAGGACTTTATTCTCCTCCCCTCTCCAGAATGGATCGCCGACAAGTCGGGACAGGAAGGGGAAGGTGTGAGGAAAAAAAGGTAATTTTTATCAGAACCTCCCCCTAACCCCACCTGTCCCGACCTGTCGGGATCACGGAGGGGGAATAAGAGAAAAAAATCCCCCTCAGAGAGGGGGACAAAGGGGGAGGCTCTATCAGGGCAGAGCAATCTCTGCCCCTACAAAATTGGAATTGTTATTAGAACACACCCCCTTACCCCCTCTTAATAGAGGGGGAATAGAAAAAAAAACTTCTCCAGAATGGATCGCCGACAAGTCGGGACAGGAAGGGGGCAGGGGGGTGAGGAAAAAAAATTTATAAAACTATAAATAAATTAAAATTATGAAAATTAGTAAAATTGCATTGTTGTTGCTTCTTTCAATCACTCTCCTAGCCAATGCTCAATTAAAGAAGGGTGATGTTTTAGATAAAATTGTTGCGATAGTAGGCGAGCAAATGATTACCGAATCCGAAGTGAAAGGTAGAATCGTATTTATGATGCAACAAGATAAATCTATACGATTTGACGACCCCGTTTTGTTCAAGCAAGTATTAGATGGAATTATTGACGAAAAGTTGATGATTGAGAAAGCAAAGTTGGACTCGATTGTTGTTACTGACGAGGAAATCGAGGAAAGGTGGGACGTATTTCTCCAACAAAGTGTGATGCAATTAGGCTCGGAGCAAAGAGTAGAACAAGTGTACGGGATGTCTATTCCCAAGATGAAAAATGATTTTAAAGAAGAAATCAAAAATAAAATTCTTAATCAAAAAATTGTTGAAAAAGAATTTGCACAAGTTGAAATTTCTCAAGTTGAATTGGAAGATTTCTACAAAAAATATCAAGATTCATTGCCAATTATGCCCGAATCTTACAGCCTTTACTGCATTGTGAAGAAAGCAAAAGCCAAAAAACAAGACAAAGAAGAAATTTATAAAATGGCTTTGAGAATTAGAGATTCGATAATTCAAAGTGGCAATTTTGAGGAATTTGCCAAAATTTATTCTCAAGACCTTGCCACAAAAGATGACGGAGGAAATTTGGGTTGGATAGCCAAAGGTAAATTCTTACCTGAACTTGAAAAAGCTGGGTTTGCATTATTGCCTGGCGAAATTTCATTGCCAATCGAAACACCTTTGGGTTACCATATTTTAAAATTGGTAGATAAACGCAAAGATGAAATTAATGTTAGCCATATTCTATTCAAAATTGGTCAAAGCGATGACGATAAAGAGTGGGCAAAAACATTTTTGGATAGTCTTCAAAAGCATATCAAGACACTTTCAGAATTCAAAGAAGCAGCAAAACAAGTTTCGGATGACGAGGAAACTCGTGGCTTTGGAGGTTCGATGGGCAATGTTACAATGGATAGATTAGCTCCGCAGGTGAAAGAAGCCATTGAAAAAATAGGTTTGAATCAAATAACAGATCCAATAATTTTCAATACAGACCCAAACAATTTTTCGTACCAGATAATTTATAAAGAAAAAGTAGTTCCATCGCATAAAATTAATCTGCAACAAGATTATCAAATTATCCAACAACAAGCAATGCAATACAAAAAAATGGATTTGTATAATAAATGGATTGCCAAATTACGTAAGGAATTGTATTGGGAAATTATTCAAAATTAGATTATTAATTTCCACTAATTGATATATAAATTAAATAAGAATTTTGATAAAATGGCTGTTTGGACTTAATCGGAAAATAGCCATTTTTTTTATACAATTCATTTAATCCTAATGTTATTAGCGACTTATACACATATTTCGCCAGCCAATAATCCTTGCCAAATGTCTCATTCATCTGTGTATCAATGAATTCAATCAATTTTTGAGCAGTAATTTCCACCAGATAACTAACCGCAAAATCGGAAAACTCATAATCTTGGAAAACATAAGAAAATCTTTTCTGTACTCCCAAGTTAATTGTATTATTGATATTGAAGTTAAATTGCAAAGTATTCATTCGCCCAAACTTAATTTTGTCATCAATATTTTGAATTTGAGCATTTACAATATTATGTCTATCGTAATTTTCAAAATCAATGTGAGCCCAAATAAATGCGGATTGATGGGCAAAATCAATTGAATTATCGCCAAACTTTACTCCAACTCCATCAATGGCGGATAGTCCAAATGTCCAAGTATCGTAAGTTTCACCATTGATAGCAATCGTGGAAGGCTTTAGGTGAGAACTTGAATTTTCCACAAACATTCTTTCACCATAATTTAGTTTGAACGAGCCTAATTCCTTGCTTTCTTTATATCTGATAAATCCATATTCAATACCAAGATTATATCCATCAGAAAATACTTGATTATTCATAAGCAAATCATTATTTGGCTTACTTATTCCATACCAAATACCAAGCAAGGATTGATTATCTAACTTTTCCTCTTTGAATGTATGCAGATAATCAGTTAACATTTTATCCCATTTTGCATAAGTGAAATTGGATACAAGCAATGTTTGAATGAAAATCATTAACAGAACTTTTTTCATATTTTTTCTAAAATGTTTCTAAATATTCTTTCAATGACATTCCTGTTAATGTATTTTGCTTTGCTAATTGCTCTGGTGTGCCTGCAAACATAAGATTTCCGCCTTTGTCGCCTGCTCCTGGTCCTAAATCAATTACCCAATCGGCATTTTTTATAATTTCCAAATTATGCTCAACGATGACGATGGTATTGCCTTCATTTGATAATTTTTTAATTGAATTAAATAATTTGGAAATATCATCAATATGTAAGCCCGTAGTAGGTTCGTCAAAGATTAGCAAGTTATTAGTTTTTTCTCGCTGTTCCAAATATTCTGCAATTTTTAATCTTTGTGATTCGCCACCGCTCAACACATTACTTGGTTGACCTAATCGTAAATATCCTAATCCTAAATCTTGCAGAACACTTAATTTTCTGGTTATTTGTGGAATATCCGAAAAGAATTCCATTGATTGGTCGATAGTCATATTCAGAACATCAACTATTGTTTTGCCTTTGTATGTAAAATGCAATGCCTCGTTCTTAAAGCGACTGCCACCGCAAGCCTCACAAGTAAGTTTAATATTTGCCAAAAATTGCATATCAACAGTCACAAAGCCGTCTCCTTCGCATACTTCGCACCTCCCACCAGGAACATTAAACGAAAAATACCCTGGTTTTAAACCAAATTGTCGGGCTAATTGCGTGTTGGCAAATACTTCACGAATGGCATCGTAGGCTTTGGTGTAAGTTCCGGGAGTGGAGCGAGAGGAACGCCCAATAGGGGATTGATCAATAATTTCAATTTTATCGAAGAAGTGCGCTCCTTCAATTCTTTCAAATTTAGAAACTTTTGTGTTTGGTTCGCCTCGCATTTTCTTCAAACCATTGTATAAAACATCAAATACAAGAGTGCTTTTACCCGAACCCGATACGCCAGTAATTACTGTAATGCAGTTAATTGGAATTTCTACTAAATCCATCGATAGATTATTCTCACGTGGATTGATTATCCTAATATATTGACCATTTGGCTTTTTCTTGGTAAAATTTGTGATTTTTTTGCGTTTGTTTAAATAATCTGAAGTTAGTGAATTTTTATTTTCTTTGAGTTCGGAATAAGTACCTTTAAATACAATTTCGCCACCATTTTCGCCTGCGTGCGGACCCATTTCCACAATATAATCTGCATTTTGAATAACATCTAAATCGTGCTCCACAACAATAACCGTATTTCCAATATCTCGCATTCCTTTGATGATATTAATAAGTTTGGAAGTATCTGCAGGATGAAGTCCTATGCTTGGTTCATCTAATACAAACAAAGTTCCAACTAATGACGATCCAAGTGAAGTTGCTAAATTAATTCTTTGCAGTTCTCCTCCCGAAAGAGTGTGAGACAAGCGAGATAAAGTTAAGTATTCCAAACCAATTTTCACAAGTAAATTTAATCGGTGATTGATTTCTTTCAGAACTTGATGTACTATTTTCATTTCGTATTCTGTTAATTGCAAATTCTGAAAAAACTCATTTACTTGATTTATGGGCAAATCCAATAATTTTGGTAAGTTCATATTATTGATAAAAACTTGACGAGCAGATGTACGCAATCGAGAACCTCCGCAAGCCTTACAAGTAGTGTAGCCACGATAGCGGCTTGCAAGAATGCGATAGTGCATTTTATGGCTATTTTCGTCAAAATACTTGAGCACTCCGTTCAAACCCTTGAATTTGCCAATTCCATTCCAGAGCAAATCAATTTCTGCTTGATTAAGTTGCATATAAGGTTTGTCGAGTGGGAAATTATGCTTTTCGAGTTTGGAACTTAATTCCCAAAATAGATTTGCCATAGAATCTGATTTGAGCGGATAAATTGCCCCTTCGCTCACTGATTTAGATTGGTCGGGAATAATCAAGTTTTCGTCCCAGCCAATTGTTCTCCCAAATCCTTGACAATGCTGGCAAGCACCAATCGGACTATTAAAACTAAACAATTGAGGTGTTGGTTCTTGATATAAAATATCGCAATCCGAACATTCGTAAATTGAACTAAATTTATAGTCAACCGAGTTATCTATATCACGAATAACAATCCTGCCATTTCCCATTCCAAATGCTGTCTCGATGGAATCTGTAATACGGGAAATTGTATCTTGGTCGTCCTTGTAAATCACTCTATCTGCCAAAATAAATAATTCTTCGTTCAATAAATTAGTTTCAATATCATTGTTTTCAAAGTCCTGAATTTCATTAGAATTCAGCTTGACTGCCCGAAAAAATCCTAATTCCCTTAATTTTTGCAACTCCACTTTTAAACTTTTTGTTTGTGGAGAAATTGGGAACATAATATAAAGTTTTGTACCATTTTGGAGCTTGGAAATTTTTTCGATGGCTGTTGCGGGAGTATCTTTTCTAACAATTTGACCACATTTATAGCATATTGTTTTACCAATACGAGCGAATAAAATTCGTAGTAAATCGTAAATTTCAGTTATTGTCCCAACTGTTGAACGCGGATTTCTTGGGGGTTGTTTCTGCTCTATTGCTACTGCTGGCGGAAGTCCGGTGATTGCATCAACAAGTGGCTTCTCCATTCTTTCTAAAAATTGACGAGTGTAAGATGAAAGTGACTCCACAAATCTTCTTTGACCTTCGGCATAGACTGTATCAAAAGCTAATGATGACTTTCCGGAACCACTAACACCAGTTACAACAGTAATTCGATTGCGTGGAAATTCAACATCAACATTTTTGAGATTATTTTGATGTGCATTTTTGACAACAATATTATGTGTAATTATATTTTTTTGAAATTTTTTTTGTTTTTTTATATTTTCTTCTTTATTATTTAAATTAATTTTCATATTTTAACAATATTATTTTTTGCATTTATAAAAAAGTGTAATTAATCTTTTTATTTTATGTAAATTAGTAATTGTTAAAATAAACCAACAAGAAAATGGAAGAAATTTTTAATCAAAACGAATGGGAGTTGCTAAAATCAACCCCAGGAATTGTTGTAAATTTTATCGGCAAAGCCGATGAAAAGCTCGACAAAAAAGAAATTGAAGCGTTTGCAAAACTCTGCAAGGCTAAAAATCGATTCAAATCAGACTTATTTAAAGCAGTTTTGCCTGATAATCCAAACGAGTATTTAAACGAACCTTATAATCCAGCCAAAAATGCCGATATATTCAGAGAATTAGACGCATTATTGGATTTGAAATTTGACCCAGTTGATGGAAGAATGTTTAAACATCATTTAATAGCTCTTGGAGTGCATATTGCCAATGCCTCGGGTAAGTTGTTCCAACACACAATAAGCGATGTAGAAGACGAAGCTCTTTACAAATTAGGAAGAATGATTGATGTGGATGTCGCTCAATTATTCAGAACAACATTAGTTGATGATATTTTAAAAAATGTAGAATAATTTAAAAAATTATAATTGAAAAAAAAAAGGATAAATATATGAAAATTAGAACAAAACTTCTATTATCATTTGTAGCTATAACAATATTAACTATTGTAGTAGCTTGGCAAAGTTTCAATTCTATTAATCAATTGAATGAGGAAGTACAAGCTCTTGCTCACGATAGGTTCAAAAAAACTCTCTGGGCAAACACAATCAAAGATCAAGTAAATTCTGCTGCAATTGCTATGAACAATGCAGTTTTGCAAAATAATCCTGATGAGCAGGAAAAAGAATTCCAAATCGTACAATCTGTTGTTGAAAAAGCTAATGTTTTGATGGATTCTTTACAAAGAACTATCAAAAAAGATGAAGGAAAACAAATTCTAAAAGACATTGCCGATAAACGGGAAGATTATGTTGTATTTCGCAATAATATAATAGAGCAGGTGAGAAATAATAATCATGCAGAAGCAACATTAATGCTTTTGGGTGAGTTCAAAACGAAGCAAAAATCTTATTTTTTGGCAGTGGATCAGTTAATTTCCCATGAAAATGACTTATTTGTTGAAGCTTCTAATAATGCAGAAAAGATACATAATTCTAGCATATTTATTTTAGCAATAATTGTTATTATTTCCGTAATTTTAGCGATAGCATTAGCTATTGTACTTACCAATGGTATTATGAAATCAGTGAAAATTTCGGCTGACAATGTATCTGTTTTATCTGAAGGTAATTTGAATATTGTAAGTGATACTAAAATTAAAGATGAAACTAAGCAAATTATCAACGCAAGCAATGCATTATCAAGCAATTTGAAGGATATTGTAAGCGAAATAAATAAATTGTCTGATAACTTTGTAGATGGAAAGTTAGATTATCGCTCCGACCCAAGCAAGCACAAAGGTGAATTTAAATCAATGATACTTGGATTAAATTCTTTAGTTGATGCATTAGTTAAACCAATAAATGTTACTTCTGAATATGTAGATAGAATCTCGAAAGGAGATATTCCTCCAAAAATCACAGAAGAATACAACGGAGATTTCAATGAAATTAAGAATAACTTGAATCTGTTGATTGACTCAATGAATGTTATTATTAATGATATAAATTCAGTGAACGAAAATGCAAGAAATGGAAAGTTGAAGTTCCGAATTGACACTATGCCTCATAATGGCGATTTTAGAAAGATGATTGCTGGAATTAACCAAATGCTTGATGTTTATGGTAGCGTATTTGATTTTGCTGGTAACTTTATGATTGCTGATGCAAATGGAGTGATTAATTATCTCAATAAATCACAGGAGAGATTCCTAAAAACTTATGAAGAAGATTACCGCAGGCAATTCTCAGACTTTAGTGTAGATAATGTGCTTGGAACTAATATCGACCGTTGGCATAAAAATCCAAACTATAATCGTGGATTATTAAGTAATTTAACATCAACCCACGAAGCTAAGATTTTAATAGGCGATCAAGTAATGAGATTAATTGTTAATCCATTTTACGATGAAAATAATATTAAATTAGGTTATACTGTTCAATGGCAAAATTATACAAACGAAGCAATTTTGGAAAAACAATTGAAGGAAACAGCAGAGTATTTAGGCAATGGACAACTTGACAAAAGGATGGATTCAAATAAATTTACAGGTGGATATATAGACATTGTTGATGGTGTGAATAATATGCTTGATAGCATTATTAGCCCGTTAAATGTAGCTGCTGAATATGTTGATAGAATATCCAAAGGCGATATACCACCAAAAATCACAGAAATCTACAAAGGCGATTTCAATGAAATTAAGAATAACTTGAATGGAACGATTGACGCTATC
>DYLM01000065.1 GCA_020722095.1 Chloroherpeton thalassium
TATTATGTCAAATACTAAGTTAACTTTCCATTAATGACTCTCTTAACGCCATCTTTAAGGTATTTTACATTAAAGTTTATCAAATATCCCAATTTACAATCTGACAACTTTAAATATGTTAATAATTGAGCCAAGTGGATCTCGTTTAAAAATTCAACTGATTTAATTTCTACTATAAATTTATTTTCAATTAACAAATCTACTCTGTATCCTACTTCTAGTTTGATTTCTTTATAAATTAATGGTAAAGGTTTTTGTTTTTCTACAAACAATCCGCTTTGGATTATTTCATAGTACAAGCACTCTTCATAGGCACTCTCAAGCAAACCAGGTCCTAAGGCAAGATGTACTTTAAATGCACAATCTAAAACTATTTTCGAAATTTCATTTTCTGTCATTATCATTAAAAAATGTTTGTAGTCATTTCTTTAACACTTCCACGCTATTCAAAGCAACCGATGTTTCGTGCTATCACTAATCTTTGGATTTCGCTTGTGCCTTCTCCAATTTCCAATAATTTCGCATCACGATAATATCGCTCTGCTTCGTATTCTTTTATTAATCCATAACCACCCATTATTTGCACGCCGTGATTCGACACAGAATGCGCCAATTCGCTACAATACAATTTTGCGATTGCCCCTTCTTTCGTAATATTCAAGCCTTCATTTGCCATTCTGCAAACATCATACAAATAATTTCGGGCTAATTCAATTCCCACTTCCGAATCTGCAAATTTAAATGCAGTTGTTTGGAATTGTGCAATTGGATTACCGAATGCCTTGCGTTGTTTTGCATAATTCAAGGAATAATCAAATGCTCCTTGTGCCAATCCCAAACCCATCGAAGCAATAGATAATCTGCCATAGTCCAATGTTTTTAGCATTTGCTTAAAGCCATCGCCACGCTTGCCTAATATTGCAGATTTATGTACCCGCACATTGTCTAAAAAGATTTCCGAAGTATTTGATGCTCGCCACATCATTTTCTTGTGAATTGGTCGTGCTGTATAGCCGGGCGTATCGTTCTCCACCAAAAAACAAGTATATTCTTTGCGTCCATCTGGCTTATGTCCCGACACAGCCAAGATTGTCGAACCCAATGTCAATTCCGTTGAAGCATTTGTGATAAATGTTTTGGAACCATTCAGAATCCAATAATCACCATCTTCCACAGCAGTTGTTTGAGTATTTCCTGCATCACTACCGGCTTCGGGTTCTGTCAGACCAAAGCCCCAAAGATGACCAGAAGTAAGTTTTGGCAAATACTTTTTCTTTTGCTCTTCGTTCCCAAAATAATAGAGTGGTCCAGTTCCCAATGAGTTGTGAGCCGCCACTGTAGCGGCATTCGAGCCGTCAACGCGTGCCAATTCTTCCACAATCATAATATAAGAAACATAATCGAGTGCTGTCCCGCCGTATTCTTCGGGAATAAAAGCCCCCATAAAACCCATTTCAGCCATTTGCTTGGTAATATCAACCGAGAATTGTTCCTTTTCGTCTAATTCAGCAGCAACTGGTCTTATAACTTCTTCGGCAAATTTGCGGACAGTATCACGCAAAAGCACCTGTTCTTCTGTTAAATGTCTATTTATTGGCATAATTAATCTGGTATTTTACTTAAAAAAATTAACGTTTTTAAATTTTTCTTTTCAAAGAACTATAATTTAATAAAAAATTTCTTAATTTTAGGAAATTTTTTTTAGAAAAATCAATTTTTTATATTTTTTAAGATAATTTGAGGAAATTATGGAATTTTTACTCACAGAAGAGCAAAAAATGCTCAAAGAAATGGTAGCTAAATTTGCTTCCGAAAAAATTGCTCCAGTAGCATCAGAAAACGAAAGAAATCATCGATTCCCACGCGAAATAATCAATGAAGCAGCTGAATTAGGTTTGATGGGAATTGCTTATCCAACCGAATATGGCGGTGCCGGAATGGATTATGTTTCTTACTTTTTGGCAGTTGAAGAAGTTTCTCGCTGGTGTGCTTCTACTGGCGTTATTATTTCTGCCCATTCTTCTCTTGCTTGCGACCCAATTTATAGATTTGGCACAGAGGAACAAAAACAAAGGTTCTTACCAGATTTGTTATCTGGGAAAAAAATTGGGGCTTTTTCCTTAACTGAATCAGAAGCTGGTTCGGACTCGAGCAATACTAAAACTGTTGCACGCAAAGACGGAAATAAGTGGATTATCAATGGCTCGAAGTTATTTGCAACTAACGGGAACGAGGCTGATGTATTTATTCTAATTGCTCGTTCGGGCGAGGATAAGCACAATTTATCTGCATTTATTGTTGAACGCAATATGCCCGGCTATAGAATAGGCAAATTGGAAAAGAAATTAGGCATTCGTTCATCCTCGACAGCCGAAATTATTCTGGAAGATGTAGTTATCCCAGAAGAAAATTTGCTCGGCGAAATTGGCAAAGGTTTTAAGTTAGCAATGATTACTCTTGATGGCGGCAGATTAGGAATTGCTGCACAAGCATTGGGCATTGCTCGTGCTTCTATCGAAGATTCAATCAAATTTGCAAAAGAAAGAGTTCAATTCTCCCAGCCAATCGCTAATTTCCAAGCAATTCAATGGATGATTGCAGATATGTGGACAGAATACGAAGCAGCATTATTGCTAACTTGGAGAGCCTCGATGATGAAGGATAAAGGAATGAACTATTCCCGCGAAGCAGCAATGGCAAAATTGAAGGCTTCCGAAGTAGCAATGTTCTGCGCTAATAAAGCAATTCAAATTCATGGCGGATATGGTTATACCGAAGATTTCAATGTTGAACGTTATTATCGTGATGCAAAAATCACCGAAATATACGAAGGCACAAACGAAATCCAAAGATTAGTAATCTCCCGCAGTTTAATTGGCAAGATATAATTCAATTTGAGAATTTGAGAATGATGTTTGGATGTTGGGCGTTGGGCGTTAGGTATTGGATAAATTTGAGATGTCCTACATCTTGGAGATGCAGGACATCTGATAAATATTCATAGCCCACGATTTCAATCGTGGATGAGCATAATTTTTGTTTAATTAAAAATAATTTTAATCATTTAATTGTTTTGCCCACAATTTCGAGGCTGTCTTATAAGTCCAAAATATTTCAAAATTGTCATTCCCGTGCAAATGGGGATCCATTTTCCCACGAATGAATTCGTGGGCTATGATTATTTGATCCTATATTTTCAAATTTTTAAATTAATTTATAGATTCCCACTTTCGTGGGAATAACAGCAAAGCTGACTTATGAGACAGCCTCTATTTTAGTCAGGCAGTAATGAATAATCCTATCTCCTACACCGAACCCACTGGTCTTGCCCCCGAGAAGGAAAAAGACGGCGGGAATAATTATCCAAATAATTTTGTAATTTTGTAGAAAAGAAAATGGAGAATTTTATGGTTGATAAAAAGGCATTAAATCTATTGGTTAATCAATTGGATTACCAATCTAAACTTGCACTAACAATAAACCTGCTAAATGAATTGGAAGCAGAGACCTCCGAAGACACTACAAAAGAGTGGATTAACGTTGCTTTGAATAGATTAAAAAGCAACGATATTGATTATTTAGATGCTTATGTTGCAATTGAAAATTTAAATTAGATGAGAATAATAATACATAATGAAGCTCAAGCTGAACTTCAAAGTATTTATATTTATTATAAATCTATTTCGATTTTGATTGCAAATAAGTTTAAGGAAGAAGTAAAAAGCAAGTATCAATTCATCACTGAAAATCCCAAAATTTATCCAACTATTTCACAAGATATTCGGAAATGTAACTTAGATAATTATCCTTATTCCATCTTATATAGCGAGAATGGTAATAATATAAAAGTATTGGCATTTGCACATTTCAAACGGAAACCAAATTATTGGAAAAATAGAAAATGAGTGAAAGTAAGTATATGAATAAACAACCCCATCTCCTACACCGAACCCACTGGTCTTGCCCCCGAGAAGGAGAAAGGCGGCGGGAATCGGCTGATGGGAATATTTAATTATGTAATTTATAAAATAATAAATTAATTTTTCCGTAAATATTGTTTTTAGAGGAATTTATGCAAGAAATATCAAGATTTTTTGGAATAATTATTACAATGAATTTCAATGATCACAATCCACCTCATTTGCATGCCGAATACGGCGAGTTTGAAGCTATTTTTGACTTTCAAAATAACATTATTATTGAAGGAAACTTACCCAAAACAGCAATCAAATTAGTTAGGAATTGGATAAATTTACATAAAGTAGAACTTTTAGAAAATTGGAATCTAATGAGAAATTCAAATATTCCTATAAAAATTACGCCATTGGAGTAAAAATTAATAAGATAGAAAATATAACATACTTAAATAATTATACTATTAAAGTATTATTCGATGACGGATTTTGCAAAGAACTCGATTTTTTAAAGTTAATTGAATTTAAAGGGATAGCTGAACAATTAAGAGACATTGAATATTTTAAACAGGTAAAAATTCTCCGAAATGGAAGAAGTTTCGGCTGGGATAATACTTATGATTGTTGTGCTGATTGGGCAAGAAAATTGTAGCATTTTATCCGATAAATTATAATGTTGAAGGAGGATTAGTGGTAGTTAAGCCTGATGGAACGAAAGAATTTAATATCCAAGACCATATCGGGAATGTTCGGGCAACAATTGTGATAGAAAATTGGATTGATTCATAATTCAACTTTTTCTTGACATTTCTTAATTACAAAGATTTGGAAAGTAAGTATATGAATATGGGGACACGAGTTTATGATATACAAATTGGGCGGTTCTTGAGTATGGCTCCACTATTGTTGGAACGAAGTGGAAATTACGATTTATCTAATAGAATATTCGTATTCGTTCAATAACCCAAAGTGGCTGTCTCATAAGTCAGTTTTTCTATCATTCCCACGAAAGTGGGAATCTATAAATACGCTCTGGCAGTGGATTCCCGTTTGCACGGGAATGACACTTTTGAAATATTTCGGACTTATGAGACAGCCTCAAGAAATAGAAATTATTATTTATCAATTAAAATATTATTCCAACTAAAAATGTGGCATAATATTTATTTTCTTCACTTGTTTCCTTGCCGATTAAATTCAAATAATTTAATTTTCCTTCAACATTTAAATCAATTATGCCCAAATTGAAATCCACTCCTGCTCCAACGCCAAATCCAAATCTATTATTTGATGGAGTAGTTGATATTGGAATATAAGTGCCTGCAATTTTGGAATCTACTGTTGTGTAAATATAATTATAACTTAGTTCGCCAGTAATATATGGGCTAATAACCGAGCGAAATGGGTATAAACTCAAGCCCGCAGTGACGGGAATTATCTTTGTGGAAGTAAGCAAAATCGCAAGTGTGTCTGTTGTTACATTTGGATTTACAATCACTACTTCGGATTCGGGAAAGGAATTATATCCGATTGTGCCACTAAAACTGAAAAAATCGTTCAATGGCATAGACATTTTAATTCCTAAATTATAGCCCACATCTAATCCTTTAGATATTAATTTTCCCAAAGTATCCTTATTCCATTGAATCTGGTCGGTATTGTAAATATCATTGATTTTATCGCTTGGTGTAGCTAAGCCACCGCGAATACCAAATTCTAATGCACCAGAAAAAGATGGTATTGATAAAATGAAAAAAAGTGTGGTCGTTAAAAATAATTTTTTCATTTTTTCCTCTACTTTTATATTTAAAATAATTTTTTCAATAATCGGAGTAATAATTATGAAAATTAAAACTATTAACTCACTAATTGCATATACGATTATTTTGCTACTTTCGTTTAATTTAAGTGCAATTTCTCAAGATACCAAACAAAACAAAATGCCGACTAATATCGGTTTCTACGGCGGAGCGGGACTAAATTTCCATTCTGCAAGTTTTTATCCTGGCATTACAACTCAATCGGGGACGGGCTTGTTTGGTGGAATTATTGGCAATTTCCCACTTACATCTAAATTTGTAATTTCAGGAAGAATCGGCTATTTTAATTTAGATGGAATAATTAAAAATAATGAACCAAGCATTTCTGAAACATTAGATGCAAATCTTGGCTATGTTGAGGTCGCCCCAATTTTGAATTATTATTTCCTCGAAGATAAACCACTTTATTTGCTCGGTGGAATTGAACTTGGTGTACCAATTGTTGCAAATTATGATTATTCCTCTTCGGTTGATCCTAATATTATCAATTTTGATATTGAAAATAAAGCAACTCGCTTGGCTCTTGCTTTGGGTGCAGGGTATAATTTTAATATTACAAAAAACATCTTCTTAACACCCGAAATTTCATACAGATTTCCACTTTCTAAAGTATCAAGTTCGGATCTTTACGATGCTTGGAATGTAAGCCAATTGAGATTAGGAGTTAATCTAACTTTCTCGCTTAATCCTTACGAGGAACAAATAACTCCACGAGAAGAATATAAATTGGAATTAGGTTCGCCCGAACTATCTTATTATGATGATAAGATGATGCCAAAACCACTTAACAAAATTAATGTGGAAGAAGTGCAATATTCAGAGTTATTCCCGTTGTTGCCTTATGTGTTTTTCCCAGAAAAGAAGGCTGTCCCAGATCCAACGATACAAACATTAGCTGCTCAAAACGAAGCTGGCGAATTTACAATTGATGATTTAAATCCTGATGCATTCAAAATCAATACATATACATTAGATATTATCGGAAAGCGATTGCAAGAAAATCCAAATGCAACAATTACAATTACAGGCACATTAGATTCAAAAGAGCTTAAGAAAGAAAAGAATTTATCCAAAGAAAGGGCAGATTTTTGCAAAAATTATTTAGTTGCAAATTATAATATTGCAGCCAATAGAATTAATGTTGTGGCAAGTGGAATGCCCTCCAATCCATCTAATAAAAATGATGTAGATGGAGATGCCGAAAACAGGCGTGCCGAAATTACTTCGGACAATTTTGATTTAATGAAGCCGATAGTTATTTTTGGAGATAAAGAAAGAGTAACTAATCCATCAATGGTAAATTTCAAGTCAGAAGTTATCACAAATGACACGCTGGACTCTTGGAAATTAGTTTATCGTCAATCGGGCGATGAAGTTGAAGTATTTTCTGGGATTCAAGATCCTGGTTTGATAACTTGGCAAATCAAACCAAATCAGTTGAAATCAACAAGCATACCAGTTGATTGGGAATATACAGTTAAAACAAAAAGTGGAATTACTAAAAAACTAAATGGCTCAATCCCTTCTGATTACTTCTCATTTTCACGTAAAAAGTCAGAAAATTTACCCGACAAAACAATTTCCAAGTTTAGTTTAGTGCTATTTGATTTTGATAGTCCTAAAATTAGCGAAAAAGATAAGCAGATTATTGATAAAAATATATTGCCTGTGATTGCAGCAAACTCAACAGTCCAAATCTACGGTTATACTGATAAAATTGGTGATTTTGATTATAATAAAAATCTTGCAACTCGCCGAGCAGATGCGGTAAAGAATTATCTCGCCACCAAAGTTAAAAATGTAAAATTTGAATCTTACGGAGTGGGCGAAGGTGTGCAAATCTTTAATAATGATCAAACATTAGGCAGGCAATTATCAAGAACAGTGCAGATTTATGTTGTGACTCCCAAAAAATAGTTAATAAATATGGAATGTAAAGAAAAACTAAAAAAATATCAAGAAAAAATCAAGGAATATAATATCCTTGATTTTTTCCGTGCTGACGCAAAAAGAGTGAAAAATTACTCTATACATTTTAATGATATTTATTTTGATTATTCCAAAAATTATATCAATAAAGATATATTAAATTTACTCATGGAATGTGCTAATCAAAATCATCTGCAAGATAAAATCAAAGCAATGTTCACGGGCGAAAAGATTAATATAACCGAAAATCGTGCTGTTTTGCATATTGCATTGAGGAATTTCTCAAAGAATCCAATCTTTGTTGATGGTGTAGATGTGATGCCAAAAGTTCGCGAAGTACTGCAAAAAATGCAACAATTTGTTGAGAAAGTTCATAGCGGCGAATGGCTTGGATTTACCGGCAAGAAAATCACTGATGTCGTTAATATTGGAATTGGTGGCTCGCATTTGGGACCAGCAATGGTAACAAAAGCCTTAATCAACTATAAGGTCAAAGGCATTAATATGCACTTTGTTTCCAATATTGATGCCGATGATATTAGCTCTGTTTTTAAGAAAATCAACGCAGAAACAACATTATTTATAATTGCTTCTAAAACATTCACAACATTAGAAACAATGACTAATGCTCATACTGCAAGAAATTGGTTTTTGTCGCAAAATGCAAGCGAAAATGATATTCAAAAGCATTTTGTAGCCCTTTCTACAAATAAGTCAGCTTGTAGAGATTTTGGAATTCCATCTGAAAATATGTTTGAATTTTGGAACTGGGTTGGTGGTCGTTATTCGCTTTGGTCGGCGATTGGGCTGTCGATAGCATTGGCAATTGGCTGGACGAATTTTGAGGAATTGTTGCACGGGGCTTACGAAATTGACAGACATTTCGAACACGCACCACTAAACGAGAATATTCCAGTTATTTATGCCTTAATAGGTTATTGGTATAGGAATTTTTGGAATTATTCAGCAAATGCAGTTATTCCATATTCAAATGAACTTGCGACGTTGCCCGAATTTCTCCAACAATTAGATATGGAAAGCAATGGGAAATATGTGGATATAGATGGAAATATTGTAAATTACCCAACGGGTCAATTGATTTGGGGCGAAGCTGGCACAAACTCTCAACACTCATTCTTCCAATACTTGCATCAAGGTACAGACATTATACCAGTAGATTTCATTGGTTTTATTTCAGCATTCCAAGAAGTTGGCGAGCATCACAAATTGCTATTAAGCAATATGATTGCGCAGAGTGAAGCATTGATGATTGGCAAAAGTGCTAATCAGGTTGAAACTGAATTGCAATCACAAGGCTTGTCGCAGGCACAAATTGAAAAAATCAAGCAACATAAAGTTTTCCGTGGCAATCGCCCTTCGAATATATTTCTATTAGAAAAATTAACTCCAAGGGCTTTGGGAAAGATAATTTCAATATTTGAACATAAAGTGTTTGTGCAGGGTGTATTGTGGAATGTAAATTCGTTTGACCAATGGGGAGTGGAATTAGGCAAGCAATTAGCAACAAAAGTGTATAATGAAATCAACAGTGTGGAAGTGTTAAATCACGATAATTCCACAAATTACATAATTGATATGATAAGAAATAAAAAATAAGTAAAAAATATTAAAAAAATAGGAGATAATCTTGAATAATTTATTAATTTTGTAATTGGCATAAAGAAGGTAGTGATTCACAAAAGCATTATGTAGCAATTTACATCAAACAAAAAGAATGTTTGGAACACCTAAATAATGAATAAAATTCATAATTAATTCATCTAACACGATGTGATTGTGTGTAATTATCTTAACAGTGTCAATAAGTTGTGAATACTTTTTTTGATTAATTATTATTAATTATTTAGCAAAAATATAAAAGAATATTTGTAATTTATTGACAATCAAACACTTGTGAAAATTTGTGAATGAATTGCCAAAAAATAAATTACAATTATTAAGAAAAATTATTAATAAATTGTTTGGAATATATAGGAAAACTTGTTAAATTTGTTTTTGGAAAAAAGGACAAAATCCTTTTTTTTGGCATACTTATTGTAATTACAATAGTTGCAATAGGTTATAAAATAATATGAAAATTATAATTAAATAAACATAGGAGTTATTAAATGATGTTTTCTATGAAGAATTTGCTAACATTAATCGCAGTGTTTGGTTTGATAGTTTCGGTATCCGAAGCACAAACAACGATTAAAAAGCAAGTTGTCGCTGGTGGAGGTATTCTCAACCAAGTAAACGACGACAATATCAGAATATCGGGTATGTTAGGGCAACCCGTAATTTACAAGAAACAACCTACAAGCCCAATCAATGGTGTTAACTATGACTTACACCAAGGCTTCTGGGTGCCTGATCCATTAGCGAGTGTTGGCGTTGACGACAATCCGCTTTCTTACAACAACGGACTTACAAATTATCCTAATCCTGTAAGTACATCAACAACAATCAAATACGAACTAAAATCACCTTCTTATGTATCATTAAAACTATATGATATGATTGGCAATGTAGTTGCTACTATATTTGAAGGTTATCAAAATGCGGGAGAGCAACAAGTTGCTTTTACAGCTAAAGATCGTTTTGGTGCACAACTTACGTCTGGTTCATACTTATACGAATTACAAGTTAGCCCATCTGATATGGTTGGCAACAATGCATTTAATCCATATATGCTAAAAAATATTATGATAATTGTTAAGTAATTAATTTGAAAATTTTAAAAAATATTGTTACAAACTTATAGGAGTTATTTTAAATGAAGAGATTCTCACTTCTAACAACTTTCCTTGCTTTCTTGTTCAGCGTTTCGTTCGCAATCGCTGCAGTACCTCAATTGATCCCATATCAAGGCGTACTCTTTGATGAACAATCAGGCAAATACTTGGACGGAACTTATTCCGTTACTTTCGAAATCTACGATGCACCATCTGGTGGCACTCCAATCTGGACTGTAAACCAAGCTGTTGTAGTAGAAAAAGGTTACTTTAATGTAATGTTAGGCGAAGTTAACCCATTAAATACAGTTAATTTCAATAAACAATTATATTTGCAAGTAACTGTTGCCAATGGCACTCCATACCCAAGAACAAAATTGGGTGCTACTCCTTATGCAATCCAAGCTGTTTCCGCAATTGATGCTGATACTGCTAAAGTTGCTCAAGATGTAGTTGACGGCGTTTTGACTTGGCAAAAATTCAATCCCACTGCAATCGTTGCTGGTGGTGATTTAGCTGGCACATATCCAAATCCAACTTTGAGAACAGGCGTTGTTTTAGAAAACATCGCTCCTGGTTCAATTACTCAAAAGTATTTGGCTCCAAACGTAACTGTTCCTCCATCAGGAAAAGCTGGTGGCGATTTAGCTGGTAATTATCCAGATCCATTAATCGCAAAGGGTGCAGTAAAAACTGACCGTATTTATGACGGTGCTGTTACTAACGAAAAATTAGCCAATAATGCAGTTGATTCGGATAACATTATTGATGGTGAAGTTTACTTAGCTGACTTAAATGACGAAGTAAAAACTATGGGCGGCGACTTAAGTGGTTTCTTACCAAACCCAGTTGTTGTCGGTATTCAAAATATCCCAGTTAGTGCGGCTAATCCTTGGGATGGTGCTGTTTATATGTACGACTTAACTTCCAATACTTGGATGCCAGCTAATGCAGCTGGTGATATAGCTGGACCTTACAATAATTTACAAATCCAAGAAGGTACTGTAACTACAACCGAAATTTTAGATGGAACAATTATGGATGTTGATGTTAATGCTAACGCAGCTATCCAAGGTACTAAAATTTATCCAGATTTCGGAATGCAAGACATTATGACAACTGGCGATTTGTATGTTGATAATGCTTATGTAACTAATA
>DYLM01000066.1 GCA_020722095.1 Chloroherpeton thalassium
TATTTTTATTCTTCAATTTTATCTAAAAAATCATTAAATCTGCGTTCGGGTCTGCCTTCCCAAGCTCTCTTGTGGTAAATATATGATGCAAGCAATGGGAATGCTATTGTGATTTCGCTAAATACCATTTGTTCGTAGGTTGTTTCCACTTTCCCCCACGAGCTTGCTTCTTTCAAAGTTGAGCCGGATAATGCTCCATCGCGTTCGTCCGCTACCGTAATTTGTACTGCATATTTGTGCATTTCTGCATCAAAATCAAGTACTTCGGCAGCTACAACAACATCTTGTGTGAAGTTTTTGGGAACTCCGCCACCAAGCATTAATATACCTGAGTGTTTTGCTTCAATCTTAATCTTAGTTAGCTCTAAGAAATCTTTTGCAGAATCAAGCGAAACTACTGGTCCTTTTGTATTAAATTGGTGATGAATTAATCCAAATCCAGCGCTGCAATCCGAGAAAGCAGGAACAAAAATTGGGATGCCCTTTTCGTATGCTGTTCGGATAATTGAACCTTCACCACGATTGTTCTCAACTAACCATTTGCCCATTTCCACGATAAACTCACGTGAGCTGTATGCTCTTGGCTCTAATGAATTGGCAATTTCGGCAACTGTCATATCGCAAACCCGTAAATCTTCTTCATCAATATATGTATCGTAAATTCTATCAATCATCAATTCACGCATTTTATTGTCGTCAACAAAAGGCGTGCCTTGATAATGGTAAAATCCTAATGCTTCCAAAAAGTCTTGATCAACTATGTTTGCTCCCGTAGAAACAATTACATCAACCATATTGTTTGCCATCAAATCTACAATTGCTTTCTTCATACCAGCGCTAATTAGCGAGCCAGCTAATGTTAGAATTGAAATTGTTTTGTGGTCTGCTACCATCATATTTACAATTTTGCAAGCGCGTGCTAAATTACGTGCTTGAAATGCAGTAGCTTCCATTGATTCGATAATCGGAATAGAATTGAATGAAGTTATGTCGATATGCTTTACAATCTTCTCTTTGTTTAAATAATCAGATTTGTTTGCCATTTTTTTCCCTGCTAATTTTAATTTTGATAATAATTTTACCTATGACGAGTTTGATACACAAATATTTACAATTCTAACTTGTTCTTAATAAGTTAATTAAATCTTCAATTTCATTTTGAATTAATAGTTTAATATTGTCGGGAATTTGCTTAGCTTTGGCATTAGCATCTTTTTTCTTAGATGGAATATCGGGAATTTCAGCAAATTGATTTTCGATATTTTGCTTATTTTTTAGAATATTTGCTTTTGTTTTGAACTCGGAAAAGTTTTGATTGATAGATTTTATCGATTGCCCTTTAATATTTATCAAATTATTAATCAAAGCGAGCAGTTCTAAATCATCATTCATATAAATTCGGTTTCCTGCTCGGTTCTTTTTAGCTTTTAAGAGCGGAAATTCCTTTTCCCAATATCTAATAATATGAGGTTCTAATCCAAGTAAATCACAAATTTCACTTATTGAATAATATAATTTTTTCATTGCTAATACCAAAAATATAAAATTAGCAAAATTTATTTATTTACAATCGTTTTTATGAATAAAATTTCTATTATAAATAAATTTTTTACTTGCAACTTATTAAAATAAAAACAATAAATTATTGTTAATTGAAAATTTATTTGTAATTTTGTGGTTCTTAAAAAGGTAATTATGGCAAAGTATATTGTAAATCCAATTTTATTAAGAATGAAAGAATCCGAAAGGGGCTCGATTTATCAATCAATAGTAGCTCTTGGGATGCGTTCACGCCAGATAAATGACCAAATCAAAAGCGAATTTATAATTCGTGCTAAAGACTATCTAACCAACTTAGAAGAAAGTGACGATGCACAAAAAGAATTGTTCGAAATCAGCAAAGATTTTGATGTAATTCCAAAACCCAATTTTATTGCAATGAAAGAATTAATGTACGACAAGTTAAGATTTTCGCTTGGCGACCCCGAAAAAACCGAAGATACAGAAGACTAATATCCCAAAGAATGTAAAGAAAAAAACTGACTAAATCAAATTAGTCAGTTTTTTTGTTTTAGATTGCGACTTTTACATAACTGGCTATTTCATTTTGTATTATATTTTTCATCATATAATTCAAGTTATTAATCAGTAAAATAATCACACGAGAGAGAAAAATTTATTTTCAAATAAATATGAAAATAATACTTGCAATATTAAAACTTTTTTATTAATTTTGTAATAATCAATTATTTCTTTTTATTGCATACGTAATAATTCGTAATGTTTTTGTAATTTATTGAACAAGACAAATGAAATGTGCATATAAAGAATCTCTAAGATATATTGAAAATGCAAGGGCAAACTTAGCATTAGCAGGCAAGGACGACAGGTTTTATGCTGATGTTAAGTATGTGCAAACTGCCTCGGGTATTGCTTATCTGGGGATGCTAAAAGCATTAGATTATTTATTTGAAAAGAGAAATATACCTAAGAAAAGAGGTAGAAAGTCTATTGAATACTATCAAATGAACCTTGCAAAACTTGATAAAAAGTTACTCAATCATCTAAATAATGAATATACAATACTGCATATTGAGGGAAATTACGGTGGAATAACTAATATCAAAGCCATAGAAAGCGGTTTTGACGATGCAATATCAATAATTGATTATATTAAAGAAATTGAAAATAAGGAATAAAAAATTGTTTTTAACAACTTTCCCATTTTTAACTTGCTCGAGAGATTCATAAAGGCGTTCAGCATTTGCTTTTGAACTTAGTAAATGAAAAGTTTCTAAAAATGAATTATATTCTTCTAACGAAATTAGAACAGTACCTTTACCTTTGCTTCTTTTTATAATTAAAATTTCGTTGTTTTCTTCTACTTCGTCGAAGAACTTATTCATATCTATCTTGAATTCTGAATAATTTGCAGCTATCATTTTTTTCTCTTATGAAAGTTATCATTAATTCGTTATTCATACGAATAATATTATATGTTTATTGAATTATCCTTAAATAAAAACAGATACTACAAAATTACAAAAATTAATGGATCTGGGAAAGTTAATTAATTTGAATAAGCAAAAAAGAATAATTTAACTTAACTCAAATATATTTGCATAACAATAATAATTTCTTATTGCAATCGTTAAAAATCTTATGACCACCGAAGAACATATTGCATATTGGATTGATAGTGCTGAAAACGATTTAAAAGCAGCTAATAATCTTTTTGATACAGAAAATTATAGCTGGTGTTTGTTTATAGGACATTTAGTTATGGAAAAAGCATTAAAAGCATTGTATGTTAAGAATAATGATAACTTGATACCTCCAAAAATTCACAATTTATCAAGATTGGCTGAATTATCTAAAATATCACCAAGTATAGAAATAGAAAAATTCTTAGTAATAGCTAATAAATTCAATCTTGAAGGTCGTTACCCCGAATATAAAAATGAGTTTTACAAAACTTGCACCAAAGAATTTGCAGAAATGAATTTAATAAAAATAAAGGAAGTTTACGAATGGCTAAAGTCCCTGCTGATTTAATTGAAAAAATCAAAATGTTTCTTAGTGAATTAGGGAAAGAAAATCTAAACATTTCTCAAGTATTTTTATTTGGTTCTTATGCAAAAAAACAGCAAAATATTTGGAGTGATATAGATTTGGCTATAGTTTCGGATGATTTTACTGGAAATAGGATGATTGATTATGACCGGTTCGTAAATGCAATATTAAAAGTTGACAGATCAATCGAGCCTGTACCATTCAAAACAGAAAATTTTAACTCAGAAAACCCTTTTGTTAAAGAAATTCTACGAACTGGAATAAGAATAATTTAACTTAACTCAATATTCTATTTGTGTGTGGAGAGCAATTTCCTTGCGAATACTCGAAACTCGCAAACATTCAGATCATTCATCTTCAAAAACGACTGAATTTCATTTATTATACACTTCCCAAGCGAGAGCAGGCTGTCTCATAAGTTGATTTATCTGTCATTCCCACGATAGTGAGAACCCATAGCCCACGAATTTATCCGTGGGAAAATGGATTCCCGTTTGCACGGGAATGACAATTTTGAAATATTTTGGACTTATGAGACAGCCTCAACTTATTCATATCTATCTTGAATTCTGAATAATTTGCAGCTATCATTTTTTCTCTTATGAAAGTTATTATTATTTGTTATTAATACGAATAATATTATATGTTTATTGAATTATCCTTCAAAAAAAAACTGCCCCGTAATTTCTTGCGAGGCAGTTTTTTTGTTTATTAGAAAAAATGATGAATTAGATTATCTCTTTCCACCATATTGTGTGCTATTAGTTTCTTCGCACAAATTGTTGTTGTCAGCGGGGACAAAGTTGCCTTTTGCATTTTTCTCGCTCTCTCCATAGATCCAACGAACATTTGTGCTTGTTGGTGAAGTTAATAATGCTTCGGGCAAAGTGCCTGTGCGGCGCATATCGTGCCATACTTGACCTTCAAGATATAATTCCAAATTCTTTTGTTTAAGAATTTCAGCAATTACAGCAGCTTGGTCGGTAGAAGTGAAGTCAGGCAAGCCTGCAGCACTACGAATTATATTAACATTTGTCAAAGCAGTTGTTAAGTCGTTTGCACGTGCAGCACATTCAGCTTTAATCAAAACTGTTTCTTCGTAGCTAATCAATGGGAAAGATTCGTCGAATTGTGAATATTTCACCATTCTAACGCATTGTTCAAAGTCGTCCTCTTTGCCTGCAACAATTGGAACAGGGTATAAATCAGCACTATGAACTGCAAAGCCATAATATTCACCATCAGCATTTGGCTTAAAGTATTCAGCCAATCTTTTATCGCCTGGTTCTGATTTTAATAAATCAACGAAGTATTTTTCGCCACGAATTGTCTCGCCTTCATTTTGAACCCACATACCCCAATTTGCATATTCACCAGCAGAGTTTGAGAATTTTCCATATAAATTGTTTGCTGCATCAGAGATACCATTATTAGCAGCTGCTAATGCTTCAGTGTATTGACCAATGTGTAGATAGAAACGAGCTTTTAGTGAATTTGCAGCAGCAATCCATTTAGCACCATCGCCACCATAATTTAAATCGCGGCTAATTGCTTTTGCCGATGCAAAATTAGCAATAGCAGCGTCAAGAATCGTTTGAACTTCTTTGTAAGCATCAATTTGAGATACGAAAGCAGGAGGATTTGTACCATCTTGAGTAATAGGAATACTACCATAAGTTGCAGCAGCTTCGCCCAATAATAATGCTTTATAAGTTTGAGCAATACCGATAATTGTTTTGCCTAATGCTTCGTTATCACCAACAAATACTTCGGGAGTAAATTTGATAATATCATTAGCGATTTTAACACCGCGGAAAGTAATTATCCAATAATCGTCTGTTGGTCCATCGCTTGTCATAAAATAATCATTCCAATCAACGGGTTGTGGACGACCAATGCCCGGAGGAGCACACATTTGCCACGACCAAATTGAGTGAATACGAGAACGATCTCGTGTGTAGGTGTCGGCAGCATTTACTTGCAATGCTACAAGCAAGCCATAAATTCCATCTACTGATTTTACTTTTGCTTCTGCAATTGCATTTGGATTAACATTGATGCTTTTATCAATTTCGCAACTTGACAAAACTAATCCAAAGAGTAAAACAATTGCTAATATTTTATTTAAATTTAAAAATAACTTTTTCATATTATACTTCTCCTAAAATTAATAGTTAACTGAAATACCAAAACGGAACGACATAACTTGTGGCAATGTAAAGTAATCAACTCCACGACCTTCAGCTAACGAGAATGTATTTACTTCTGGATCGTAACCCGAGTAATTAGTAATAGTTAACAAGTTGCGTGCTGCAAACGAGAAAGTAATTTGGCTAATATTCCAACTTTCTAATCCGCTCCAACGATAATCTAAACGAACTTCACGCAATTTGATGAATGAGCCGTCTTCGATATGTGGTTCGTTAATACCGAAGCCATTATAATATGTCCAGTATTTTTCTTGTTTATTAGCAATAACACCATCAGCCGGGTTGCCAATATATACAGTGTGACCACTTCCACCTTCAACAGTACCATTTTCATCGTTCCAAGGATTTGCTCTGTCTTTAGTTGCACCAGCAGTACCAAAGTTGAACAATGCACCGCGAGTACCATTCCATACATCAAATCCATAAACTCCATCAAACAAGAAGCTTAATGTGAAGTCAGTGAATAATGTAAGGTCGTTTTTCCAAGAAATCATAAAGTCGGGGTTTGGATCGCCAGCAACAACCAAGTCGGTATTTTGACGTGGAGCACCAACATAATCCATTCCGTAATCATCACCTACAACTGATTCGGTTTCTTTATCCCAGAAGGAATAACGGATGTCCCCATTTTTGTAGTTATATGCAGCCATTTCGTCTGGGTCTACATAGTCTATATCGCCTGGTTTTGCGTCTGCTGCTTTAGCTGCATCATAACGTAACCAACCATAAGTTCTAAATACCCCCAAAGGATAACCAACTATTGCCGTGTTCAAAACGCCAACAAATCCACCAGTTAAAGTATAGAAATCAGCATCTAATGCAGTAACTTTGTTGTAAGAACGAGTATAATTAATACCTGTAATCCAGTTAATAACTTCAGAATTAATTACATTGGCTGAAATTCCCAATTCGAAGCCTTCGTTCCACATTGCACCTGCATTCTTCAACATATTAGTATAGCCAGTTGATGGAGCAGCAGGCAAAGACATTATGATATCATAAACATTGGAGAAATAATAAGATGCTTCGATATTGATTTTATTATCAAATAAACCTAAATCAAAACCTGCTTCACGCTCGATTGTCAATTCAGGATTGATATTTTGTGCACCAGCAACTGAACTTGCACGAATACCATTGAAGCCACCACGACGAGATTCAGAAGATTCAACCCAAGGATCGAAATTACCATCAGTTACATAAACAGTATTTGTTGCATAAGCATAAGGTAAATCTGGAGAACCAGCTTCGCCATAACCAGCACGCAATCTGAAATTACTTACAATGTTTTTCAATCCTGCAAAGAATGGTTCATTGCTGATTGTGTAGGAAACACTTGCTTTTGGATAATTGTGGAATTGTTCTGATTCGCCAAATGTGGAACTTCCATCACGGCGAATACCTAATGTTAATGAATATCTATCCAAGAAAGTAGTAGTTAATTGTGTGAATAAGCCTTGAATTTCACTTTGGGAAAGCGAACTGGAAGCATCTTTTGTTGAACCAGCAGCAATTTCGTCAAAGAATGATAATGTTTGAGTTGAGCTGGCTCCAACAGTTGAGCGAACGTACCAAATAGTTTGAGAACCGCCTACTAAGTTGAATTCCAATTTATCATCCATTATGCTCTTATTCAAATTGAAAGATAAATCTAAGTTTTGTTGACGATTGTCAATTCTTGCTTTGTTGATTGAACCTAAACGACTTGGTGAAGTAGCTGCTTGAACTGCTTGTCTTTCAACATAATTATAAGAATACCAGTCTAAACCATAGCGAGCAGAGAAAGTAATCCAATCAACTGGCGACCATTTCAATTCAGTACTATGCAAGAAACGGTTAATCTTTTGATTGAATGTATTGTTTTTTTGAGTCCAAATAGGATTGTCGTAAAAAGCAAATCTTCTTTGAGTAACGCCATTGGGCTCTAAATAATCCAAATTATTAAATTCTGGAGGAGTTCTCAATGAACCTAATAAAATACCAGAAGTATTTGACCCATCTTGTGGCAAATCATTATCAGTGAAAATGTAGTTGTTATTAGTTTGAAGAGTAACGCCAGGTAATAATGAAATACCAACATTTGCTCTTACGGAAGTTCTTGTTAATTGAGAACCTTCCACATAACCTTGATTGCTTAAATATGTTCCATTGATTAAATAATCAAATTGAGGAACACCACCAGTGATAGTTAAGGAATTTTCGGTGGAATAAGCAGTACGGAAAACATCTTCTTGATGGTCATAAACTGGAGTGCCAGCAGCCAATGGCTTTGGAAGTCCATTTTCATCCATTGCCCAAGAATCTGACGAACCTTGTTTGCCGTTAGCATAAGGAATTCTTTGACCATAAGTAGTTTGAAGGTCAATTTTGCCTGCTTTTTGGTCAATTTGCAATGCTGTGGAGAAACTGATACGAGCTGGTTTATCACTGCTTGTGAATTTACCACGTTTAGTTGTAATGATGATAACACCATTACCTGCCTTTGCTCCATAAAGAGCAGCAGCAGAAGCACCCTTTAAGATTTGAATATTTTCAATATCTTCGGGGTTGATGTCAGTTGCACGATTGGAGAACTGTTGAGTTCCACTTGGATCGTATAATGATGTATTATCAATGATAATACCATCAACAACATATAATGGTTCTGAAGAACCTTCAAATGTTTTACGACCACGAAGAACAACATAAGTACCAGCACCAGGTTGACCTGAGTTACGAGTAACATTTGCACCTAAAACGCGACCGCTTAATGCATCAATTGCCGAAGAAGAAACAACGTTATTAACTGCTTCGCTTCCTACAGATGCAATTGTGTTGCCAATTTTGTTTTTATCAACTTCGCCCGAAAGACCAACAACAACAATCTCGTTTCCTTGGATTGTAGCCATTGATAGTTTAAAGTTAATAGTAGTTGTTTCGTTGGCTTTCAAAACAACTGAACGATTAACAGCAGCATAGCCTAAATACTTCACTTCGATAGTATGTTTGCCAGCTGGTGCTTTGAATTTGAAGTTACCTTCTTTATCGGTAACGGCTCCAATACGCAATTCAGAAATAGAAACTGATGCTCCCGAAAGTGCTTTTCCACTTTCAGCATCTGTTACTTTTCCAGATACAAATGTTCCACTTTGAGCAAATAATTGCCCGCCAGCGAGCAAAAATGCAAATAGAACAACAAGGACTGAACTGCTTAATCTTAAGAACTTTTCTGAAGTTCTTGGTAATTTGGTAGAGATACTTGCCATAACAAGTCCTGTTTTTGTTAAACAAAAAATTGATTAATTAAGAACGTTTTCTTTATTTTTATTCACTGAATATTAATTTTTCATTCAGTATTTTCACTAAAAATTAAATTACAAAAAAAAAATCAAAAAAGCAAATTTTATTTAATTTTTCTTAATAATTTTATTTTCTTTTTTCTTGGAATAATACAAAAAGTAGTTTTATTTGTTTTTATATCCCCCATATCGACAAATATTTGATTGTTGTGCGATATTTTTGAAAAAATATGCCTTGTTAATATAACAAATTTAAGAAATTATTTTCAAATAAGAATACTTTTATGAATTTTAGATTAATTTTTTATTTTAAATACAATTTTTAAAAATATATTCGTCTTTTTAAATCTATATATTTAATTTTTCATTATGGACATTAGTAAATTAAGAAATATCGGTATCGCCGCTCATATCGATTCAGGAAAAACAACCTTGAGCGAGAGAATTTTATTCTACACTGGTCGTATCCACCAAATCATTGAGGTACGAAGCAAATCTGGTGGTGGTCCAACTATGGATTCTATGGATTTGGAACGCGAAAAAGGTATTACTATCCAGTCTGCGGCTACTTATGCCCAATGGAAAGATTATTATATTAATTTAATTGATACTCCCGGGCACATTGACTTTACAGTGGAAGTAGAACGTGCGCTTCGTGTATTAGATGGTGCTGTGCTTGTGCTTTGTGGAGTTGCCGGTGTGCAATCCCAATCTATAACAGTTGACCGTCAAATGCGACGTTATAGTGTGCCACGCGTTGCCTTTATTAATAAAGTTGACCGTGCTGGAGCAAACCCAGACAAAGTTGTTAATCAATTAGAAGAAAAATTAGGTCACAAACCTGCCTTAATCACAATGCCAATAGGATTAGAGGATAATTTCCAAGGTGTTGTAGATTTAATCAAAATGAAAGCAATTTATTACGAAGGTGCCAATGGCGAAGAAGTTGTTGAAAAAGATATTCCAAGCCATTTGTTAGACGAAGCAAATAAACGTCGTCAAAAACTTATCGAAAGAATTGCAGATTATGATGATTTTGTTGCTGAAAAATTCTTAGAAGAAGCCGAAATAAGCCAAGAAGAATTAATTGCAGCAATCCGCCGAGTTACAATTTCTATGCATATTACTCCAGTATTTGTTGGAACAGCAAAGCAAAACAAAGGAATTCAAACATTATTAGATGGTGTGGGATTGTTCTTGCCTGCTCCAGGCGAAGTAAAGAATTATGCTTTGGACTTGGACAATAACGAAGAAGAAGTAATGCTCCAAAATGATGAAGAAAAACCGACTGTTGCCTTAGCATTCAAATTGGAAGATGGCAAATATGGGCAATTAACATATATGCGTGTTTATCAAGGTAAAATAAGAAAAGGCGATAACTTAGTAAATATTCAAAATAAGAAAAAACTCAAAGTGCCACGTATTGTGAAAATGCACGCAAGTAGTATGGAAGATATTGACGAAGCTCAAGCAGGTGATATTATCGGTATGTTCGGGGTTGATTGCTCATCGGGCGATACTTTCACCGATGGAAGAGTGAACTACTCTATGACTTCAATGCACGTGCCAACTCCTGTAATCGAATTAGCCGTTTCTCCAAAAGAACGCACACAACAAGCAAATTTCTCCAAAGCATTAAATCGTTTCCAAAAGGAAGATCCTACTTTCCAAGTTTACCGTGATGAAGAAACTGGCGAAACAATTGTCAAAGGTATGGGCGAGTTGCACTTAGAAATTTATATTGAAAGAATTAAACGTGAATATAATACTGAAGTAATCGTAGGACGACCAAAAGTTGCATATCGCGAAACAATTACACAAAAAGCCGCATTTGATTATACACACAAGAAACAATCTGGTGGGTCGGGTCAATTTGCTCGCGTTGCTGGATTTATCGAGCCATTAGTTGAAGCAAATGATAATCATTACCAATTCTTTAACAATATTGTTGGTGGTGTAATTCCTAAAGAATATATTCCTGCTTGCGATAAAGGCTTCCAAGAACAATTAAAAGAAGGTTTAGTAATCAAGCAACCAATGGTTGATGTTCAAGTGACAATAAATGATGGTAGCACCCACCCCGTGGACTCCTCCGAAATGGCATTTAAATTAGCAAGTCGTTGGGCGATGAGAGAAGCTTTAGCAAAAGCAAAGCCAATTATCTTAGAGCCAATTATGAAATTAGTAGTTGCCGCACCCGAAGAATTCCAAGGCATCGTAATTGGACAAATCAACCAAAGACGTGGCGTGATTACTAATACTACAACGGAATCCAAATATGTAACTGTGGAAGCAGAAGTTCCACTGAAAGAAATGTTCGGATATTCTTCAGATATTCGTGGTGTAACGCAAGGTAAAGGAGAATTTACAATGGAATTCCAAAAATACCAAGCAGTTCCAAAATCAGTAGAAGAAGAATTAATTAAAGAATTCAAAGAAAAAGAAAAGAAATAAGA
>DYLM01000174.1 GCA_020722095.1 Chloroherpeton thalassium
CAAACTCAGCTCCTTCAATATCCATTTTGATTAAATCCGGTGGGGGATTGCCTTGCTTAACAAATGCGTCCAAATTTATAGTTTCAACTTCAATTTCACCATCTTCTGATAAATGACCCATTGATGGATTTGCACTTAAAGAAAATTTTAATTTGGCGATTCTATCCGGAACCGCTTTATCAATCAATACAGTATTGTCTATTTTATTTAATACTATATGCTGCTTTATGTAAAAAATATTTTTTGGTACAGGCTCAAATGCAAACACTTTACCCGAGTTGCCTTTTAAAATTGATGATAGCAAAGTGTAAAGTCCTGCATTTGCACCAATGTCATAAATTACAACCCCCGGTTTGATGTCTTTTTGAAATAGCTGCTGCTTATCGGTAAATTGTATGAGTAGTGGCAGATTGCGTGGCACTTTCCTGTCAAACCGCTACGCAGTTTGAGCTGGCTACAAACCTTGATATTTACCACATCGCCTGCCATTACTTATACAAAATGTTGGCTGCTGGTTTTTGTTGTTCAAAATATTTAGTAATCGTATTAGCTAATTTTCTTTGTCCTTTGCTATTAATATGTATACCATCACGGAAGTCTGATAATTCGAGACCATTGTTTAAATCCAAAATTATAGGAACATTATTTTCATTTGCAAATTTGATTATTTCCTGTCCCTGCTCATTGTAAGCCCCCAATTTTACTTCAGTTTGGTCAGCATGCAAATAAATAATCATTGGTATATTTTTATTTTTTGAATAAGCAAGAAATGAAGCAAAACCTGTATTAAATGGATTGTTGTCTTTTTTCTTATTAATTCCTAAATCATTAGTTTCAGGTATTGTCTTTTTCAATTTGCTTTTAATCATCGGAAGCAAATACCTGTCCAGTAATTCATATAATGCAAATGAATATTGTTTACTTGGAAAGCTTACATGTTTATCAACGATTTTCTCAAAATTCATGTTGTCATATGCGTCATGCGAACTAACAAATAGGAAAATCGATTTTGCTCCAAAATCACCATGTTTTTTTATATAAGCGTAACAATTATCTGGTCCCCAACTACCCGCAGAAATATTTAGAAATTGAATTTTCGTATTGTGAATTTTAGATAATGTATCAGATAAAATTGTTGTAGCTAAAGAGTCTTGGTCAGTTTGTACCCCGCCATTAATAACAGAATCTCCAAAACCTAAAATTCTTATGGAAGAAGTATCAACCTCTTCACTTCTCATAGACAATGAATTATAGATTACATGATTTCTAAATCTGAATCTTTGTTGGTTTGGTTGAGCAATATATTCAAATTTGGGGTCTTCTTTCATTAAAACCGTATCACAAAATCCGAAATACATTCTTAAAAATATCTCTAAACCAACAATTAGCGTAATTGTAATTCCTAAAATAAATAGTTTCTTTTTCATCTGTGTTCTCTATACATAGTTTTTAACTCGAAACAATGTTTCGGTCTTTTTTATACTTGCAGCCAACAAATTCATAAGTACCAAGCCAGCATCCATTAATACTGCTTCCTTTAATCCATTTTTTGCCTTTTAATTTGCCCTGCAATATTAAAAGAACTGTTTTATTTGGTATTAATTTAAGTGGCAAACGGATTAGTTTCCCTATTGGAATTCTGAAATTTGTTTTTGAAATATTTATCATATTTTATCTTT
>DYLM01000175.1 GCA_020722095.1 Chloroherpeton thalassium
ATTTATTAGCGGAATTAGCGGCTTATTTCAAAGAATTTTTTATTTGGCAGTTAACCTGAGGCTCAATAAAAAGCATTTGCTTTTATTTTTCATTATTGTGACATTAATTTCAGTAGCAGTAATATTTATTTATAAGTTTTGTTTTGGAAGAGTCGAGGTTTCCTCTACCCCTCTAAATTAAAAATTTATTTAACAAGCAGCATCTTCCTCACAAGATTTTCATTTCCCGCAGTAAGTCTGTAGAAATATATGCCGCTCGGTAATTCGGATGCATCAAATGTTACTTCATATTTTCCAGCTTGTTTATTTTCGTTTACAAGAGTAGTTATTTCTCTACCGAGGATGTTGTACACTTTTAAGGTAACAAAATTGTCAACCGGTAACTTAAAGCCGATTACAGTAGTAGGATTAAAGGGGTTTGGATAGTTATCAAATAATTGATAACCGTTTTGATTTTTATTCACAAAACTATTCTTATCTAATTTCGGCAAGACATTTATATTGATTCCCGCTACTTGCAAAAGCCAATCTGCCGCACTTATTTCTTCATTCTTTTCAAATTTGCTCTCTGCCGATATTAATATTTCTTTTGCTGCGTCATATTGTTGAGTGTTATAGTTAATAAAGAACAAATTCATCAGTCCATTTCTTTCGTGAATTGTTCCAGGATATTCGCTTATCAATTTGTTGTTAATGGCAATTGCCTCACCTATGTTTTTATTACCCGTATAAATTTTTGATAATACTTCCAGTACAATAGGTTTTAATTCGTAAGGATCGTTTTTCATTTGTGTAAAAGCTTTTATGAATTCAAGTATTTGAGAATCTTTTGTTTCCGAAAAAGTGTTGCCTAATTCAACCATTGCAATCTTTGCTTCTGCTGTGGATGCTTTGGAGCTTAGAATAGATTTGTAAATATTAAAAGCTTCTTGATATTTATTTTTGAAACGTAATTCCCTGGCTCCGAGTAAATCAGAAGAAACATCAGCCTGTTGTACTTCATTGAAATTCGTTGAACCGGAATTATTAACTGAAAATCTTACAGCGGCCGTTGAAACAGAATTGTCTGAATTTGGAAAACTCAGAATGCTTCTTGAAGGTCCAGGATCGGATGTCAAATAATTATCCCAATAAATGGTTGAATTGTTAGCAGTAATTATTTTGTTCGGGTCCGGTGTAGAAGAACCCCACCAATCATATCGGGCGTATATTGTGGAATAGTAATTGGCATAAGCATTGGCAGTGTAATTGCTGATAAAACGATTATTATATGCAACATCCGAAGCTCCGGCACTTGGAGTTGAGTAATAATTTGCAACAAGACCGTAATCACTGCTTTGAAGAGTATTCTTTCCCTCGGAAGTTCCACCGCCGATACCGCCAAATAGAGGACTGGCAAAGTTATCGCAATAAACCGAAGCTCTCCCTGAAGAAGCTGAACCGGTTATCATGTTATATCTTAAGTATGGATTAGAATGACTAATATAAATTCCATGTTCGGGATTGTTACGAATTATATTGTTATAAATGTAAGGTTGCCCATTAGATAAAATTTGAATACCGCCGGTAGCACCAACGTTATTTTCTATTGTACAATTTTGAATAGTTGGAGAAGAACCATTAATTACTATTGCAGCGCCGCCGTAAGTTTGAATATTTCTTATTA
>DYLM01000067.1 GCA_020722095.1 Chloroherpeton thalassium
CATATCTTGATTGATGGAAATTGTTTTGTAAAAGCTGACTTATGAGACAGCCTCTCAGAATGACAATTTTTAGAACTCCTCTTAAGAAATAAAATCGGAAAAACTTAATAAAATGCAAAAAGCCTCGAGAATTAGATTCAACGAGGCTTTTCATTTAAGGGGTCGAGCCACTTGACGGACTTGAACCGCCGACCGGCTGATTACAAATCAGCTGCTCTACCAGCTGAGCTAAAGTGGCTTTTTTCGTGTTTCAAAAAACAAGGTTTACAAAATTACGAAAAAAAAATATAACCACCAAATTTTTTGTTAATTTTTTTGAAAAAAAATAAATTTTTCTTAAAAATTAGAAGAAAAATAAAAAAAACTACCGAATGTAAGTGCCAAACAATAGCCCCGATAAAAATTGAGATGAATCAAGGTGTCGGACTTCTTTTCAGTCGTATTGAATATTTGTCTTTGAATTACTGTTTAATCAATTTTCTTGTTAATATTAAATTGTCTGTTTCAATCTTGATAAGATAAACCCCATCTGGGAAATTAGAAACAGAAAAATCGTTTGCAAAATATTCCTGAATTAATTGTCCCTCTGAATTGAAAAGTTTTATTCTTTTTATTTTTTGATTACCTGTATAAATGTGGACAATTCCGCTTGTTGGATTTGGATAAATTGAAATTCCGTTTATGGACAAGTCAGAAATGCCGGTGCTTGTTTGAGTATATTTTGCAATAAAAATATCGGGTCCACCTGCCGAGGTCAATTTAGTAGTGGTTACAAATTGGTCAAAATCTGCCGTTTCGTTAAAATATCCAGTGATATAGATTTTATTGGAGGCATTTGTGCTTATGGAGGTGCCTGCGTCATCGGAAGTTCCACCCATTCTTTTTGCCCAAACAAAATTGCCATTGGCATCTAATTTTTGAATAAAAATATCGATACTGCCTGCCGAGGTCAAATAATAAGTGTGCGTTGAGGGATCAAAATCTGCTGTTCCCTGAAAAGATCCGGCTGTATAGATATTCCCCGAAGGATCCGTGCTTATGGAATAGGCAATATCAGTGTAAATCCCACCCAAGGCTTTTGCCCAAACAAAATTGCCATTGGCATCTAATTTTTGAATAAAAATATCGGTACTGCCTGCCGAGGTCAGATTATATGTGCCATCTGAGGGATCAAAATCTGCTGTTCTCCAAAAAAATCCAGTTGTATAGACGTTCCCAGAGTCATCTGTGCTTATAGAGTAGCATCCATCCCAGTCAGTTCCGCCCATCCTCTTTGCCCAAACAAAATTACCGGAGGCATCTAATTTTTGAATAACAATATCGTATGAACCTGCCGAGGTCAGATTATATGTGCCGGCTGAGGGATCAAAATCTGCTGTTCCGCTAAAGCTTCCAGTGGTATATGTATTTCCATAGGCATCTGTGATTATGGAATATCCGACATCAGAGGACATTCCGCCCATTGCTTTTGCCCAAATCAAATTGCCCGAGGAAGTTAATTTTTGAATAAAAATATCGTAATAGCCACTGGCAGAGGTCAGATTATAAGTGCCTTCTGAGGGGTCAAAATCTACTTTATCTATAAAGCCTCCGGTGGTATAGATATTCCCGTCTTCATCGGTACTTATAGAATTACCAACATCCCAGTCAGGTCCGCCCATTGCTTTTGCCCAAACAAAATTGCCGTTGACATCTAATTTTTGAATAAAAATATCGCTTAAACCTGCCGATGTTATATTAAAAGTGGCTGAAGATGGGTTGAAATCTACAGTTTTTTGAAAATACCCAGTGGTATAAATATTTGTACCCTTGATGATTATGGAGGTGACTGCGTCATCGGAAGTTCCCCCCATTCTTTTTGCCCAAACAAAATTGCCGTTGGCATCTAATTTTTGAATAAAAATATCGGTACCGCCTGCCGAGGTCAGATTATAAGTGCCTTTGGGAGAGGGATCAAAATCTAATGTCCCGCTAAAGTTTCCTATGGTATAGGTATTCCCGTAAGCATCGGTAGTTATGGAATTGCCTACATCGGCTCCAGTTCCACCTATTCCTATTGCCCAGTTCAGTACTATACCTTGGGCAGTTCCTACGCTGTAATTCAATAAAATTACAGCAAAAACAATTGCTTTAAAATAAAACTTTGTCATAAATTTTAACTTTTTACATTAATACTCATTTTTTGGATTTAATATTTTTTATTGTTTTTACGGCCCATTTAAACGAAACTCTAAATTATCATTGTATTCATTGCATTTATCTTTACAAAATTACAAAGTTTCCCTCAAATAATTAATATTTATTTTGAAAAATTTACAATTAATATTCCAATATTGTCATTCCCATGCAAATGGGGATCCACAGCCAGAGCGGATTTATAGATTCCCACTTTCGTGGGAATGACAGCAAAACTGACTTATGAGACAGTCTCTTAGATTTGCCCCCCGTCCGTACATTAAGATGAGCGGAGGGGGAGGGAGATGAAAGGTGGTGTGCTTTACGTATCTGCGGGGGTGTATCCGCACAAAGTAAATTGAAAGTAAAATGTAGATTATCAGCACAATGTAAATTTTTGCGATGACGTTTCAAGTTACGCACAATGCCTGCACTTGTCGTTTTAGCATATGTTGTGTGCATTTATTTTTATCATTCATCATCAAGTAAAGATTTTTGCAATTTTTTTACCCGACAAGATTGTCAAGTAAAGGTTTTGCTGTTTTTTTTACTTGACAAATCTATTTGAACAGCTCGTAAAGTTGCTCGTTAATATAATAGTTTGTTTTCCAGTGTTTTTCTTTTTTTAGTAATCCTAACTTTATCAAATTGTTTAGATATTGCATTGCAGTTGGTTTACTTACTTGTAAGTCATTCATTACAAATTCAATCTTTGTATAAGGATGCTTAAATAAATTTTCGACTAAATCCTTTGAATACATTTTCGGATAAGTTTCTTTTATATTTTCGATATAACTATCCATTAAATTCTTGATTTTCTGTATTAAATCAATTGTTGATTTTGATGTTTCTGTTACTCCGTTCAAAAGCCAAACCAACCAACTTTCATAATCATTTGTTGTTCTGATACTCTGTAAATGTTTATAATATTCTGATTTTTTTTGAATTATGTATTTGCTTAGATACAAAACAGGAATATCAAGTAATTGTTGTTGAACTAAATACAAAATATTTATTATCCGTCCTGTTCGTCCGTTTCCGTCATAAAATGGATGAATGCTTTCAAATTGATAATGAATAATCGGCATTTTCAAAAGTGGGTCAATCTCGTGCAAATTATTGTCATTGATATATTTTTCAAGATTTGTCATTAGTTCAACAATCGTATCATAATGTTGTGGCGGTGTGTAAACTGTTTCACCTGCTGAGTTTTTTAATGCAGTTCCGGGTATTTTTCTAAATCCGGATTTGTTTGGTTCAAGTTCTGCCTGAATTTCTACGATGTTATTTGATGTCAATAATTGATATTTTCGCACCAATCCAAATCCATGTTTTAGTGCTTTTGAATAATTCTGAACTTCTTTTGCTGCTATGTTTTCTACTGTATCTGAAATATTTGCAAGAAATAACTCATCATTTGTTGTTACGATATTTTCAATCGCAGAACTGTCTTTTGCTTCTTGTAATCCCAAAGTATTTATCAAAATATTTTCATTTGGAATTGTTTTGGCTTCGCCTTTCAATTCCGCTAATGCTCTGCTTGCATTGTTTAAAGCTCTCAAAACAGCTTTTGTTTCAATATCTTGTTTTGGCGGAAGTTTATGTAATTCAAAGTTTTCCATTAATGTTAATTTGATTAAAAAAATCTTTTATCAAAGTAATACAATTTTTTTTTGTTATAAGATATTCATTATCGTTATCTGACAATGCTCTGTATTGAAAGCATATTTCAATTTTTTGCCAATCTCTAATTCTTATATTCAGTTTCAACTTTTCTTCAAATATATCACTAATTTTGAAAAATAATTCATTCAGATTTTCATCATTTTGAGATGTTCATTCAATTTGTGAAAGACTTTCAATGTTTGTTTGAATAATTTGTCGTTCAACTTCTATTAATTTCATATCGTGATTAGCTGTCGTTACACACAACGTTTGAGTGTAGCAGCAGTAAGGGATTGCGGGCGATTTCCTATCTAGTTACAAACAAGTTGAAGCGGGCTACAAACCTTCGCATACTACTGAAACCCTTATTGGCTATATTGTGTGTTGTGCGTTCGTGCTTTATTTTTATTTCATCTCTTTTTCTATTACTTTATCAAATCTACTATCCATACAAGCGCTCAAGTCTGTCGTCACAAACTTTCCGTTATAGAATAGACTAAAAATTGTCGCTGGTGTCGGTGCTGATTGAGCTTTCTCCATTGTATCAAGTTTGACAACTTTTAAAGGCAATTTCCTTTTTTCTGCTGTTTCTATCAATGAAGTTGTAACATGATATTCCGAGAAAGGACAACGATTTGAATAGTAAATTACTAATTCATTTTTGTCAGAACATTCTCCGCTTTTAACCCAATCCTTAAATTTGGGATTATCCGCATTAAAATTTATCTTTCTTACAAGTAAGCTGAATCCTGAAGATAATTTTTCGCAAGTCTCAAACCCCTGTTTTAAAAGCCACTTCGTATCGCTCATAAAATGAAACTTACTTGTCCCAACAACCGTTACTAATCCGTCTTTACCTTGTGCTTTAGCATCTTCAATCGCAAGTCTCAACAATTCTTTGCCATAACCCTGTCCTTTATATTGTCCTGAAACCCAAAAACAGTTTATCAATAAGTAATTTGGTGCATCAACTGGGACCCAACCTTTCTCGGCTGGTCCGTACTCTATAAATACTTTTGCTCTTGCATCAATTCTGCGAAAAACGTATCCGTTGTCAAATTCCTTTCTAATCCAGTCTTTTTTTAATTCATAACTGTCTTTGCATTTTTTGTCTGAAATCGCACAGCAAATATGCTCCTTGTCAATGTTTATTTTATCAAGTGTTATTAATTTTTCCATGTTTCAATTTTTAGATTCTGTCAAACTTAATCTGTTTGAGTGAAAACCCTATGTCAGTAGTTATTTATATGCAATTCGGTTTTTCAGCATGACGCACAACACCCATTTAAACGAAACTCTAAATTATCATTGTATTCATTGCATTTATCTTTACAAAATTACAAAGTTTCCCTCAAATAATTAATATTTATTTTGAAAAATTTACAATTTACACACTTTGCAGAAAGCCACATTCAACGGGGGAATTTTATGCCATTAATATAGATTGTTGATAAAAAAATGCCTCGTTGTTTAAAGCAAGGCAGTTGTTTTATTGCTTGGATTGAATATGATACTATCTTATAACAATAACTTTTCTACTTATCATTTTGTTTGGATATTCAAAAACAAAATTATATGCACCTACTTCTAAATCAGTAGTTGTTATTGATATATTGAATTGGTTTGGCTCAACTTTGATTTCTTTAACTAAACTACCAAAATTATCATAAATTTTAATGTTGTTAGGATTAATCAACCCATTAAATTTTACATTCAATTTATCAATAGCAGGAATTGGGAATAATGAAATTTGTGAATTATCATTATAAAAGATTGATGAAGCTGAAGAATCCTTAACTTCAACTGCAAATTTATCGCTAAATTCACTTTCTCCACAATCGTTTATCGCTTGAACTGACAAATATGCAGTTCCGATGTATTCTTTGCTCCAATTAACAGTAACTTGATTTAGTTCTTGAGCTAATTCTGCAGCATTATTTGGTTCAACTTGCCATTTATATTCTTTAGTATTTGCTACTTCTTCAGTTGAATAAACAACGCCCAAAGCTCCCTTTACAACTTGGTTTGAACCTTGAGGTAATGATGGTTTTGCAGGTTTGGAGTCGTAATCATATTCGATAATGTAATAAATTGCATTCGAAGCACTAATATCATTCCATTCACCTGCTTTACCTAAAGATCCATTATTTTTAGGCCATGGTTTTAAAGCAATTCCTGCAGCGTCTTGGTTACTTCCATAATTATCGGGTTCCTTTGGAGCACTATATTGTTGCAAGCCACCCCAATTAATATATTTACCTCCTATTACTTGACCATCATCGTTGCCTGCTGAACCTTGTCCAGTCCAGAAATTAGTACTTGCCCCTGTATTATCGCCATCCCACACCCAAGTTCCTTCGGTGGTAAGGTCATTTGCTCCAATCCAAATATTAGCAATACCTCCACCATCATTAACTATAGTGTATGTAGTGTTAATTTTAGATGTTATAGCATTCCAGATTAGAGTTTGCTCTGTTTGGCTATCGATATGCACCAAATAGCATCCTTTTGATGCTGCATCCGAAGCTGCAGATGCCCAAGATGTTTTAGTCTCTACGATTTGATAACTTTTACCGCCACCAGTAAATGAATAGTCGGCAAATAAATTGATTGAATTTGTCAAAAACAAAGTAATGACAATAAGAATCATAGTATTAATTTTGTTAATTAACACACCCATAGTATAACTCCTTTAAAGTTATTAGTTTAAATAATAATTGTAAATTTTGATTTGTTTTTATGTTTATAACAATGCTTTTGAAGAAATTTTACAAAAATTATTTAGGATAGTATAAATTTTCACTTTCGTCTACATTGGAGCATTTGTGGAGGAAATAAAATTATTTTGGAATTTGGTAAATGATTTCTTTGTAATTTTGCAAATTGAAATATATATAAAATAAATATTTAATGGCAGATACAAATTTCTTCAATGGTTTTGATTTTCGATTATTAGAAGCTGGTGAATTTAAAGAAGATGCAGTACGAGAAGAGTTGATTCATCCCATTTTAAAAAAATTGGGTTATAAGGCTTATGGACACAATAGAATCCTTTACAGCAAGACCCTTCAACATCCTTTTGTAAAAATTGGATCGCAAAAGAGGCAAATCAATGTAATTCCAGATTATCTATTAGAGGTAGCTGGGCAATATGCTTGGGTGCTTGATGCTAAATCTCCCTCCGAGAACATTACGAGTGGCAGCAATATTGAGCAAGTTTATTCTTATGCTATACATCCAGATATAAAAGTAGAATTTTTTGCTCTATGCAATGGCAAAGAGTTTGTTGTTTATTCAATTAATTCAAAAGAGCCAATACTTTTTTTTCAATTATCCGAAATTGATAAAAATTGGGAAGAAATTGAAAAGATTCTCGGTCCAGACAGGTTTACTGAAAAGAAAATAGTAGAATTTAAGGAAAGAATTAAAGACAAAAAAGTTGAGATTAATTATTCAGAATTAAAATTACCCAAACCAATTAAATCACGAAAGTTTGCAACAAAAAGACATTACGGAGTACACGGTTATTTTACTCGTCAGAGTTGGGATATTTTACAGCACTACATTAAACACTTTACTTCGCCGGGGGATACTATTTTGGATCCTTTTGGTGGAACTGGCGTAACTGCAATAGAATCAATTATTTTAGGCAGAAAGGCAATAAATATTGATATTAATCCATTAACGGTTTTTATCGTAAATGCTTTAACTATTCCTGTTGATTTTGAACAATTAACATCTGAATTTAATAAAATCAAAGATACATTTGACAAAAAAAGACCAAAAAATAATGTTGAAATCAAGAAGTTCCTAACAATTTATAAATATCCCACTAACAAAATATTAATGAAAGATGCTAACTTTAAGACTGTCAATCAATTATTTTCAAAAAAAGTATTATCAGAATTAGCTTATCTAAAACATTTAATTTTAAAAGTTAAGGATAAGAAAATTCAGAAAGTTTTATTATTAGTATTTTCTGGATTGCTTACAAAAGTTAATTTAACCTATCACATTTCAAAATCTGGAGGTGGTAACGCAGGCATTTTTATCTATTACAGATATCGAAAAGCTCCAAATCCTACATTTTTAGATGTATCAAAATTTTTTGAAGTTAGATTTAAAAAAATCTATGCTGCAAAGAAAGAGTTAGAACCTTTTTTCAATGAAGTTAGTTTATCTAACTTTACAAATATCAAAGGCACTGCTACTGATTTAAGTTTCCTCGAAACAGAAAGTATTGATTATATTTATACTGATCCACCATACGGAAAAAAAATTCAATACCTTGATTTATCTGTGATGTGGACTGCTTGGTTAGATCTGGAAGTTACAGAGGAAGACCGCAAAATAGAAGTTATCGAAGGTGGAAGTTTAGAGAAATCTAAAGATGAATATAGCGAACTTCTTGCTAAATCAATTAAAGAAATGTATCGAGTGTTGAAATTCAATCGCTGGATGTCCTTTGTGTTTGCCCATAAAGATCCTCATTATTGGCATATTATTGTAGAAACTGCCGAAAAATGTGGGTTTGAATATGCAGGAGCAGTTAAGCAGGACAATGGGCAATCAAGTTTTAAGAAAAGGCAAAACCCATTTTCTGTTCTAACAGGTCAATTAATAATCAATTTTATCAAAAAAGAAACCCCAAAATCAATTCAAAAATTCAAACTTGGCAGCGATATTTATGATTTAGTAATTGAAACTATCGAATCTGTAATTGCCCAAAATGATGGTGCCGACCTTGAACAAATAAATGATGAATTGATTATCAAAGGTTTAGAATTTGGATTTTTAGATATTTTAAGTAAGGAATATAAGGATTTAACTCCAATTTTGATGAACGAATTTGAGTATAATGATAAGAATCAAAAATTTTATATTAAAACAAATCAAAAGTTTAAGACTAAAATTCCACTCGACCAACGAATTAGATATTTTCTTTTGTCATATTTAAAACGCAAGGAATATGCAAAGGAATACCCAACTACTGACGATATTATTTTAGACATTATGCCTTTGCTCAAAAATGGACTAACCCCACAGAATCAAACCATTCTGAATATACTTGAATCGATAGCAGACGAAATTGGCAATAATCGGTGGCGGTTAAAGCAAGAAGGACAATTAAAATTAGAATTGTTTTAATTAGATTAATATTTTTTAGAATTGTTCATAGTTTTATTCGTCAATTATTTTAGTTTTTTTAAAGAAGTTTAAGATTTTTTCAATTAATTATGCGTTTTGTTTTGCTAATTTAGGAAAAGTCATTAATTTTACATTTTAAATAATTAGAGTTTTTAGCAATGTTAGAAATTTATTTACCAATTATAATTATGCTCGTTTTGGGTTTTGGATTTGCTGGATTATTTTTATTCCTTTCGGCATATTTAGGTGCAAGAAGGGCAACACCACTCAAAACTACCGTATACGAGAGCGGTATGGAGCCTGTTGGTTCAGCCCGAGAAAGATTCTCAATAAAATTCTATATGGTAGCAGTGAGCTTTATTGTTTTTGATATCGAAGTTGTATTTTTATATCCTTATGCAATTCAAGTTGTGGAGTTAGGGCTTGTGCCTTTCGTAGCTGTAGCAACATTTATTGCAGTATTGTTTTTGGGATATTTTTATGAACTTAAAAAAGGTGGTTTCAAATGGGATTAGGTAATGCATTAGAAAGTCAGGGCTTTTTAACGACCTCGTTAGAAGCTGTTATAAATTGGGCAAGAAAAAACTCGGCTTGGCCTATGCCACTTGGGTTGTCTTGCTGTGGCATCGAGATGATGGCATTTGCATCATCAAGGTTCGATGTATCGCGTTTTGGTTCCGAAGTTTTCCGTATGACACCTCGCCAAAGCGATGTGTTGATTATTGCAGGAACAGTTACTTACAAAATGTCTTGGGTAGTTCGTAAGATTTACGACCAAATGCCCGACCCAAAATGGGTGATTTCGATGGGCGTTTGTGCTTCCACAGGCGGAATGTTCCGTTCATATCCCGTAGTGCAAGGCGTGGATCAATTCTTGCCCGTCGATGTGTATGTGTCGGGATGCCCACCACGTCCGGAGAACTTAATTATGGGATTGATGGCAATTCAAGACAAAATTGGTAAACAAAGACCAGATTTAGCTAATTTCGGTAAGAATATCTCTAAAACTCCAAGTCAGGAAGAATATTTTTATTCTCCTTTTGCATTCAATTCTAAAAAGAATTTGGTTTTGGAAGGCAAAACAACTGACGATGTAAAGCAGAAGATTATCGAAACTCTATAAATTCATTTTCAAAATAAAAATTTTAGATTAGGTGGCTGTCTAATAAGTTATTTTTTTGGAAAAGATTAAATAAAAACATTTTAAAACATTATTCAACAGAATAACATTAGTAGAAAGAAATTAACCAAACTAATCCAATAACCTTATTTCCTAATTTTAATAATTTAATAAGGTTATAAGGTTTTGGCCCAAAAATGCGGAATCATTTCTCTACTATGGTTAATAATGAGGATAAGGTTTTCCGATGTTATGTAATTCCCACAAGCCATAACTTGATTGATGGAAATTGTTTTGTAAAAGCTGAATTATGAGACAGCCTCTATTTTATTTAATATTAATCAATATAAATATTAATTAATAGATTGGTAACAAGAAGGTTATTAAATTTTGTAATTATTTTATCTTTACTAACATAATTTTTTTGAAAAGATAAAATAATAAAAAAAACTCCAACTGATCGAAATCAATTGGAGTTTTTAAAAATAGCTTGGCAGTGACCTACTCTCCCATACAGTTGCCCATACAGTACCATCAGAGATGCAGAGCTTAACTACTCTGTTCGGAATGGGAAGAGGTGTACCCTCTGCTCTACAACCACCAAGCAAAAATTTTCATAGAACAAATTAAGATGCGAAATGCAAGTTAGTTTAGTATGTTGTATAACAACTTACCTGACAAGCTGACGGATTATTAGTACTTCTCGGCTAAACACATTACTGTGCTTACACCTGAAGCCTATCAACCAGGTCGTCTACCTGGATCCTTAAAAGATACCTAATCTTGGGATAGGTTTCGTTCTTGAGATGCTTTCAGAACTTATCCGTTCAGGACTTGGCTACTCTGCAATGCCATTGGTATAACAACAGATTCACCGTAGGTCCTGGCGCCACGGTCCTTTCGTACTAATGGCGGGTTCCCTCAAGTATCTTACGCCCACACTAGATAGGGACCGAACTGTCTCACGACGTTCTGAACCCAGCTCACGTACCGCTTT
>DYLM01000068.1 GCA_020722095.1 Chloroherpeton thalassium
ATATTAAAATCAACAAATATATAACACATTATTTTGGGAAATATTACAAAATGTGTAAAATTTGTTTTTCAGAACCTCTCCCTAACCCCTTCCTGTCCCGACCAGTCGGGATCACAGATGGAGAATTTTGTAGGGTACGCAGATCTGCGTTCTGAACAAATCTATTTTTTTTAAAATTGTGGAAAACTTTTTTACAATTTTCCAAATTATCTTTTTGTCATTAACTTTGATTTTCGTAATTTTGTTGAATTTAAATTTATTGAAATGAGTAAACATTCCAAACCTAAAATAAAATTAAAAAAGACAAAAATCCAAGAGATTAATATATTATTTAATTTATTATTTTTAAAAAAGTCCAATTATTTGGACTTTTTTTTATTTATACGAAGTAATTTTTATCAAGCCCTGATGGGCTTTTTTTTTGTATTAATTAAAATAAAGGTATAATTATGTATGCACAACCAATTATCAACACTCGCAAATATTATGCAACAGTCAAAAAACTCAGAAACTTTTTTGAAGAAAGAGGTTTTATCGAAGCTGCAACTCAACCAAGATTGAGCATTTTAGCAGCTTGCGAAGATCCATCAACCATTGCTACTTTTCAATATTCTGGAACAGTTTGGCCCCTAAGACAAACAGGTCAAATGGATTTAGAATACGAACTTCTTGCAAATCCAGATTATTCTGGTGTTTTTTGCCTTACTACTTCTTACAGACAAGAAGCAAATCCAATTCCCGGAAGGCACGATTTGATATTTCCAATGTTTGAATTTGAATTTAAAGGTGATTTTAATGATTTAATTACTATGGAAATGGAATTATTGGAATATTTAGGATTTCCTAAAGAACTTCATAATTCCGAATTTAATTCAAAACATAATTTAAAAATTGAAAATGACAAATATTTTGAAATTGATTATCTTGATTTATCAAAATTGTTGGAGAAAAAAGATATTGATGCAGAAGCAGAAGAAAAAATTGGTAATGAGATTGCTGATATTTTATTTTTAAAGAATTTTCCTGAATACACTTCTCCATTTTGGAATATGAAACGAAATCCAAATGGCATAACAGCTAATAAAGTTGATACTATTATGTTTGGAATGGAAACAATAGGAAGTGCCGAAAGAGAAATCAATCCTCAAATTATGCAAGATAGATTTCATAGCATTTCAGATGGCAAGTATGCAGAAATTTTATATGCACATTTTTCGCGGGCAAGAGTTTTATACGAGCTTGGCACATTTTTAGATCTTCCACAAGTGCCAAGAGTTGGCGGGGGAATTGGACTAACGAGAATGATAAGAGCATTAGATAAATTAGCAGAATTGCATAACAATAAATAAAATAATTAGAAATGTTTAATTTGAAAATTTGAAAATGATGTATGGGTGCTGGGCATTAGGCGTTGGGTTTTCTTTTTTGTGCTCTTTGTGCCATTTTCTTTGTGTCCTTTGTGGTTAAAATAATGAGATTGTCTCGCTAACGCCCGCAATGACATCTCGTACCTAACGCCCAACACCCAGCCCTAATCATCTTTTGGAATTGCAACTGAATTCATTCTCCCCATAATCCAACTTGCACGTTTTTGGATGTATGGAGTTGGTGCTGACGCACTCCAGCGTCTTGGATTTGGTACAATCGCGGCAAGCAGTGCCGCTTCACGTGCGGTTAAATCTTTGGCATCTTTGTTGAAGTAAAATTGCGAGGCAGCTTGGGCGCCATAAATCCCGTGTCCCCATTCTATTATATTTACATAAACTTCCAGTATTCTCTTCTTGCCCCAAATTGCTTCGATTAATACCGTGAAATATGCTTCGAGACCTTTACGAAAATAATTTCGACCATTCCACAAAAAAGCATTTTTTGCGGTCTGCATTGAAATTGTGCTTGCCCCGCGTTTCTTTTTGCCATCCATTCGTTCATTATATTTTTGGGCAGCCTTGATAGCCTTCCAATCAAAACCGCTATGACGCATAAACCGGGCATCTTCGGCTCCAACCAACCCACGAATTAAACGTTTATTTACATCTTCGTAGCTTACCCAATCCTTACGCAATCGAACTTCTTCGCCATTTAGCAAATATTCAAATGTTCGTATAGCCATAAATGGAGTGATTGGAGGATTGATTACTGTATAAATTGCCACTATCAGAACCGACCCAACTAAAAAGGCAATTCCAAGTTTGAATAATAAAATGAAAATTTTCTTGAACATATTAATATATAAGTAGATTAATAAATAGAAAGTAGAAAAAATTGTAAAAACAACAAATACAAAATTGCAAAAATAAATGTTAATATTATAAAATTAGATTGATGTGATTATTTTTTTCTTTAAAATAGCAATTTTTCTAAATGATATTTTAATTTTGCTTTTACTTCATTAATATTTTGTTCTTTGCCTAATTCTTTGGCAAGCGAGGTTACTCCTTTGTCGGTAAATCCGCAAGGATTAATGTAATTGAAATATTGCAAATTTGTATTGATATTAAATGCAAATCCGTGCATTGTGATTGCTCGCGATACTTTCACTCCAATTGCCGTAATCTTTCGGGCAGCATTTGGAATATCGGTATCCAACCAAACTCCCGTTGCCGAGTCCATTCTACCTGCTGTAATGCCGTATTCTTCCAATGTATTGATAATTGCTTCTTCTAAAAGCCAAATATACTTTTTCACTCCAACCTTGCGTGAATCTAAATCTACTATTGGATAGCCAACAATTTGCCCAGGCCCGTGATAAGTAATGTCTCCACCGCGATTTGTATTGAAAAACTCAACATTTTTTGCTTGTAATTGCAAATAATCTAACAATAAATTATCTTTATTTCCGCTTTTGCCAATTGTATAAACATTTGGATGTTCGCAAAAAAGCAAGTATTCATTGCTGATTTGATTGCCAGAAACTTTTTCTTCTTTCAATGAATTATGCAATTTTTCTTGATAATCCCAAGCATCTTTATATTTAATTAAACCTAAATCTTGAAAAATTAATTTGCTCATTTCTTCTTGCATTTATTTTAATTCAACATTGATATGTCGTTCTGCAAAATACGAGGAACGCACCATCGGACCACTTTCAATAAATCGAAATCCCTTTTGCAATCCAACTTCTTTGTATTCAGCAAAAATATCTGGATGCACGTATTCCATTACAGGATAATGCTTTAGAGTTGGCTGCAAATATTGCCCGATAGTCAAAATTTTGCAATTTACTTTCAGCAAATCATCCATCAATTCAAATACTTCTTCTTTGGTTTCGCCTACTCCAACCATAATTCCTGATTTGGCTGTATGTCCCATTTTAGAAATATGTTCCAAAATCATTAGGCTTCTGTCGTATTGGGCTTTGCTTCGTAATTTGGGAGTGATGCTCCGGACTGTCTCTAAATTATGCGAAACCACATCTGAACCAGCCGAAAGAACTATATCCAATTTGCCGAAATCACCATTAAAATCGGGAATTAGGCTCTCTATCGTAATTCCAGGATTTATTTCCTTAACTTCCTGAATTGTTTTTGCCCAATGATTTGCTCCGTAATCTGGCAAATCATCGCGGTCAACCGAAGTTAGCACGCAATGTTTAAGTTTCATAAGTTTGATGGAACGAGCAACTTTGATTGGCTCATTTTGGTCTAATGGAAGTGGATGACCCGCCGCAACATTACAAAATTTGCAATGACGAGTGCAAATATCACCCATAATCATTATTGTGGCAGTGCCTCGTGCCCAACATTCGTGCTTGTTAGGGCAATTCCCACTTACGCAAATAGTATGAACTTCGTTCTCATTCAAAATTTCTGATACAGACGAAAACTCATTGTTATTGCTAATCTTTATTTTTAACCAATCGGGTTTTCTTAATATTTTTTCACGAACTTGCATTTTATATTATTTTTTATTGAAAATGGAATTAATTTTATTTGAGAATACTAAAAAGATAATTGACAAAATAATTGAAATCATAAATCCATAGGCTCCTGCTTGAAATCCTTTAGAGCGATATTCCATTACAACTTTATGTTCGCCTTTGGGTAATTCAATTGCACGCACCGAATAATTTGCTTGATAAATTTCAGTTTCTTTGCCATCAATTGTAGCCACCCAATCAGGATAATAAATTTCAGCAAAAACCATAATTGCATTTTTGTTGGAACTTGTTTTGTATTCAATTTTATTTGGCGAATAATTAGTACAAACCACTTTTTGAGTAAAATTGGTATCGATGGAATTATATTTATTGATATTTGGAATATTCGAGTGAAGCACAACTTCTTTGGCAATATCAATTGGATGTTCGTAGAAATACCCACGAGCATTCACAGTATCGTGGTATTTTGCCTTTGTCACAAGCCAAGCCGCACCCAAGCGATTGGTATTCTCATAGAAAACAGGCATTCCTTGCGTAGAATCAATCTTTATGTCATATTTTACATTTAATAATTGGAATGTGCCTTCCCAAGGAAATGGAATAGATGCTAATTTTAGAACAAGCGGATTATAACCTTCCAACATATAAATTTCAGAAATCAAACCTTGATTTCTTTGAACCGCCATATACGATGGAGAATAAATGCGAGTTTTTACACGGTAAAAATCCTGCGGTGATTGCGGAGTTAGGAACTTCTTCATATCTGCATTGATTTCATATTTTTGAGCAGGATTAATTTTGCTTTTAGTAAAATCGCTACCTTGAATATAAATATCTACAAATACTAAAATTGTTAAAATAATCCCCAAAAATGTTGCATTCAATTTTCCTTTAATTGCATAGAATATCGATGAAATTGCAAAAATTACAATAAATAAAGTACTTGACGAATTTATTGAATACTCTACAAATTGCTTATCTATTCCCAAAAATGATTGCAAACTTCCTGTAATTGCAAATATTACCAAAAGGAAGAATACTCCAAAAATTACATAAGTATAATTTATTAATCTTATGTTATTAATTTGTTGGAAAATATAATCAAAGAAAAAACCCGAAAATAATGTCAATCCAAACATCGAGAAAGTGAACATTCTTACGGGATTACGGAATACTCCAAAGAACGGCAAATTATAAAATGCTTGATGCAACACAAAATACTTGCCAAATGAATACAAAAGTCCGAATGTAATGATAAAAATCAAGAACCATTTGAATGAATCTTTTGGGACGAGAAAAAGCCCGAATATTGCTAAAATTAGTGGAACAATCCCAAAATAAATTGCTGTTTCCCAGTAGTAATAATTCTTAACCTGTTGTTCCTTGCCATCGTAAGTATCAGTATAATTAATTGGATACTTTGTTTCGTTATCTGCATTGTAATATCCAAAAAGTTTTGGAAAAGCCAAAGTAAATACTTGCTTTAATTGAAGTGAATTTTCTGCTGATTTTTCGTAATTTGTGACAGAACGAACAGAATGTTTGGCTAATTCATTTGATGGGAATAGTTGTATAGAATAAATTCCAACTGCAAGAATTAGGGCAATTAACCCAAAAGTTAATTTACTTGTTGCAACTTTATTAAATACTTTATTCTTAATAATATCGCTAATTATATCCCAAACCAAATATAATCCCAAAATCATCCCAAAATATAATGTTACCTGCGGATGCCCCGAAAGCATTGTAAAGCCAAGTATTAATCCAGCAGTTGTGGTTAATTTAATATTTTGCTCGTCCAAACCTTTCTTGAAAAAGAAGAAAATCAAAGGAAACCAAGTAAAATGATATACAATCATTGGGTGAATTATATGCAATAGAATAGGGAATGCAAAGGAATATGCAATCGCACTAAATACAGCACCCCAAAAACTAATTTTCAGATAGCGAGCAAATATAAAATAATTGATTTGAGCAATAAAGAAATGCAGAATTATCACAAATTGTAATATTCCAACAGGAATAATTCCATTATCGCCAACAAAAAGAGTAAGCAAACGATTAATTGGATAGAAGAAACCAACTTGAATATCAGCAAAGAATGGCATTCCGCCTAATGAATACGGGTTCCAAAATGGAATCGTCCCATCTGCAAATTGCGATGCAGCAAAGGATTGCGTTGGTAAAATATACTCGGCAAAATCTTCCCAAAAATAAAAATCGCCAAACAAATGTCCATTGAAAAACACAATGGTAGTTACTGCAAAAATAATAATTGCCCAATATATTGGTAAGTTTTTGGCAGGAGTGGGCACTATTTTGATATTTGCTGGGATCGAAGTATTGGACTTTATTTGGTTATCAGATGAAATTTGATTTTTTTCTTTTTTTGTTTTCATATTTTATCACTAATTAATTCGTTTTTGTATTAATATCTTTTTTGGCAATCACTAAAATTGATAAACCAAAAGGAAATCTTAAAAATTTCAAGAATTTTCTTTCTGATGCAAAGATTTTTGTAAAAAGTTTATTTACAAAATTAGGAACAATTTCGATAGCATATTCGTTTTTCTTATCAACTTGAGTGATAATATCAATAAACCGCTTTAGCAAGGCAATTGGAAAAAGTAGAGTATTGAAATAACTGGAAAATTGTATGCTAAAACCAGCGGATTTTAATAATTTCACAATTTTGCCTTTTGTATAACGGCGGTAATGTTTATGCACTTCGTCGTGGTAACTCCATAAAAATTGATAAGCAGGCACTGTTGCCACAAGCCAAGCTCCATCTGGGAGAAAGTCAAATAATTGATGGGCAATCTTCTTGTCGTCTTCGATATGCTCGATAACATCTAAAATTGTTGCAACTTTTATTTTATATTTTTCATTTGGGAAGTCAGCAAGTTCGGTTAGATGCACATCTTTTATTCCGCGTTTCTTGCAATATTCAGCAGCAAGTTGGGATTTGTCGAGAGCAACAACATTAAACTTTTCTGATAAAAATTTAGCCATTCCACAAGTGCCACAGCCAATATCTACTAAATATTCATCTTTGGAAATTGGGATTTTTTGTTCGATTAAATCACGAATTATTTGTCTTCTTGCCAAAAACCACCAGTAATTATCTTCTAATTGGTAATTTGTATGGTATGCGATATCCTTCATAAGCTAAAAAAATGCTTTTGTCAGTTTAAATATCATATTGAAATTTTAGAACGATTTTTATTGTTTAAACAATACATTTAACTCATAATTGTCAATACAAATTATCTATTTATTGTTTGCTAAAAATATTATAAATAACATTATTATGAATCCTAATGAAGCGTATATAAACGAATTATATTTTGATTATCTAAAAGACCCGAATTCAGTTAGTCCTCAATGGAGGTCGTATTTCGAAAACCGAAATCAATCCAACGAACAAACTGAACAAACTTTTGCAAAAAACAAAGGACAAATCAAACAAGAAGCATCAACTTCTGCTACCCCCATTGTAAATAAGGAAGTTAAGCCAATTTCACAAGAGCAATATAAGGCAAAGCAATACGAAATTGCCGAACCAATGACTACATTGCAAGAAAAAATCGCCGTAAATATGCAGGATAGTTTGGAAGTGCCAACTGCCACTTCTTATCGCACAATTCCAATTAAAGTTTTAGATGAAAATAGAAGAATAATCAATAATCATTTAAGTAAAAATTATAAAAGCAAAGTATCCTTTACTCACATAATTGCTTGGGCAATCGTAAAAGGATTAACTCGCTATCCTAATTTGAATTCCTCAATCGCTAAAATCAATGGAAGACTGAACCGACTTATCCGCAAGTCAGTAAATTTTGGCATTGCTGTTGATTTAGAGAAAAGTGATGGCTCACGAATGCTAATTGTTCCAAATATCAAAGATGCAGACAAAATTCATTTCGATACATTTTTAGCTGAATATGACGGGCTGGTAACCAAAGCCAGAAAGAATAAATTAGATTTATCTGATTTGCAAGATACAACCGTTACTCTAACTAATCCAGGAATGATTGGCACTGCTTACTCGGCACCAAGATTGATGAAAGGTCAAGGCTGTATTATTGGAATTGGTTCCATCGATTATCCAACAGAATTTCAGGCAGTTGCCCCCGCGATGTTAAGCCAATTAGCGATTTCCAAAGTAGTGACAATTTCTAATACTTACGATCATAGAATTATCCAAGGGGCAGAATCTGCTGAATTTTTAGCATATATTCATAAATTATTATTAGGCGAAGAAAACTTCTACGACCAAATTTTCTACTCATTAAATGTTCCATTCGAAGCATATAGATGGGTTAGCGATAAGAATACTTCCTTCAATAATTCTGATGATCTTGCCGAGAAAACTGCACATATTAATCAAATGATTAATGCTTATCGAGTTCGCGGGCATTTGCTTGCATCAACCAATCCATTAGGCGTGGCAAGCTATAATTATCCTGAGCTCGATCCATCATTTTATGGTTTTACAATTTGGGATTTAGACAGAAAGTTCCATGTTGATGATTCTTGGGCTGATAATAATATTACTTTGCGTGAAACATTAGAGATATTAAGAGATTCCTATTGCGGACAAACAAGTATTGAATTTATGCACATCCAAGATTTTGAGAAAAAGAATTGGATAAAGAAATACTTTGAAAATGCTCGTGGATCTTATAAAATTCCCAAAGAAAGTAAAGTCAGATTATTGAAGAAAATTGCTCTTGCCGAAAATTTTGAGAATTTCTTGCATACTAAATTTATCGGGACAAAGCGGTTTTCATTGGAAGGTGCAGAATCGCTTATTGCCTTGATGGATGTGCTATTAGAAAACAGTGCTGATCTTGGACTACATAGTGTAGTTATAGGAATGGCGCATCGTGGAAGATTGAATGTTTTGGCAAACATTTTAGGCAAAAGCATTCAGAAGATTTTTCGTGAATTTGAAGGTGATTTTGATGATGAAAATTACCAAGGTTCCGGTGATGTTAAATACCATTTGGGTTATAATGGCGACTACTCTTCCCAAAACGGCAATAAATTAAATGTACACTTGGCAGCTAATCCCAGTCACTTGGAAATGGTAGATCCTGTTGTGGAAGGAATTGCTCATGCAATTTCCAATAAAATTCAAGATAAAGAATATCATAAAGTAATGCCTATTCTTGTGCACGGTGATGCTTCATTTGCCGGTCAGGGTGTGGTGATGGAAACCCTAAATTTATCTGAATTAGATGGCTACGCTACGGGAGGGACTATTCATATTATCGTTAATAATCAAATTGGCTTTACCACAAATGCTGACCAATCACGTTCAACTTATTATTCCACAGATATTGCCAAAATGATTCAAGCACCAATCATTCACGTCAATGGAGATAATCCCGAAGCTGTTGCTTTTGTTGCTGAATTTGCTTTTTGGTATCGCAAAGAGTTCCATTCGGATATTGTTATTGATTTATTATGCTACCGTAAATACGGACATAACGAAGCTGATGAACCAACATATACTCAACCTCTGTTATACCGTAAAATCAAACAGCTTAAACCTATTTCCCGTAAATATTCGTCCCGTTTAATTGATGCTAAAGTTCTTTCTAATATCGAAGTTGAAAAAATCTATCGCGAAATAAGCGAAAATCTCCAAAATGAGTTTGATTATTACAAAGAAAACAATATTAAACCAACTTATGATATTCATTCTTTTGGAATTGATGATAATTTATATTTAGATACAATCGAAACTAAAGTCCCCGAAGACCAAATCAAGTTCATTACTGATAAATTAACTACAGTTCCGCCTCGTTTTAATATCAATCCTAAAGTTAAATCTTTGCTCGACCGCCGTAATAAAATGGTTTATGCCGAAAAGTCTTCGATAGATTGGGGAATGGCTGAGCTACTTGCCTATGGCTCTTTACTTTTGGATAATCGCGATGTCCGTTTGTCTGGTCAAGATTCGCAACGAGGCACTTTTAGTCATCGTCACTCTGTTTGGGTAGATTTTTTGAACGAAGATAGATATAATCCGCTTAATCATCTCTCAGAATCACAAGGTTCTTTCCGTGTTCTTGATAGTCCTCTTTCAGAATATGCCGTTTTAGGTTTCGAATATGGTTATAGTCTGATAGAAAAAGATGGTTTAACTATCTGGGAGGCTCAATTTGGTGATTTTTCGAATAATGCAATACCAATTGTTGACCAATATCTTGCTTGCGGGGAAACTAAATGGTCGCAATATTCCAATTTAACTATGTTTTTGCCCCATAGTTATGATGGACAAGGTCCTGAACATTCAAGTGGACGTCCCGAAAGGTATCTTCAGCTTTGTGCTGAAAATAATATGATTGTTTGCAATATAACTTCGCCCGCTAACTTCTTCCATTTGCTTCGTCGCCAAGCATTTTTGCCCAAACGCGTTCCATTAATAGTCTTTACTCCTAAGAGTATGCTCCGTCATCCTTTAGTTTCGTCTGATTTGAAAGAATTTACTAATGGTAACTTCTTGGAATTGATTGATAATAATTCGTTCCCAAATGATTCCTATCGTAAATTGGTCTTTTTAACTGGAAAAGCATATTATGATGTTCTGGAAGCTCTCCATAAGAAGAATATTAATGATATTGCAATTATAAGATTGGAACAATTATATCCTTTAGATAATAATTTAATTTTAAATGCTTTAAATAAATATTCAAATGCACGTGAAGTTGTTTGGTTTCAGGAAGAACCTAAGAATCAAGGATATTGGAATCATATAGCAATGTACTTTAATGAATATTTTCCGGGTGCTAAGATTAAATTTATAGGCAGAAAAGCAAGCTCAGCAACCGCTACTGGTTCATCTAAAATCCATATCTTAGAACAAAACTATATTATAAATAAATTATTGGAATAAAATAGATTGTAATTAAACGCAATTACTTTATTTTATACTAATATTACTTTTTTTATAAATTAATCATATCTATTTACAATACCCTTTGAAGTATTTTCACGTCCTTTTACTTTAAAAATACGTCCTTTTACTTTAAAAATACGTCCTTTTACTTTAAAAATACGTCCTTTTGCTTTAAAAATACGTCCTTTTGCTTTAAAAATACGTCCTTTTGCTTTAAAAATACGTCCTTTTGCTTTAAAAATACGTCCTTTTACTTTAAAAATACGTCCTTTTGCTTTAAAAATACG